>NZ_LLKS01000065.1:0-29143 GCF_001414205.1 Geobacillus sp. Sah69 | reverse complement strand
GGTCGGGAAACCGGCGCGTTCGCCGTGATATGGCGCCCATGGCAGGCGGTTTTTCCCGACCGTGACGGTCGTCGAATCCACCACCCGAAGCGGTTTGGGAAACCGAAGCGAGCGGCGGGTTTGGCGGTTGCACTTGGAAATGATCAACGCCAACAAGCGGTTCATGATGTCATAGGGAACTTCTTTCGCTTTCTTGGATACTGTGGAATAATGGAATCGCGGCAATCCATACAGAGGCCCCACATCGGCTCCGTGGCGAAAGCTTTTCCATTGATGCATGGCGGCCAGCAGGAAGAAGTGAATCAACTCGCGCAACGTAAAGGTTCGAGACGAATCACGATACCCAACCGCTTCGGCAATCAGTTGAATCTCTTCATCCGAAACAAGTTTTTGCATCAAATTCGGGAGTGTGGTATGCTTGTTCATAGAGAGCACCTCCTGGGTTTGTTTGTGTCGTTACTCACATTCTACAGGAAAGGTGCTCTTTTTTCTATACCCTTTGGATTTTATTGGATAATCAACACGCCTGGATTGATAAATAAAATTACAGGAAGAATTATTTTCTTCATTTACACTTTCACCTTTTACTGGAAAATGGATTGAACAAAATCTTTTATCCTGAATCCGTGACAGAAGTGTATCAAAAATGCTGGGAAACCCAATCGTGTCGAGACTTCGACTCCATTTCGAATGTTCACCTATTAGGTGAAGAACCCCGAGTGCAATATTTTGTTGATTGATCCAGTTTTCTTGGCAGCTTTGAACGCGTCTTTATCACGGATTCAGGTTTTATATAATTTTAACAAAATATAGAAATGTTTTAAATAGTTTTTTTATCTGTAGATGAGTATTTTTCATTATAATAATTTCCATGTCATAAGAGGTAAACAGGGTACTCCTTAGGCGACATGGAGCTGTTTTTTGATCGCATCAATGGGAATATCTTGCTTCGCAGCGTTATCAATGAACTCGACGATGCTGTGGCCTTTCCGCGATCGAAGCAACTCCAGCCCAGCGGAAAGGGTTTGTTGGGATTCGGCAATGCTGTACACGCAGGCTAAAGCACCACTGCCCCATACCGTTTCACCGCCCGAACATGGCGAACGCGGTATCCATCTAGCTTCAGTTGCTCTTTCGCCTGCTGGAAAGCGCATTCGCTCGTTCAACGCTGGGCATCGTAACGCGAGATGTCTTCGTCGCTAAGCTCCCGATCGGTGCTCAAGAAGACACGGAGATGGTCCGGAGTCATCGGCTGATCCGCCTTCTAAGCCAGCAGCACCACCGCGTCATCGAGGCCATGGATCGACCCCTCATAGCGATACACGCGGTAACGCTCCTGACCCACCGTGACGAGGCGGGGGCTTGAGGCTTGATATAGCGGGCCAACGACTTGGTTTGGATGGCGATGCCTTTCGGATCAAGAATCCGGTTCGTCTTGAGCATGGCGATGACATGGAATCCCTGTTTCAGGCAGGCTTCGATGAGTTCCTTGGACGGATACCATGAATCCATAAGCACATACATCGGACGAGCCCGTTTCCCTTTGAACAAGGAAAGCATCTCGATTGCCAGGTCCATTTTGCTGGTTTCCACCTTTTTGTCATACAAGTGGAACGCGAACGGAAACGCTTGCGTGAAGGTGTGCACCATCAGCCAAACGAGCGAATGCCCCCAGACCATTTGATGATCTTTATGGGAGTCATGACAATCACATCCTTGAATGACGTGCGTTGCCCGTGACGAAGGCTTCGTTTTTTGGCAAATCGTATCATCCATCGAAAGGAAAAGGGGCTGATTGGGGTCCGTTTGGCCAGGCGTTCGATCTGGGGAAGAACCCGTTCTTGAAGCTTCTCAAACAGCCTTTCCTCGTTCCAAGGGCTTTTCGTGAAAATGAGTTTGCTTTTCGAAAAGGGCATGACTACGGAGTGGCGATCATGGATGCCGGGAGAAGTGTATGCCAGTGAAGCAGGAAAGAACAGGAAGCCATTGGACGTGCATGGACTCATGTGTGTCGTGAGCGATTGGGTCCCAAGCGATGAAAAAAGCGATTCAAGGGGTTTGCCCAGAGACGACACATGTGGTGGATTATTTTCATGTCATTCAGCTGTTTACCGATGTGTTAGAACGTTGTCGCAAATATGTGGACAAAGGGGGGCAAGAAACACGGAAATGTTCGTTACGTTTGCCGGTTATTGAGCTAATGCCTAGAGAAGTTGACGGAGGAAGAACGTCAAATCATAGGAGAATGGTGTAACGAAAGCGATGTGCCTGAATCCGTGACAGCAGCTCATCAAAAGCACCGGAAAACGTAATCATATCAAGGGTTTAGCCCAGTTTCGGATGTTCACTTATTGAGTGAAAAGCAAAAAGTGTGATATTTGTTGATTTATCAAGCTTTCTCAGCAGTTTGAACGCGTTTTTATCACGGATTCAGGGATGTGATTATTATGTGTTATAGTTGGAAGATATGGAATGGATCGTCCATTTCTTTAACTAATGAGCATCCATGATGCTAGGATTGGCATCATGGATCTGTTTTTAGGGGATGATACGTATTTCTTAGTTTATCGGCTGAAACAGACGCCAACAACATCATCACAGCGGAATATACATGGGACGCATTGGGCCACCCGGTCACGATGACGAAAGGCGGAGCCACTTACTACTATCATTTGAACGGTCATGGAGATGTCGTGGCATTGACGGACGCAAGCGGAAATGTCGTTGTCCAATACGAGTATGACGCATGGGGCAACATTGTGAACCGGCGCGCTGGCATTGGCGGCAGTCCGGGAAATCCGTATACATTGGGGGCTTGAGTTTGATACCATGCATGGAGTGACTTAAACAAAATGTTTTTGGCGTGATCGCGCCTCGAATCATCTCCTTCATGGTGTTCACTGCTTCGGCTGCGGCTATCTTTACTTTTGTACATGGGCGAGGCATCTCTCTTTTCGAAGCGGCATGAGCACCTCTCATGCGGGTGCAAAACGATGGACGTGGGAGGGGTGGTGGTTTATAATATTTCTTGAATCATTTGAATATTCAGGAGGTATGGGGATGGAGCGAACCGTTGTTGAAACAAGGTACGGACGGTTGCGCGGGGAAATGAATGAAGGCGTTTTTGTTTGGAAAGGAATTCCGTACGCGAAAGCGCCGGTCGGTGAGCGCCGGTTTTTGCCGCCGGAGCCGCCCGATGCGTGGGATGGGGTGCGGGAGGCGACATCGTTCGGTCCTGTCGTGATGCAGCCGTCGGATCCGATTTTCAGCGGATTGCTCGGGCGGATGAGCGAGGCGCCGAGCGAAGACGGGCTGTACTTGAACATTTGGTCGCCGGCGGCGGATGGGAAGAAGCGCCCGGTGTTGTTTTGGATTCACGGCGGCGCCTTTTTGTTCGGTTCGGGTTCTTCGCCGTGGTATGACGGGACGGCGTTCGCGAAACACGGCGATGTCGTTGTCGTGACGATCAACTACCGAATGAACGTGTTTGGCTTTTTGCATCTCGGTGATTCGTTCGGCGAAGCGTACGCGCAAGCCGGGAATCTCGGCATTTTGGACCAAGTGGCGGCGCTGCGCTGGGTGAAGGAGAACATTGCGGCGTTTGGTGGTGATCCGGACAACATCACGATTTTCGGTGAATCGGCCGGAGCGGCGAGCGTCGGCGTGCTGTTGTCGCTTCCGGAGGCCAGCGGGCTGTTTCGGCGCGCCATGTTGCAAAGCGGTTCGGGATCGCTTCTTCTCCGTTCGCCGGAGACCGCGATGGCGATGACCGAACGCATTCTTGATAAGGCTGGCATCCGTCCGGGCGACCGCGAACGGCTGTTGTCGATTCCTGCCGAGGAGCTGCTGCGGGCGGCGCTGTCGCTCGGTCCAGGGGTCATGTACGGTCCGGTGGTGGATGGCCGCGTATTGCGCCGCCATCCGATCGAAGCGCTCCGCTACGGGGCGGCCAGCGGCATTCCGATTCTCATCGGCGTGACGAAAGACGAGTACAACTTGTTTACCTTGACGGATCCGTCATGGACAAAGCTTGGCGAAAAGGAACTTCTTGACCGAATCAACCGGGAAGTCGGGCCGGTGCCAGAAGAGGCCATCCGCTATTACAAAGAAACGGCGGAGCCGTCGGCGCCTACTTGGCAAACGTGGCTTCGCATCATGACGTACCGCGTATTTGTCGAGGGGATGCTGCGGACGGCGGACGCCCAAGCGGCGCAAGGGGCGGATGTGTACATGTACCGCTTTGACTATGAGACGCCGGTGTTCGGCGGCCAGCTGAAAGCATGCCACGCGCTCGAGCTGCCGTTTGTGTTTCACAATCTCCATCAGCCGGGCGTCGCGAATTTCGTCGGCAACCGGCCGGAGCGCGAGGCGATCGCCAATGAAATGCATTACGCTTGGCTCTCGTTTGCCCGCACCGGAGACCCGAACGGTGCTCACTTGCCGGAAGCGTGGCCGGCGTATACGAACGAGCGCAAGGCGGCCTTTGTCTTTTCGGCCGCCAGCCATGTCGAGGACGACCCGTTCGGCCGCGAGCGGGCGGCATGGCAAGGACGCTAGAAGATTTGATTCGTGAGGGAGCACCGCCGTCTGCGGAAAAAATGGAGCTTCGGCCTCTCTCCGCTAAACCAACAAAGGAACGGCCAACCGCCGTTCCTTTTTATTCGTTCGCCCCTCGGGAAGGAAGCCCGAACTGTTCCGCGAGCGCCGGGTCGCGGTCGATGGCCTCGATGAGCTTGCGCATGACGTTGATGTCAAACGTAAAGTTCGCCCCGATCGGCGAGGTGACGAAAATTTTCCCTTCCTTTGCCTCGCGCGCCCGTTTGAATTGATAGCCGTCAATCGCGATGACGACTCGTTCGTCCGGTCTTGCCATTGAAGTCCCTCCAGTCGTTGCCGATTTGCTTTCTATTGTAACGCATTTCGGCTGCGGACGACAATGATCATACCGCGCCCGAGGCATGGAGCGTCAAGCAGATGGAGGATGAAACGTTCCCCCATCTATGCAAAGGGGTAGAGGCAGGGAATTTTTTTGGCCCCCGCCCTCCGATTCAGCTGTCTTGCAAAGACAGGAAACGCAGTCTTTCCTTCAACACCGTTCCATTCTTCCGTTGCCTCCAGGCCGATCAGATCAGGTCAGATACGTTGCGATTTTTGCCAGGCATTCGTCAATGATTTCATCGATTTCCTCCATTTGAGCATCTTCTGGCTTGTATTTTTTTAAAACTTTTAGATGAGGGGCTTTCCAATCTAATGTTTCACAAAAATGTTTCACAAAAAAGATCCATGGGCAATGGTTTGCCCTCCACCCAGGGATGAAAATCCCCCTTTTCTTCCCATAATGAAGAATAGGCGCAAACAGTTTAACAGGACGTTATGCTTAATGGTGGCTTAGACCCTGTACGGAAAAGTGTTTGAATCCACTGGGTGCACCACCCATTGTCCGCCCTTTCCTGTGATAGAGGAAAGGTGACGACGAACGGAAAACTGCCGCATGTCTCCCGTGGATTCGCTGTTTGCGCACTCGATCATCGAAAAGGAGGATTTTCATCATGGATGTCATCTATCCTCGCTGCGCAGGATTGGATGTTCATGCCGAAACCATCGTCGCCTGCGCGCTATGGGAAGAAGATGGACACATTCAAAAGGACATTCAAACCTTCTCCACGTTCTCGAARGGACTTGGCGACCTGCTTGAGTGGCTCGAAGAACATGGCGTTACCCATGTCGCCATGGAATCCACCGGCGTGTATTGGAAACCGGTCTTCGCCTTCCTCGAGGGCTATGTCGACTTGACACTGGCCAATCCGCAGCGGATCAAAAATGTCCCGGGAAGAAAAACCGATGTCTCGGACGCCGAGTGGATCGCCAAGCTGCTCCGCCATGGACTCGTTGAAAAAAGTTTCGTCCCCCCAGCGGATATTCGCGAATTGCGGGATTTTACCCGCCTCCGCAAAAAGTGGGTCGGACAGCTGACTTCGGAGAAAAACCGGATTCAAAAAGTGCTCGAGTCTTCCAATGTCAAACTCGGCTCGGTCCTCTCCGATCTCTTCGGCGTTTCCGGAAAAGACATCCTCGCCCGGCTGCTGGAGAAGGGATACGTGGACAAGGACGAGTTGGATCAATGCCTGCGCGGAAGGCTCAAAAAGAAAAAGCAAGCGGTGTACGATTCGCTGCTCGGCACCTTGACCGAACACGAGCTCCGTCTCCTTCGCCTCTTGTGGAAACACGTKGAGGAATTGGAGCGGCTCATCGAAGAAGTCGACCARCACATCGACCGCCTGCTCGAGCCGTATCGCGAGGAAGTGAACCTGCTGATGACCATGCCCGGAGTGAAAAAACAAACCGCCGCCGTCATCATCGCCGAGATGGGAACCGACATGAGCGTCTTTGAAACGCCGGAACGGGCGGCTTCATGGACTGGATTGTCCCCCGGCAACCATGAAAGCGCCGGAAAGCGAAAGAGCACGCGCACGACAAAAGGCAATCCCCATCTCCGATCGGCGTTATGCGAGGCGGCATGGTCAGCAGCTCGATCCAAGACGCATCCCTTGTCCCGAAAGTTTTGGTCGTTGGCGGCCCGGTGCGGGAAGAAAAAAGCCCTCATCGCCATTGCTCGGCGGATGTTGGTGATCATCTTTTGCATGATCTCCCGCAAAGAGCCGTTCCGCCAACCACAACTTATTTAGTCTAGCCAAAAGGCAGACAGGTTATACGAGATGCCTAAAATCGGGCACCTCTGCTTTCCTATTGCCTTTTTTGGCCATTTTCAGTATACCCTCACGGATCAGGAGCGTATACCGCACTCACCAAGTGGTGGGGATTTTCACGGAAAAATCATTTATAATGAATGGGACGAACAAATATTTTGCAAAAGGTTGGGGACGATCGTGAAATTGTATGACTCGATTTTAGATTTGATCGGTGGTACGCCGATCGTGAAGCTCAACCGTCTCCCGGATCGGGAGGGAGCGGACGTATATATAAAACTCGAATCGTTCAACCCAGGCGGCAGCGTCAAAGATCGGCCGGCTTGGGAAATGATCCGCCGGGCAGAGGCGGAAGGGAAAATTACGCCTGGAAAAAGCACGATCATCGAACCGACGTCCGGCAACACCGGCATCGGGTTGGCCATGGTGTGCGCCGCCCGCGGGTATCGCTGCATCATCACGATGCCCGACAATGCGACGGTGGAGCGGGTGAAAATTTTAAAGGCGTACGGAGCCGAAGTTTATTTGACGCCGGCGGAGAAGCGGATGCAAGGGGCAATTGATGAAGCGAACCGGCTGGCTGGCGAAATCCCTGACAGCTTCATTCCGATGCAGTTTGAAAATTCGGCCAATCCGGATGCGCATCGCCATACAACGGCGGTGGAAATTTACGAGGCGTTTGATGGGCGGCTCGATGCGTTCGTGCTCACCGCCGGCACCGGCGGGACGGTGACGGGAACAGGGGAGGAACTGAAAAAGCGCATTCCAAATTTGCGCATTTACGTCGTTGAACCGTACGGTTCGCCGGTGTTGTCGGGCGGGAAGCCGGGGCCGCACAAAATTCCCGGCACGGGTCCGGGGTTTATCCCGAAAATTTTAAACCGCTCGATTTACGATGACATTTTTTTGATCAAAGATGAGGATGCCCAGCAAATGGCGCGCCAACTGGCGGCCAAGGAAGGCATTTTGGTCGGCGCCTCAGCGGCGGCGAGCGCTTATTACGCCATCAAAGTGGCAAAACAGCTCCCGAAAGGCGCACGCGTCCTTTGCATGGCGCCCGATTCCGGCGAGCGGTATTTGTCATCCGATTTATTCGCCGATTAAGCGGACGTCGATCGACGAAAAAAGCGAGGATTTCTTGCATTTCATTGGGAAGTGAAGCATTCCTCTCTGCAAAACAAAGAGGAATGCTTTTGTTTGATCGTTTGCCGGTGTGGAGAACAAAAAAACCGACCGTCGTTCTTGATGAAGGATGACAATCGGCTTTCTTTCTGGTTCCTTGGCGCATGCGTTGAGCGCCTCAGCGGGGAGTGCGGTGAATCGTTGCTGTTCTTTTGGCAGATCGAACGAGCGCAGCGCTGCGTCATGGTCGGAATGATAAAAACAGTGACGGATTTCATGAACCATTTCGAATCCTCCATCGATGACGGCAGGAACGCTTGGGGAGATGGGCCGGCAATTGCCGGTGATGTTGCTGACAGCGTTCATCGCTTTGGCGCCGGGGGGTATGGATCAAATGGGGATTTTGGCGCGGGAAGCGCATGCCGATCTTGCTGTTGTGACAAGTTATCAAATGTTCCGCATTTTTTTATTTTGCTTGTCGTTCCGCCGGTGCTGAAAAAATGGTTTGCCGCCCGCTGGTTTCGATCGATTGAACGATGGGTCATGCCGTCTGCGTCAATCCAAAAGAAAGGGCTGTGACAAGAAACAAATATATGCTAAACTAGAAAGAAAAAGGAGGGGGGTTGCCATGAACCATTCGACCGTTTATCGTCCGCACAGCCCGGTGGCGAAGTTGGCGGTTTCCTTTTTAGCGGCGCTGGCTGTTGCGACCGCAGGGCTGTATGCCGGGCAATGGGTGCCGGCCGGGATGTACTTGCCGCTCTATGGCTTGGAACTCATTTTGCTTTTGGTGATGATCTTCGCCCGCAGCAAAAAAGCGGTCGGCTATCCGCTCATGTTTGCGTTTATGTTTGTCTCGGGGGCGACGCTCTATCCGCTCATCGGCTATTACTTGTCCGTCATCGGTGCAGCGGCGGTGTTCAAAGCGTTTGCGCTGGCCGTCGTCTCGTTTTCCGGCGTTGCCATTTACGCGGCGAGAACGAAAGAAGATTTTTCGTTCCTCGGCGGGTTTTTGATGCTTGGCGCGTTTGCGCTTCTTGGCTTGCTGATCATCCAATGGTTCATTCCATTTTCCAGCGTCGGGCAAATGGGCATCGCTGCTTTGGGGATTTTGATTTTCCTTGGCTTTACGATTTACGACATCAACCGTTTGGCCCGCTACGGCTTTACGGAAGCGGATATCCCGATGATTGTCGTCAATATTTACCTTGATTTCATCAATTTGTTTGTCTACATTTTGCGTTTTTTCGCCAGCGATGAGGATTGAGTGCCAAAAAGGGCTGCCAAAAGGAGCAGCCCTTTTTCTATGACGATGGCACAGATCAAAGCGGCAAGTCGAAAGGGTGCGGCTATTTTTTTACGGCATGAAAGGTGAAACGCGGTGAGGCAGGAATCGGCAAATGGTGGGGCGAATAAAAGAAAGAAATGGAGAAGAAAGGGGCCTCATGATGAAGTTTGCCGTCAATGTTTCGACGATTTTCACGGAAGCGCCGTTTCTTGCCCGGTTTTGCCAAGGCGAAGCAGCACGGGTTTTCGCACGTTGAGTGCCAGTTTCCGTACGCTGCGGCGCCTGAGGCGGTTGCCGCTGAACTGGAGGAATACGGGCTGTCGCTCGTTACGATCAACTTGCCGGCCGGCGATTGGGAAAAGGGGGAGCGCGGACTGGCGATTCTTCCCGGCCGTCATGACGATTTCCGCCGTGCGCTTGAGGAAGGGGTGCGCTATGCGCTCGCGCTTGGCGCGCCGCGTCTTCATTGCATGGCTGGAGTGGTTCCGGCCGATTTGCCGCGGGAACGGGCGAAAGAAATATACATGCGCCGCTTGGATGAGGCGGCCGCTGCGCTCGGCGTCCACGGTTTGACGCTGACGATTGAACCGATCAATCCGTTCGATATGCCGGGCTACTTTTTAACGGATATTGATGAAGTCGTGGCCATCATTCGCGCTCTTGGCAGGGCAAATGTGAAAGTGCAATACGACATCTACCATATGGCGCGGCTTGGGCGCGATGTGACAGCGACGTTTGCGGCCTATGAACCATTGATTGACCATGTGCAATTTGCCGATGCCCCCGGGCGGCATGAGCCGGGGACGGGAGCGCTGGTGGGCGAACCGGAAAACCGGCTTTGGCGCCATGGGGGCGATTTCGCCGGATTATTTAGTGCAAGACGGCGTCATTCCGCGCAGCCGGCTGCCGGAAGTGTTGAACGAAATCGCCAACATCAGCCGCAAATACGGGCTTCGGATTGCGAATATTTTCCATGCTGGAGACGGCAATTTGCACCCGCTTGTGTTGTTTGATGCGAGCAAGCCTGGGGAGACAGAGCGGGTGCTTGCCGCCGGAAGCGAATGCCTCAAGGCGTGTGCAGCCGTCGGCGGATCGATCACCGGCGAACATGGCGTTGGCATTGAGAAAAAAGAAGAGATGCGCTTCATCTTCACTGACGAGGAAATTTTGGCGCAAACGGCCATCCGCGACGTGTTTAACCCGAAAAACTTTCTCAACGCCGGCAAGCTGTTCCCGACGCCGGGGCGTTGTGTAGAGACAAAGACGCCGTCGACAGTGAAATGAAAATTTTTTGAAAACGATTGCCAGTCATTTCGTTTCATGGTATCATCTTTTTAGAGAAATTGGGAAACGATGTTTCGTAATAAGAAACAAGAGAGGGGAAGAGAATAATGGGCGAATACGTACAAAAAGGGAACATCCAAGTCGCCAAAGTGTTGTACGACTTTGTCAACGAGGAGCTTCTGCCGAACAGCGGGTTGGATCAAGACAAGTTTTGGAGCGATTTCGGCGCGCTCATTTCCGACTTGACGCCGCGCAACAAAGAATTGCTCGCCCGCCGCGACGAAATTCAAGAAAAATTGAATGAGTGGCATAAAGCGCATCGCGGCCGCTTTGATTTTAACGAATATAAAGCATTTTTGACAGACATCGGCTATTTGGAGCCGGAAGTCGAGGATTTCGAAATTACGACAGAAAATGTGGATGATGAAATTGCCGTGCAAGCCGGGCCGCAGCTCGTCGTGCCGCTCACAAACGCCCGCTATGCGCTGAACGCCGCCAATGCCCGCTGGGGCAGCTTATATGACGCGCTGTACGGCACCGACGCCATCAGCGAAGAAGACGGCGCCTCACGCGGTTCATCGTACAACCCGGTGCGCGGGGCGAAAGTCATCGCCTACGGACGGAAGTTTTTGGATGAGGCGGTGCCGCTTGCCGAATATTCCCATCAAGACGCAGTCCAATACGCGGTTGTGGACGGGCGGCTCGTCGTGACGGTTGAAGGAGGGGCGACGACAGGGCTGAAAGAGCCGGAAAAATTCGTCGGCTTCCAAGGCGACCCGCAACATCCGACAGCGGTGTTGCTGAAGAACAATGGTCTTTACATTGAAATTCAAATCGACCGCGAGCATCCGGTCGGCAAAACGGACAAAGCCGGCATTAAAGACATTGTGCTCGAAGCGGCGGTCACAACGATCATGGACGGCGAAGATTCGGTGGCGGCCGTTGATGCCGAAGACAAAGTGCTTGTCTACCGCAACTTGTCCGGCCTCATCAAAGGCGATTTGACGGCGACGTTTGAGAAAAACGGCAAGCTGATGACGCGGGCGTTAAACCCGGATCGCGTCTATGAAACGCCGGATGGCGGAAAGCTTGTGCTGCCGGGCCGTTCGCTTATGTTCGTGCGCAACGTCGGGCACTTAATGACGAACAACGCGATTTTGCATGCGAATGGCGAAGAAGTGCATGAAGGGATCATCGATGCCGTCATTACGAGCTTGATCATGAAACACTCGCTCATCGGCAATACGCGCTATTTGAACTCGCGCAAAGGCTCGATTTACATCGTCAAGCCGAAAATGCACGGATCGGCGGAAGTGGCGTTTGCCAATGAGCTGTTTGACCGCGTCGAAGACATGCTCGGCCTCGAGCGGAACACGATCAAAATCGGCGTCATGGATGAAGAGCGGCGGACGTCGCTCAACTTGAAAAACTGCATCTACCAAGTGCGCGACCGCATCGTCTTTATCAACACCGGCTTCCTCGACCGGACGGGCGACGAGATTCATACATCGATGGAAGCAGGGCCGATGCTGCGCAAAAACGAGATGAAATCATCGACTTGGCTGCAGGCGTATGAAAAATCGAACGTTGCCGTTGGGCTTGCCGCCGGCTTCCGCGGCCGGGCGCAAATCGGCAAAGGGATGTGGGCGATGCCGGATTTGATGGCCGAAATGCTGAAGCAAAAAGGGGCGCAGCTGAAAGCGGGCGCCAACACGGCATGGGTGCCGTCACCGACGGCGGCTACGCTCCATGCGCTTCATTACCATCAAGTGAACGTCGCGGCTGTGCAAAGCGAGCTGGCGAACGAGCGAGCCGACTATCGCGATGACATTTTGCAAATTCCGGTTGTCGACAACCCGCAATGGACGGAAGAGGAAATTCAAGAAGAAATCGACAACAACTGCCAGAGCATTTTAGGTTATGTTGTCCGCTGGGTCGATCAAGGAATCGGCTGCTCGAAAGTGCCGGACATCCATAACATTGGGCTGATGGAAGACCGGGCGACGCTCCGCATTTCGAGCCAAATTCTCGCCAACTGGCTCCACCATGGCATTTGCACGAAAGAGCAAGTGCTTGAAGCGCTTAAGCGAATGGCGAAGGTCGTCGACGAGCAAAATGCCGGCGATCCGAACTATCGGCCGATGGCGCCGAACTACGATGATTCGGTGGCGTTCCAAGCGGCGTGCGACCTCGTGTTCCTCGGCTATGAACAGCCAAACGGCTATACCGAGCCGATTTTGCACCGCCGCCGCCAAGAAGCGAAAGCAAAATTTGCGGCTGTGCAGCCATAAGCCGACGCCGGAATCGAGGGGCAAGGGCGGCATCGCTCTTGTTCCTTCCTTATATGAATTATAAATCAGAAAATTCAATAAATAATGAGAAGGGAGGTCGCTCCTATATAGATGCAACAAAGAAGTTTAACATATCCTTGACAGAAAAGAGGTTTGCCCATTTTCGACTGTCGAAGGCAATCGTGTGGCTTGCCTCCGTCACGCCTTAGCGTGACGGAAGACCGAACAACGACTCGCTTCACAAACCCATTCATGGGTCTTTAAGCGGCGTTGTTCGGTCACACAACAGTCGGATGCAATGACTGGCAAAGACGAAAAACGTTAAAGCATTAAATTGCATCACGAGCTCAGGTTAGTAGCCAGGAATTGGATATGGAACAGTTAAGGGAAAAAGCATTGCTTGTCCATCGGCAGGCAAAAGGAAAATTGTCCGTCGAGCTGGAAGTGCCGGTCGTTGATATGAATGACTTAAGCGTCATTTATTCGCCAGGTGTGGCAGAGCCGTGCAAAGAAATTTCCGCCAATCTACGAAGGTCGTCTGCACGGCATGAACGCGCTAAAAGAAGACTTGGCGAAACAAACAAACAGGGAGCGCCTGGCGGGAACGCTCGCTGATGTGATCAAGGGCGCCGATGTATTTATCGGCGTTTCGGCTGCCGGCGCGTTGACGCCGGCGATGGTCCGAACAATGAACCGCGGCGCGATCGTGTTTGCGCTTGCCAATCCGGTGCCGGAAATTATGCCGGATGAGGCAAAGACCGCCGGCGCCGCCATCGTGGCAACCGGCCGGTCGGATTTGCCGAACCAAGTGAACAATGTGCTTGCCTTCCCCGGCGTCTTTCGCGGCGCGCTCGATGTGCGGGCGCGAGAAATCATGGACATTGGACGGTTGGAAAATCGTTTGATACGTTCACGCCGCTCGGCCCGGTTATTGAAACGGAGCTTGACCCGCTGTCGGTGTCGGTGAAAGCGCGCGTGAACGGCGTCGAAAAACAAAACAGCCCGACAGAGCTCATGATCATTTCGATCAGCAAAATGATCTCCTATTTGTCCCATGTCATGACGTTGCAGCCGGGCGATGTCATTTTAACCGGAAGCCCGGTCGGCGCTGAGCTGGTTGGCCCGGGAACAGTCATTGAATGTGAAGTGGACGGCATCGGCACGCTCCGCAATATGTTTGTCGCCGCCAAAGCGCCGGCTGTTTCCGTTTCGTAAAGATGATGGTTTGCTGCCAGCGAAGGGGGCGCGCATGCCCCATTGCTGCCGGACGGTGCGTTTGCGGGATTCGGTTTTGCCTGCCTGCAAACGCTCGGTCGTTCGTGTATAATGGTGGGCGGAGAGAACAAATTGAGGTGAAGGCAATGGAAAAAGAAAATATAGTGAAATCTGTAAGTCGGGCGTTGCAAATTATTGACATCGTCAGTGCGAAAAAAGACGGGCTAGGCGTGACGGAAATCGCGAAACAAATGGACATTAACAAAAGTTCCGTCTACCGCATTTTAACGACGCTCGCCCAATACGGTTACATCGAGCAGCATCCGGAAACAGAGCGTTACAAGCTTGGCTACAAGTTTTTGGAAATCAGCTCGAAACTGCTTGACTCGATTGATTTGCGCCAAGAGGCGCGTCCGTATTTGCGCCAGCTCGAGAAAGAGACGAACGAAGTGGTCCATCTCGTCGTCTATGACCAAGGGGAAGTCATTTATATTGAAAAATTGGAAGGAACGGAAACGCTGCGCATGCATTCGAAAGTCGGCAAGCGGGCGCCAATGCATTGCACGGCCGTTGGCAAGGCGATTTTAGCCAGCTTGCCGCCGGCTGTCGCCGCCGAGATCATCGACCGGAAAGGGTTGCCCAGACATACGGATTGGACGATCACCGACCGCGAGGCGTTTTTCCGCGAGCTTGACACCATTCGGCAAAACGGATATGCGCTTGACCTGGAAGAAAATGAATATGGCATCCGCTGCGTCGCGGTGCCGATTTTCGACTATACAGGAAGCGTTGTCGCCGCCGTCAGCGTTTCCGGCCCGACGATCCGCATGACGGATGGCCGCATCATGAGGCTTGCTGCGCGCATGCGCCAAATCGGCAAAGAACTCTCCGCCCGACTCGGCCATCGGCCGATTCATTCCGTCCAGCCGTAACGGCTGGGCGTTTTGTTTTGCGGCGCGAACGGCCGGCTGGGCATGGCGGACGGAAGGGCATGCAGCCGAGCCGTGTTGCGCTTCGCTTCCCGAAAGACGCCCGCTTTTCGCCGCGTTTTGCTAGTGCAAACGGCAATGATGCATGTAAAATAGAAACGAGGTGATTGGCAACGTGAACAAACAGACGCTTTCCGAGTGGATCGAACAGCTTCGTCAGGACCCGAACGTCGTTCATTGGCATGAAATTGAGCCGAAAGAAGCCGACACAGTTCCGTTTCCGACCGAATTGAATCCGCGGCTGCGCGCGGCGCTTGAAGCGCGCGGCATCGCCTCGCTTTACACGCACCAGGCGTCAGCGTATGAGGCGGTGCGAAGCGGGCGGAACATCGTCGCCGTGACGCCGACGGCATCCGGCAAAACGCTCTGCTACAATTTGCCTGTGCTGCAAGCGATCGCGGAGGCGCCGGAAAGCCGCGCTCTTTACTTATTTCCGACCAAGGCGCTCGCCCAAGATCAAAAAAACGAATTACATGAAATCATCGCCGAGATGGGAACGCCGATTTACAGCTATACATACGACGGCGATACGGCGCCGGCGCTGCGGCAAAAAATCCGCCAGGCCGGCCATATTGTCATCACCAACCCGGACATGCTCCATACCGCCATTTTGCCGCACCATACGAAATGGATGTCGCTGTTTGAACAGTTGCGCTACGTCGTCATCGACGAACTGCATACATACCGCGGCGTGTTCGGCAGCCATGTCGCGAACGTCATCCGCCGCCTAAAGCGGATTTGCGCCTTTTACGGCAGCCGGCCGACATTTATTTGCACCTCGGCGACGATCGCCAATCCGCAGGAGTTGGCTGAGCGGCTGATTGGCGAACCGGTGGCGCTGATTGACAACAACGGGGCGCCGCGCGGACGGAAACATATCGTGTTTTACAATCCGCCGGTCGTCGAGCGGACGATGAACGTCCGTCAAAGTGCGACGAAAACGGCGGTCGAACTGGCGCGGCAGCTTTTACGCAACCACATTCCGACGATTGTGTTCGCCCGCAGCCGCGTCCGCGCCGAAATTATCTTAAGCCATTTGCAGGCGGCGGTGAAGGGGCGGATTGGGGAAACGACGGTCCGCGGCTACCGCGGCGGCTACTTGCCGAACGAACGGCGCGCGATTGAAAAGGGGCTGCGCAGCGGGGACATTATCGGGGTGGTCAGCACAAACGCGCTCGAGCTTGGCGTTGATATCGGCCAGCTGCAGGCGTGCATTCTCGCCGGTTACCCAGGAACGATTGCCAGCACGTGGCAGCAAGCCGGCCGCGCCGGCCGCCGCCATGGCGATTCGCTCGTGATTATGGTGGCCGGTTCAAGTCCGCTTGACCAGTACATCGCCGCCCATCCGGAATACTTCTTCGCTCGCTCGCCGGAAACAGCCCGCATCAATCCGGATAATATGCTCATTTTAGTCGACCATCTTAAATGCGCCGCGTACGAGCTTCCGTTTCGGCGCGGCGAGACGTTTGGTGGAGTCGAAGTCGAAGAAGTGCTCGATTTTTTGGCTGAGCAGGGGGTGCTTTATGAGCGCGGCGGCCGCTGGCATTGGATGAGCGAAGCGTTTCCGGCGCAAAACATTAGTTTGCGCTCTGCGGCGCAGGAAAATGTCGTCATTATCGATGTTTCTGACACCGCCCGCCATCGTGTCATCGGTGAGATGGATCGCTTCAGCGCGATGACGCTACTCCATGAAGAAGCGATCTATTTGCACGAAGGGACGCAATACCAAGTTGAGCAGCTTGATTGGGAGGAGAAAAAAGCGTACGTCCGTCAAGTGGATGTCGAATATTTCACCGATGCCAATCTGGCCGTGCAGCTTGAAGTGCTGTCTGAAGACCGTACTGCCGAACGAGGGGCGATGGCCGTCAAGTACGGCGATGTATCGGTCCGGGCGATGGCGACGATGTTTAAAAAGCTGAAACTGTCGACGTTTGAAAACATTGGATGGGGGCCGATCCGCCTGCCGGAAGAAACGCTTCATACGTCGGCGGCATGGCTCGAATGGATGGAAGTGCCGCCGCGGTTTTCCCCGGCGTTGTTTGAGCACATTCTGGTGGGCATCGCCAACGTGCTTGGCCATCTAGTGCCGATGTTTGTCATGTGCGACCGCTCGGATATTCATGTTGTGCCGCAGCTGAAGGCGCCGCACTCCGGACGGCCGACCATTTTCCTTTATGACCGCTATCCGGGCGGCATCGGTTTATCGGAAGCGCTGTTTGAGCGGTATGAACAAATG
This sequence comes from Geobacillus sp. Sah69, assembly GCF_001414205.1. Lineage (NCBI taxonomy): Bacteria > Bacillati > Bacillota > Bacilli > Caryophanales > Anoxybacillaceae > Geobacillus > Geobacillus sp. Sah69. The sequence continues at coordinate 12,011 of NZ_LLKS01000065.1, read as the reverse complement.
CTGGCGAAAGTGAAAGAGTGGGTGGAGCGCTGTCCGTGTGCGGATGGCTGTCCATCGTGCATCGGTGCTCTTGATGCGGCAGGGATGCCGGTCAAGCATGAATTGGTGCAGTTTTTAGCTGAACAGCTCGCTGTGCGGAGCGGTTCCTCGGCTTAGCGCCAACCGCGCCCTGCGGCGCAGCTTCCCGGTCATCGAGACTGGACGGAAAGGAAGGGCGAGACGGATGAAGCCAAAGCTGTCGCAATGGAAAGAGTTGCTGGCCGCCCGGCATCAACCGAAGGCTGCGGCCGGAGAACTTGAAGCAGAAGCGGGTGAATGCCGGGCGGCGGACGTGCCGTTTGCTGAGCAGTGGCGACAATGCGGCGTTGTTCCGCATTCGTTTGACGGCGATTATTGTCTTGTCCGCGAGACGGTGTACCCGCTTGATCACGAACATGGCCGCTATCGGCTCGGCGCGTTTTATGAGGTGCACCGGCGCTGGCAGGAGGCGCCGTTTTCCCACCCGCTCTCGTGCCGCGGGTTTGCCGTTGGCGACTTGTTCTTTTTTGACACGGAGACGATGGGGCTTTCAAGCGGAGCGGGAAATGTCATGTTTTTGCTCGGCCATGCCCGCTTTGCCGGTGATTGCGTCATCGTCCGCCAGCATTTTTTGCCGCATCCCGGAGCGGAAGTGGCGCTGTATCAAAGTTTCTTATCCGATGTCAACTATACGACGCTTGTTACGTACAATGGAAAAGCGTTCGACTGGCCGCGGCTGAAAACGCGCCATGCCCTTGTCCGTGACATGGTGCCGAAGCTGCCCGCGTTCGGTCATTTCGATTTGTACCATGCCGCCCGCCGATTATGGAAAGGCCGGCTCGATTCGCTGCGGTTGGCTGAAGTGGAGCGGCATATTCTTGGCGTCAAACGGAACGATGATGTGCCTGGTTTTTTGGCGCCGATGATGTACCAAGCGTTTTTGCAAACGCCCCATCCTGACCGGATCATGCCCGTTTTGCGCCATAATGAGCAAGACGTGTTGTCGCTCATCGTGTTATACATTCATTTGTCGATTCAGCTGCTTGACGCAAACCAACTCACCGATCCAGGCGAACAGCTGGCCGCTGCCCGCTGGTTGGAAACGGTCGGGGAGACGGCGGCCGCGCGGGGCGTCTATGAACAAGCGGGCGCCGGGCAGGCGAAAGAAGCGCATGTGGCGAAGTGGCAACTGTCGCTTTTATATCGGAAGGAAAAACGGTATGACGAGGCGGCGGCGCTTTGGCGCGACTTATTGGAGTGTGGCGTCTATTGGAAGATGAAAGCGGGCCTTGAGCTGGCGAAAGCGTACGAACATTATTTCCGTGACCTTGATGAAGCGCACCGTTATGCGGCGGCGGCGTATGAGGCATGGCGGTCGCTTGCCAGGGCGAGCCGGCAGGCGGCGGACGGGGAGGAGCGGGAGTGGCGCAAGCGGCTTGAGCGGCTTATGCGCAAGAAAAACAGGCCGGGAAAATGAGACGCCCATTTCCCCGGCAAGCGCAAAATGTGACAGAAACAGAAAAATTCCTGCTCTTTTTTTGTTGCGAATCTTGTAGAAAAATAAAAAAACGTGTACAATGGCGTCGGAATGAACGAAAACGAGGGCAGGGAGAAGAATGTGATGAGGAGCATGTACAAAAAAATTTTGTACCTCTTTTTTATTGTCGTCGGCTTGACGTTTGTCGTGTTCCATTATGTTTATTAACGGTTTCAACATGATGCCCGAGATGACCGGCGCCGCGTGGGCGGGGCTGAAGAAGCGGATTCGGTTTGGCAGCGCCGCCGTGCAAAATGGGTATCTACACTAGTACGAGTTCGGTTCGTTCATCATAGGCTAGTATTGCAAACCAACAGTCTAGATGAAAGGAGAAGGATGCCTATGCATTGCCCGCCTTATGTAACGGCGCCGATTGTTCATCCGCCTCAATGCTGCGTCCAACATCATTTTCAAGCAACGATTGTGCCGCATATCCATCCGTCGCATACGATGCATGTGTATCACCAATTGTATGAACATCACCATTATTTCCCGCATACGGAATCGGCCGTCGCTCAGGCTGCCAACCGGCACCTGTATTGCCCAGGGCCGATGCCGCCGTTCCCGGTTGGATATTAAACAAACGGACGAAGGGGCCGCTCGCCGGCCTCTGTTTTTTGTCAAACGGTGTCCGGACCATGCGCTGGAACATCCGTTTTCAAGTATGAGGGGATGGATGGAATCATTTCCTTTTATTCGGTTTCGCGACCGGAATAAAGAAAGTGTGAGTAAAATATTTGTGGGTGACATTCAGGAATGATTCCCCGACGAGGGTTGCGAACTTTTGTTCGCGACGCTCGTCGGGGCCACCAAGCGAAGCGCGGTAGAAAAAAGCAAATGTCATGCAAAAAGGACTCTCTCCCTGCTATGATGGTGATGACCAACATCCATAAAACAGGAGGGAGAGAGTCCATGAAACATCTTACCACAGAATGGCCTTTATTAAAAGAGCTGGAGGAACAATTAGTCAGAACTCTTCAAAAGGTGTTCGCTGTCTTGTTGGCGGCCCTTTTGGAGGAGATTGATCAACAACTGGCGGAAGCGCGGGACAAGCGCCGGTATCAGCTGAAAGACAAACGGCCGACYACGATCCAAACGCTGTTTGGAGAAGTGACGTTTCGACGGAACTACTACTATGACCGGCAAACGGGGAACTATACCTTCTTGCTGGATGCCGAACTGGGCTTTGATGGAGCGCAGTCGATCAGCCCTTGCCTCGAGGAAACGGCGGTCGAGTTGGCCGTAGAGTGCTCTTCCTACCGCAAAGCGGCCCGTACGTTGGAGTCGATCGTGGGGTATGCGGTCCTAAGCCACGAGGCGATTCGCCAACTGGTGCTGGAGGCCCCTGTCTCGCTGCACCRCCCTGTTTCCCAACGGCACGGCCGGGTGCTGTTTGTGGAGGCGGATGGACTGTTTATTTCCCGCCAGGGGAAAGGGAAACGGGCGAAAGAAGAGAAAATCCTGGCGGTTCACGARGGATGGAAACGAAACGGTTCGCAGCTCGAGCTCGTGAACCGGCGCCACTACCTCCATGAAGGGGAGGGAGACGTGTGGGAACGGTTTGAAGAGTGGCTGATGAACGAATATGCCTATGACCCGTGCCGGGACCTTTTGATCATCAACGGCGACGCGGCGTCGTGGATCACAGCCTGCCGGGAGTATTTTGGAAAGCGAGCCTGCTTTCAGCTGGATCGATTTCATGTGGCGCGGGAGCTGCGTCAGTGTCTGTCCGGCCATCCGCGTTGGCGGGAGGTGCGGAAGAAGCTGGCGAAACAAGACGAAGAGGGACTTCTGGTGGAGCTGAACAGCGCGGTCGGCACGTTGGAGGACGAAGCGAAAGAGAAGCAGATGGCTGCCATGATCCGTCGGATCGAGTCGATGCCGGGATGCATCCGGGACTATCGGGAGTGGCTGTCGGAGCAAGGGGTGGAGACGACCGGCATGCGTCCGATGGGCCACGCCGAGAGCGTGATGAGCCGGTTTGCGCATCGGGTGAAATCCCGCCGCAGCTGGAAAGACCAAGGGCTTCGGGCGTTTCTGAGGGCGATGGCAGCCCGAATCGACGGGATTTGGCGGAGAAATGGGCAGTTGGTGGAGGAAGAAGAGACCCGAACGGCAGCCTCGGCCTCGACGAAGTCCAAGCGGGTTGAACAGGCCAAACGGAAGGCAGGACGGTTGTGGGCAGATGTGGTGCGTCAGAATCTACCGTGTCTGCAGCGGTCATCCGGGACGCCGATCCATCAAGCGTTGTCGGCGCTTCGGGATTTTGGTTGGGTGTAAAAAAATGGAATACAATATCATCACTTCAAGATGAGGGATGAGAGTCCGAAAGCGCTTACGATATCAATTCCTGAAAATGGTTCGCTAACTAGTGATTGACAACACCCGTAGTGAACCGAAAAAATGTTCTCCACAAAGTCTTGACTGACTCCCGCCAAGTAAAAATTATTGAAAAAAGCCATAATCATTTGCATAATATAACTACGAAACCGTTTTATAACGAAAAATTTTTTTGCCTTTAAAAAGGAGGATGACGAAATGGTGCAGCCGTACAGACACGAGCCGCTCACAGATTTTACCGTGGAAGCAAACCGCGAGGCGTTTTTAGCAGCGCTCAAAAAAGTGGAATCGGAGCTTGGGCGCGATTATCCGCTTGTGATCGGCGGCGAGCGGGTGATGACGGAAGACAAAATCACGTCGATCAATCCAGCGAACAAAGCGGAAGTCATCGGCCGGGTGGCGAAAGCGACCAAAGAGCTGGCGGAGCGGGCGATGAAAACCGCTGATGAGGCGTTTCGCACTTGGAGCCGGACGAGCCCGGAAGCGCGGGCCGATATTTTGTTCCGGGCGGCGGCGATCGTGCGCCGGCGCAAGCACGAGTTTTCCGCTTGGCTGGTGAAAGAAGCGGGCAAACCGTGGCGTGAAGCGGACGCCGATACCGCGGAAGCGATCGACTTTATGGAATATTACGGACGGCAAATGCTGAAGCTGAAAGACGGCATTCCGGTTGAGAGCCGTCCGGGGGAAACGAACCGGTTTTTCTACATTCCGCTTGGCGTCGGGGTTGTCATTTCGCCGTGGAACTTCCCGTTTGCCATTATGGCCGGAACGACGGTCGCTTCGCTTGTCACGGGCAATACGGTGCTGTTGAAACCGGCAAGCGCAACGCCGGTCGTGGCGTATAAATTTGTGGAAGTGTTGGAAGAAGCGGGGCTTCCGGCTGGTGTGTTGAACTATATTCCGGGCAGCGGAGCCGAAGTCGGGGATTATCTCGTCGACCATCCGCGCACACGATTTATCAGCTTCACCGGATCGCGGGATGTCGGCATCCGCATTTATGAGCGGGCGGCGAAAGTGCACCCAGGGCAAATTTGGCTGAAACGCGTCATCGCGGAAATGGGCGGCAAAGACGGCATCATTGTCGATAAAGAAGCGGACCTCGAACTGGCGGCGCAATCGATCGTGGCGTCGGCGTTTGGCTACTCTGGGCAAAAATGCTCGGCGTGCTCGCGCGCCATTATCGTCGAAGATGTGTATGACCAAGTGTTGAATCGCGTTGTCGAGCTGACGAAGCAGCTCAACGTCGGCGATCCGGCGGAGCAAGCGACGTTTATGGGGCCTGTCATCGACCAAGGGGCGTACAACAAAATTATGGAGTATATCGAAATCGGCAAGCAGGAAGGCCGTCTCATGACCGGCGGGGAAGGAGACGACTCGAAAGGGTTCTTCATCCAGCCGACCGTGTTTGCGGATGTCGACCCGAACGCGCGCATCATGCAGGAGGAAATTTTCGGACCGGTCGTGGCGTTTGCGAAAGCGCGCGACTTTGACCATGCGCTTGAGATTGCGAACAACACCGAATACGGTCTGACAGGAGCCGTCATCTCGCGCAATCGGGCGAATCTTGAAAAAGCGCGGCATGAGTTCCATGTCGGCAACTTGTACTTCAACCGCGGCTGCACAGGGGCGATCGTCGGGTATCAGCCGTTTGGCGGCTTCAACATGTCAGGCACTGACTCGAAAGCGGGCGGCCCGGACTATTTGATCCTCCATATGCAAGCGAAAACCGTATCGGAAATGTTTTAAACCAAAAAAGGGCGGCGGCGTCCGCCCTTTTATAGCGAAGAAACGCAGATAAGGAAAGGAGCGGTTGATGATGGCTACGAAGTCCGAACAGCTCATTGAACAGACGGAGCGATACGGAGCACGAAATTATCATCCATTGCCGATTGTCATTTCCGAAGCGGAAGGGGTATGGGTGAAAGACCCGGAAGGCAACCGCTATATGGACATGTTAAGCGCCTATTCGGCCGTCAACCAAGGACATCGTCATCCGAAAATTGTGGAGGCGTTGAAGCGGCAAGCTGACCGCGTCACGCTCACATCGCGCGCCTTCCATAACGACCAGCTCGGCCCATGGTACGAAAAAGTGTGCCGGCTGACGAAAAAAGAGATGGTGCTGCCGATGAACACCGGCGCCGAGGCGGTAGAAACGGCGCTCAAGGCGGCGCGCCGCTGGGCGTATGACGTGAAAGGCGTCCCTGACAATCAGGCGGAAATCATCGTTTGTGAAGGCAATTTCCATGGCCGGACGCTCGCCGCGGTGTCGTTGTCGTCCGAACCGGCTTATAAACGCGGTTTTGGTCCGCTTTTGCCCGGGGTGAAAATCATCCCGTACGGGGATATCGAAGCGCTCAAGGCAGCGATGACACCGAATACGGCGGCGTTTCTTGTCGAACCAATCCAAGGGGAAGCCGGCATCCGCATCCCGCCGCAAGGCTTTTTAAAAGCGGCTTATGACGTGTGCAAAGAACACAACGTGTTGTTCATCGCCGATGAAATCCAAACCGGGCTAGGACGGACGGGGAAGTTGTTTGCTTGCGACTGGGAAAATGTTGTGCCTGATATGTATATTTTAGGGAAAGCATTGGGCGGCGGGGTGTTCCCGATTTCGTGCGTCGTCGCCAACCGCGACATTTTGTCGGTGTTTGAACCGGGCTCGCACGGGTCGACGTTCGGCGGCAATCCGCTCGCTTGCGCGGTGTCGATCGCGGCGCTTGAGGTGATCGAAGAAGAGCGCCTGGCGGAGCGGTCGCTTGAGCTTGGCGAATATTTTTTGGCAAAGTTAAAGCAAATCGAAAACAAGGACATTAAAGAAATCCGCGGCCGCGGCTTGTTTATCGGTGTCGAGCTGCATGGACCGGCGCGTCCGTATTGCGAAGCGCTGAAAGAACAAGGGCTGCTTTGCAAGGAGACGCATGAGACGGTCATCCGTTTTGCGCCGCCGCTCATTATTACGAAAGAAGAGCTCGACTGGGCGATTGAGCGGATTGTAAAGGTGCTGTCCCAACCGGCTGCGGTTTAAAAAAGTGGAAAAAAGGTGTCCCGAAAGTACAGCGGGGCGCCTGTGTGAGTAAAATATTTGTGGGTGACATTCAGGAATGATTCCCCGACGAGGGTTGCGAACTTTTGTTCGCGACGCTCGTCGGGGCCACCAAGCGAAGCGCGGTAGAAAAAAGCAAATGTCATGCAAAAAGGACTCTCTCCCTGCTATGATGGTGATGACCAACATCCATAAAACAGGAGGGAGAGAGTCCATGAAACATCTTACCACAGAATGGCCTTTATTAAAAGAGCTGGAGGAACAATTAGTCAGAACTCTTCAAAAGGTGTTCGCTGTCTTGTTGGCGGCCCTTTTGGAGGAGATTGATCAACAACTGGCGGAAGCGCGGGACAAGCGCCGGTATCAGCTGAAAGACAAACGGCCGACCACGATCCAAACGCTGTTTGGAGAAGTGACGTTTCGACGGAACTACTACTATGATCGGCAGGCGGGGGCGTATACCTTCTTGCTGGATGCCGAACTGGGCTTTGATGGAGCGCAGTCGATCAGCCCTTGCCTCGAGGAAACGGCGGTCGAGTTGGCCGTAGAGTGCTCTTCCTACCGCAAAGCGGCCCGTACGTTGGAGTCGATCGTGGGGTATGCGGTCCTAAGCCACGAGGCGATTCGCCAACTGGTGCTGGAGGCCCCTGTCTCGCTGCACCRCCCTGTTTCCCAACGGCACGGCCGAGTGCTRTTTGTGGAGGCGGATGGGCTGTTCATTTCCCGCCAGGGGAAAGGGAAACGGGCGAAAGAAGAGAAAATCCTGGCGGTTCACGAGRGATGGAAACGAAACGGTTCGCAGCTCGAGCTCGTGAACCGGCGCCACTACCTCCATGAAGGGGMGGGAGACGTGTGGGAACGGTTTGAAGAGTGGCTGATGAACGAATATGCCTATGAYCCGTGCCGGGACCTKTTGATCATCAACGGCGACGCGGCGTCGTGGATCACGGCCTGCCGGGAGTATTTTGGGAAGCGGGCGTGCTTTCAGCTGGATCGATTTCATGTGGCGCGGGAGCTGCGTCAGTGTCTGTCCGGCCATCCGCGTTGGCGGGAGGTGCGGAAGAAGCTGGCGAAACAAGACGAAGAGGGGCTTCTCGTGGAGCTGAACAGCGCGGTCGGCACGTTGGAGGACGAAGCGAAAGAGAAGCAGATGGCTGCCATGATCCGYCGGATCGAGTCGATGCCGGGATGCATCCGGGACTATCGGGAGTGGCTGTCGGAGCAAGGGGTGGAGACGACCGGCATGCGTCCGATGGGCCACGCCGAGAGCGTGATGAGCCGGTTTGCGCATCGGGTGAAATCCCGCCGCAGCTGGAAAGACCAAGGGCTTCGGGCGTTTCTGAGGGCGATGGCAGCCCGAATCGACGGGATTTGGCGGAGAAATGGGCAGTTGGTGGAGGAAGAAGAGACCCGAACGGCAGCCTCGGCCTCGACGAAGTCCAAGCGGGTTGAACAGGCCAAACGGAAGGCAGGACGGTTGTGGGCAGATGTGGTGCGTCAGAATCTACCGTGTCTGCAGCGGTCATCCGGGACGCCGATCCATCAAGCGTTGTCGGCGCTTCGGGATTTTGGTTGGGTGTAAAAAAATGGAATACAATATCATCACTTCAAGATGAGGGATGAGAGTCCGAAAGCGCTTACGATATCAATTCCTGAAAATGGTTCGCTAACTAGTGATTGACAACACCCGTAGTGAACCGAAAAAATGTTCTCCACAAAGTCTTGACTGACTCAAAGCAAGTTAATACGTTGTGGTGGAGAAGCGGAGACCCACACATATTCCTCGTTGATGGGCGGGAAGTGTGCGGGTTTTTGCTTTTTCGCCCAACGGTTCATTCTCCGGAGGGGCTGGACAAACAGGAAATGGAAGAAGAAATCACGAAATGAAGAAAAGGGGGAAGAGAACAAATGTCGCCATTTTTAGGGGAGCTCATCGGCACGGCACTGCTCATCATTTTCGGCGCGGGTGTATGCGCCGGGGTCAACTTGAAAAAATCATACGCGGCCAACTCCGGCTGGATTGTTATTACGATGGGGTGGGGGTTGGCGGTGGCCGTGGCCGCATACGCTGTCGGCCAGTATAGCGGCGCCCATCTCAATCCAGCGCTGACAGTCGCGTTGGCGCTCGCCGGTGATTTTCCGTGGAAAGACGTGCCGGGCTATATTACGGCGCAAGTGCTTGGAGCCGTCATGGGAGCGGTCATTGTCTACCTCCACTATTGGCCGCATTGGAAAGAAACGGACGACCCGGGCGTCAAGCTTGGCGTGTTTGCGACAGGTCCGGCCGTGCCGAATGCGGCTGCCAACTTGCTTAGCGAGATCATCGGCACGTTTGTGTTGGTGTTGGCCATCTTGGCCATTGGCGCCAACCAGTTCGCCGATGGGCTTAATCCGTTTGTCGTTGGTTTTTTGATCGTGGCGATCGGCCTGTCGCTCGGCGGCACTACGGGATACGCCATTAATCCGGCCCGCGACTTTGGGCCTCGGTTGGCCCACTTTTTGCTGCCCATCCCAGGGAAAGGATCATCAAACTGGTCGTACGCATGGGTGCCGATCGTCGGACCGCTGCTTGGCGGCGCGCTAGGCAGTTTGGTGTATAAAGCTGTTTTCTTGGGAAAACCGTCAGGCGCATTATGGGGAGTGCTGGCGGCAACGGCAGCCGTTTTGGCGGCGGCGAAGATGACAAACGGAAAGACAGTGAGCGCCACAAGCCGCCGTTCTCTGTAGCTGGCATATGGGGATTGCAAGCTCATCAAGGAGAAGGGGGAAGAAGGTTATGAATCAATACATGTTAGCCATCGACCAAGGCACAACGAGCTCGCGCGCGATTTTGTTCAATCAAAAGGGCGAAATCGTCCATATGGCGCAAAAAGAGTTTACGCAATATTTTCCGCAGCCCGGCTGGGTCGAGCACAACGCCAATGAAATTTGGGGCTCGGTGCTCGCCGTCATCGCGAGCGTCTTGTCCGAGGCGCAAGTGAAGCCGGAACAAGTGGCGGCGATCGGCATTACGAACCAGCGGGAGACGACGGTGGTGTGGGAGAAAGACACCGGCAACCCGATTTACAACGCCATCGTCTGGCAGTCGCGGCAGACAGCCGATATTTGCGATGAACTGAAGGCGAAAGGGTATGACCCGCTATTCCGCGAAAAAACCGGCTTGCTTATTGACGCCTATTTTTCCGGGACAAAAGTGAAATGGATTTTGGATCATGTCGACGGAGCGCGCGAACGGGCGGAGCGCGGCGAATTGCTTTTCGGCACGATCGATACGTGGCTCATTTGGAAGCTGTCTGGCGGCCGCGTCCATGTAACCGATTACTCGAACGCGTCGCGCACATTAATGTTTAACATTCATACGCTCGAGTGGGATGACGAGCTGCTTGATATCCTAGGCGTACCGAAGGCGATGCTTCCTGAGGTTCAGCCGTCGTCGGAAGTGTACGCGAAAACCGCCCCTTATCACTTCTTTGGCGTCGAGGTGCCGATCGCGGGAGCCGCAGGCGACCAGCAGGCGGCCTTGTTCGGGCAGGCGTGCTTTACGGAAGGGATGGCGAAAAATACGTACGGCACCGGCTGCTTTATGCTCATGAACACCGGGGAAAAGGCGGTCGCGTCAAAACACGGGCTGCTCACGACGATCGCTTGGGGAATAGACGGCAAGGTCGAATACGCCCTTGAAGGCAGCATCTTCGTCGCCGGTTCGGCCATTCAATGGCTGCGCGACGGCTTGCGGATGATCAAAACGGCGGCGGACAGCGAAGCGTATGCCGAAAAAGTCGAGTCGACCGACGGGGTGTATGTCGTACCGGCGTTCATCGGGCTTGGCACGCCGTATTGGGACAGCGAGGTGCGCGGGGCGGTGTTTGGCCTCACGCGCGGCACAACGAAAGAGCATTTCATCCGGGCCACCTTGGAATCGCTTGCTTACCAGACAAAAGATGTGCTCGCCGTCATGGAAGCCGATTCCGGCATCTCGCTGACCACGTTGCGCGTTGACGGCGGGGCGGTGAAAAACAATTTCCTTATGCAATTCCAGAGCGATTTGCTTGCCGTTCCGGTCGAACGTCCGGTTGTGAATGAAACGACGGCCTTGGGTGTGGCGTATTTGGCCGGGCTGGCGGTCGGCTACTGGAACAGCCGAGATGACATCGCCGCCCAATGGCAACTCGAGCGCCGGTTTGAGCCGAAGATGGATGACGACAAGCGAACGATGCTCTACGATGGCTGGAAAAAAGCGGTGCGGGCGGCGATGGCGTTTAAATAACTATAGGGAACAAAGCAATAATCGATCGTAAATGGGCGGCCGCGGTCAAGCTGTGTCCTTTTCCACTTTTTTGTTCATTGCTTAGGCAGATGTTCCTTTCGTGGAGCATCTGCTTATTTATCTTAATTAGGCGAGAAGACTCCCACTTCAACGAAGCGAAGCGGAGTAAGTGGGAGATGAATCGCCTTAACTATATTTTGCTGAAAATAGGATAGATTCAGTAAAATATAGTATCATATAGTTAGATGGGAGGTGAAAACATGTATTTTTGTATCAAACAACAGCTAAATGGTTTGACCAAAGAAGAATACTTGACTCTTCGAGAACTGTGCCATATTGCCAAGAACATGTACAACGTCGGATTGTACAATGTCAGACAATACTATTTTGAACACAAGGAATTTCTTAATTATGAGAAAAATTATCATCTTGCMAAAACTAACGAAAACTATAAGCTGTTAAACAGCAACATGGCACAGCAAATTTTAAAAAAGGTCAATGAAGCCTTTAAATCTTTCTTTGGTTTGATCAGTCTTGCCAAACAAGGAAAATATGACCACAAGGCTATCAGTATTCCAAAATATCTTAAAAAAGATGGCTTTCATTCACTGATCATTGGCCAGATTCGTATAGACGGCAACAAATTCACGATACCGTATTCTCGCCTATTTAAAAAGACTCACAAGCCTATCACGATAACGATTCCGCCTGTGTTACTGGACAAAAAGATTAAGCAGATTGAAATCATTCCTAAGCATCATGCCAGGTTCTTTGAGATTCAGTACAAATATGAAATGCCTGAAGAT
>NZ_LLKS01000064.1:0-33539 GCF_001414205.1 Geobacillus sp. Sah69 | reverse complement strand
GTGGGAACGAGTGTATGATCGCATCCTCGAAAGAGCACAACACCGATTAGAAACGATGACGCCTCTTCCGAAAAAAGCACTCGCTTTTGTTCGACGCCTTCAAAAACGAAAGGAAGAAGCGCTGCGTTTCTTACGTGAAGTACATGTTCCCTTTGATAACAACCAAGCCGAACGCGATCTTCGCATGGTCAAAGTCAAAGAGAACATTTCGGGTACGTTTCGCGAAGAAACATTCGCGCAGTCGTTTTGCATCGCAAGAAGCATCGTTTCCACACTGACGAAACACGAAAAAAACGTGTGGGATTCGTTATGTCTTCTGTTGGCAGGCGAAACGATCGATCGAGTTCTTTCCGCTACCTAGGGCATTTTCTATGACCGAAATGCCCTATTTGTGCTGGGCTTTTTTATACACTAGCACTGGGGTGAATAGTTACTCCGTTCGAGCGCATCCATGGGATTTCAGTGACAGAGGGGATATGGCAACGGATGGCGGGAGTGGTTCAAGTACATGTTGAGGCGGCGGGTGATGCCCTCGGTGAAGCAGAAGTGACGCTTCGGGCCATATCAAAGGAAGAAGCCCGCTGCCTGCAACGATGCGTGGAACAGGCGAAACACAAGGTGGGAGCCGCCGCCCATCCAGAACCATCCGCGAATCGTCCACATCGTGCTCTGTTTGCCTTAGCGGCGAAAGAAATAGGGGTGGCTTCGTTGACAAGCGGTGGAGCGCTTGGCGTGGTTGCCGCTTTATGTGGGTTTTTGTCGCCCAAGCGCCAGCCGCAAACAAATATTGTATGTAAAAAAATATTTTTTATACTTTACTACTAAATATTAATTTATTATAATTCTAATGTACTAATCATTATCAATTATAGAAAGATAGAAAGGGGAAGAAATAATGGGGAACCAACAAAATGCTTCCAAATGTCCATATCACGGCAGCGTCACAAGCTACAACTCAAATCGAACAACCAATAAAGACTGGTGGCCGAACCAGCTGAACTTAAGCATTCTCCATCAACACGACCGAAAAACGAATCCTCATGATGAAGAGTTCAATTATGCCGAGGAGTTTCAAAAACTCGACTACTGGGCGCTCAAAGAAGATTTGCGCAAACTGATGACAGAAAGCCAAGATTGGTGGCCGGCCGACTATGGTCATTACGGACCGCTGTTCATTCGCATGGCGTGGCATTCGGCGGGAACGTACCGCATCGGCGACGGTCGCGGCGGCGGTTCGACCGGCACGCAGCGCTTTGCCCCGTTAAACAGCTGGCCGGATAACGCCAACTTGGATAAAGCGCGGCGGTTGCTGTGGCCGATCAAGAAAAAATACGGCAACAAAATTTCTTGGGCTGACTTGATGATTTTGGCCGGCAATGTCGCCATTGAATCGATGGGCGGCAAAACGATCGGCTTTGGCGGCGGCCGGGAAGATGTCTGGCATCCGGAAGAAGACATTTATTGGGGCGCGGAAAAAGAGTGGCTCGCTTCGGAACGCTACAGCGGGGATCGCGAACTGGAAAATCCGCTTGCGGCTGTGCAGATGGGACTGATCTATGTCAACCCGGAAGGCCCTGACGGCAAGCCGGATCCGAAAGCGGCAGCGCGCGACATTCGCGAGACGTTCCGCCGCATGGGGATGAACGACGAAGAAACGGTCGCCTTGATCGCCGGCGGCCACACGTTCGGCAAAGCGCATGGCGCAGGCCCTGCTTCCCACGTCGGCCCCGAGCCGGAAGCCGCTCCGATTGAAGCGCAAGGATTGGGATGGATCAGCTCATACGGAAAAGGAAAAGGCCGCGACACGATCACGAGCGGCATCGAAGGCGCGTGGACGCCGACACCGACGAAGTGGGATATGTCGTATTTCGATATGCTGTTTGGCTATGACTGGTGGCTGACGAAAAGCCCATCTGGGGCATGGCAATGGATGGCAGTTGACCCGAAAGAAGAGCATCTCGCACCGGATGTCGAAGATCCATCGAAAAAAGTTCCGACGATGATGATGACAACCGACCTAGCGCTTCGCTTTGATCCGGAATTCGAAAAAATCGCCCGCCGCTTCCATGAAAATCCGGATGAGTTCGCGGATGCGTTCGCCCGCGCTTGGTTCAAACTGACGCATCGCGATATGGGGCCGAAAACGAGATACTTAGGTCCGGAAGTGCCGGAAGAAGATTTCATCTGGCAGGACCCGATTCCAACGGTCGACTATGAATTGACCGATGCCGAAATTGAAGAAATCAAAGCGAAGATTTTGAACTCGGGTCTGACGGTTAGTGAACTCGTCAAAACCGCTTGGGCCTCAGCCAGCACGTTCCGCAACTCCGATAAACGAGGCGGAGCCAACGGCGCCCGCATACGCCTTGCGCCGCAAAAAGATTGGGAAGTGAACGAACCAGAGCGGCTCGCCAAAGTGCTTTCGGTGTATGAAGACATCCAGCGCGAGCTGCCGAAAAAGGTGAGCATCGCCGACTTGATCGTCCTTGGCGGCAGCGCGGCGGTTGAAAAGGCGGCGCGCGACGCTGGCTTTGATGTCAAAGTGCCGTTTATTCCAGGACGGGGTGATGCGACGCAAGAACAAACTGACGTCCAGAGCTTTTCCGTACTGGAGCCGTTTGCCGACGGATTCCGTAACTATCAAAAGAAAGAGTACAGCGTCGGTCCGGAAGAATTGCTCATCGACAAAGCGCAGCTTCTAGGGTTGACCGCACCTGAGATGACCGTGCTCATCGGCGGTCTGCGGGTATTGGGCGCGAACTATCGCGATCTCCCGCACGGGGTTTTCACTGATCGCGTCGGGGTGCTGACGAACGACTTCTTTGTCAACTTAGTCGACATGAACTATGAATGGGTGCCGACAGACAGCGGCATTTATGAAATCCGCGACCGGAAAACGGGCGAAGTGCGGTGGACGGCCACCCGGGTTGACCTTATTTTCGGAGCCAACTCAATCCTTCGTTCGTACGCCGAATTTTACGCCCAAGACGACAACCGAGAAAAATTCGTCCGCGACTTTATCAACGCTTGGGTGAAAGTGATGAACGCCGACCGCTTTGACATTCATTTGAAACAAACCAAAGAGTCGGTCACGGTTTAACCAGCAAAAAAGCAGCTTGTCCGTTTAAGGGGCAAGCTGCTTTTTTATATTCATATCCAGGGATTCTTTCTTAGACTTGTTGTGGATCAAAAGGGAAAGATTCGTTGAAAGGAAACTAGAGCGCTCAATTACCAGTTTTTATGCTTATGTGTCAGAGATTTGCAGAGAGAAAAGAGTCTTCGGAGAATCTTTGAGAATAGTATGTATTTTATTGACAAATTATGTGTTTTTCAGTATGATTGCGGCAGAATCAAATCAAGATCAAATAGCATAGAGAAAGGGACAGGACAAACGTTCACGTCAAAATAAAAAGACAGCTCAGCCCTGCCCAACGGTGGCGGGGAAAAGCTATCCTTCCGTACGTTGAGATGTTATCAGCCCTGCCCAACGGCGGCGGGGAAAACAACACCTTCTTTTTATGATTGTAAGGTATAAACGTGTTTTAGTCAACACAAAATGAATTTATGTATGGAAAGTAAAGGAGTTTACTTTAAATATGCACTACTTAATCTATTTTGATGAGAGCAATAAACTCGACCAGTTTAACGCTAACTATTCTTACTATGGGGCTTACGGAGGAACCGATGCCGCAATGGCAAGGGTTGTTAAGCAAGTTCGAAACATCTTTAAACAGTGTAATTCTTTTAGTGAACTTCATTTTCGAGAGTATACGAAAGACAACCTTGTCAAGAAATATTTTCAAACTCTTCATACGGTTATTAATGAGAATGTACAGATTAATATTCTAACCGTTAATAATAGGGATGCTTTGTATGCGGCACAGAAAATCGGATTAACGGCGACTGAACTAAGAAACTTATTCTATATCAAAATACCGGAAAGATTATTTTATGGAATGACTCGGGATTTATCAAGTCAAGAATCTGGAACGATTAAGGTGAAGATTAAGGTAGACCAGAATGATGAGTATGATAAGCTTTTTCTTGAAACGAAAATCATTGAACAGATGAATGCACATTCGGCTTATCGCAATAAAAATTACCGCGTTGTTAATGTTCTTTCTCAAAACTCTGTTAAATCAATACCTTTGCAAATAGTGGATACATTTATGGGGATGGTTATATTTTTGTTGGAACAAAATTATCTTGAATCGTCCAATACTGCCAAGATAAAAAGTGATTTAATATACCGGTTCCTTATTGAAGGAAATAACTTAATGAAGTTTCAACAGCAAATCAAACTATATAAATGGACGGGACACGAAGAACTCACCTTTGTCAATATCAGCGACTATGTATCACCTTTTATGGCTTATAAAGCAGCATATGATTCACAAGAAATAATACGAATTCAAAAGATCATGGTTGAGAATCCAGCGATGCCTCTAAAAGAGCTTAGACTCAAGACAGGCTATCCGAATACCATGAAGAACACACTGATCGGATACAAGGATCAGATTGAAGGGCGGGGTAGGAATTATTCTATTTTATGATTCTCTTAGTTAGTTTTTTTTATCAATAAATATGAATCTTTGACACACAAAGAAAAGAAGGAGTTTTCCCATCATGGACGTTCGAATTCGGGCCATTTATGAAACCCGAGTTCGGCAGTCATGGCCGGCTGCATCTGTAAAATAGATCTGGAAAGGAGCGCCCGATGAGGATACGCAAATGTGCTAGAGCAGTGATCATCAATGAGCGAAACGAAATTCTTCTTCAGCAATTTGAATTTCGGGATGTAGTAGGGAACAAAGTGTTATGGGTTACTCCAGGAGGGGGCATTGAAGAAAACGAGACCCCAGCTGAAGCTTTAAAAAGGGAATTATACGAAGAACTAGGCATAGTGGTTGATCTTCTCAGTGGCCCCATATTCCAACTGGATGTATGGATTGAAGGAAAACAAGGTTCTTTTATTAGCCGGGAAATTTATTATCACGTTACGATCCAATCCGATACGGTGTTGTCTATCGAACATATGACAAAGAACGAAAAAGACACACTGAAAGGACTCAAATGGTGGAGCAAAGACGAATTGCAGAAAATCGACAACTTTGCGCCTCGTGAAATATTTAGTTTTCTGCTTTTCACTGCGCTGCGGTTGCAGCGAGTCGAGGGGGAGTAGAGGGAATCGTGACGTTCCTTTCTCTCTTTTTCCCATCTTAAGTTAACATAATATAAATTATAGGAAGTTATATTCGGTTTTGTCTCAATAAAAAGTAATCTTTTGATAGTGAGACGAAAAGCAAAGAAACAACGACATCCGTCATGAATGAGCGCTTTTGCAGCATACGCATGCAGCGGACATATTTGGTTGCTGAACTCCCCGCCACCTGGAAATCCGTTATAGTTTGTTATAAAGGAGTGCGCGATGATGAGATGCGGGCTCGTCCATATTTGTTGTGTCATACCAAAAAAATCAAGAGTCGTCGCCAATTTGGTTTTTGCGCCGTTCCTAGCTTGTGCCCGAGCGGTATGTGTTTCACCGCAATCATTTTCCGCATCCGTCTCGCCTTCCTGATCGTTTGACAGTGGCTGGGCTTGTCCCTTTCTCCTGCCGAGTTGAATGGCGTGCGGATGCAAATAAAATAAAAACGTGCAGTGTTCCTGAGTGGTTCATGAAACACTGCACGTTACCCGCTGCGTGTCGATTGTCGCAGGAAAGGCATGCTCCCATCCTTTCTTTTTAACTTTCAACTTAACTTTCAACGTTATGCAATGTCGGTGTGGCGATAGCGGACGCCTTTATACCGAACGCGAACCGGTATGCCTTTCTCTTGTTTGTACCTGATGAGCAGCCGTCGAGCTTTTGAAAAGGCTTCCATCATCCCAGATGCCGAAATCGCCTCATCCCAGACAGACGTTCTTCCTTGATCTGTGTAAAAGGAAAAGACGTACTGTTTCACCCTTCTTCACCTCCCTAAGTACTTATTATAATCAGAAACTGTTTTTTCTAAACACAAAAACTGTTACAATTATGTTAACATTTTCTGTGCCGCGGCACTATGAAAAAATGGCTGGCGGAATGGGCCGCCGTGTCACGTAGTATGTTCGTTGTCACCGTCGGAATCAGCCTGCCGCCATGCTGCAAAGCCAGCGATCTCTCTTGTCGCCGCAAAGAAAACCGGCACCTTATTCGATGCCGGTTTGATGTTTGTATTGTTTGACAGCCGACGGATAGTCGGCTTGGATGGCGTCTTTGTCCCGCCCAAGCCGCACACTTAAAAACTCTAGCACAGCGGCGTCGTAGGCGAGCCCTGCAGCAAACTGCCGCTTTAACCATCGCTCGCCCGCGGCTTCATCGGGAAAGGTGCGAGCCTCTCCCCCGTCGGCATACCATGTCCATCCCTGTTCCGTCTGGCGGCTTAACCACCACTGGCCCTGATGATTCGTCCAAAACACGCCTTCTGCCTCTTCCCGCTTGTTCAGTTGGTTTTGTTCCGCATCGCCATAAACAGGCGCAAGCGGGAACGTCTCGATGACAAACAGCGGAAAGGTCGTGTCATCCACAAAACAACCCGATGCCTTCGGGTGGCCGCCGCCGCCAAACTGCTTCGCGAATTCGGCGACGTTGACATTGTCATGGATGGTGCGAAACCCGATATGTTTTGTCCCGAGATTGACTAGGGCGATCAAATCTAGGTGCGGATGCCGTTTGGATAAGGCGTTGCCAAGCTCCGACAGATGGCGTTCAGCGAACACGACGCCGATGCAGTAATCGCCGATCCAGCGCTGAACGAGCTGCTTTTGCTTCTGTCGGATGTAGCGTTGAATTTTCTTTTCTTCCATATCCAGAAGCAACTCTTCCGTCTCCGTCAAGGCGAACGCCTCCCCGGAGGCGAGCCGCTCGCTCATCGTCTCCCAAAAGCCGTCGAGCCCGAGAATGGTGAACAAATCGTTGAGCCGCTTCGCTTGCAAATTCCCATTTTCTTCCCATTCCCACGTGTCGTACTGGCGGACGAGCTCGACAAACGCATCCAACGTTTCGTTAGGCACCAGTTTTCCTTCGCGGACGAGGTAATCGTAAAAGAGCGAGGTTGCACATGTTTTTTTGCCGTCTTCCCGTTCGGGCGCGACCCATCCCCATGGATAGCTGTTGAAATGAAGCGCGGTCACGTGGTGGTCGATGACTTGCACATGGCCGCCGCGCTTGGCCCGCTCGGCGAGCTGCTGCTCCACCTCCTGGCCGACGGCTAGGTCGGTGATAAACAGCATGGCGCCATTCGCTTCCTCGCTTTGCAAGAACTGGCTGACCCGTTCATCCAAGTTCCGGTACGAGCAAAACGAAATGTTCACCTCGGCAAACGCCAGCTTGGCGAGCAATCCGCAGCCGATGCCGTCTAAATCGCTGTCGGTAAATAGTTTGATCATCGATTCCCATCCTTTTGTTACAAGCTTTTTTGCAGCCACGTTTTCAAAAGCGGAAGCAGTCGGTCGGGCAGCTCGCTCACTTGTGGAACGAAAACGCGAAAGCGGCCGTAAATGTTTTCAATCGTCCGCCGCGTCGATTCGTCATCCGCCCCGCGGCCTAAAAAAAGGTTGACAACCTCAATGCCGCGCCGCCGCGCTTCGGCCACCGCTTCATGCGTATCGATAATGCCGTTTTGTTCGTAGCCATAGGCGGCCGGTTCCCCGTCAGAAAAGATGAGCAACACTTTTTGCGTTTCCGGGCGGCGGAGAAGTTGCTCAGTCATCCAGCGGATCGCCAGCCCGTCGCGGTTGTCTTCGTGGGGCTCAAGCTGCATGATCGCCGGGCCGCTTGATGGGTTCAACGACTCGCGGAACGAAACAGCCACTTGCAAGTAATTCGGCTGTCTGGCCGCGGTTGCCTCGTTGGCGTCTTCCCAAAACCCGACGATCTGGTGTGGCACACGCAACGTTTGAAGCACGTTGTGGCAGAGAACGAGCCCCGTTTTCGTTTCATCCATTTTATCGTGCATCGACGCCGAGCAGTCGACAAGCAGGCCGAACGCTGCGTTGAACCGCCGCGCTGGCTCGCCTTTTTTGTAAAACAGGTGAGGCCGCTCGTCGGTGAAAAACGGTATGAGCTGTTTGCGCAGCCGTCCGGCCGGCAAGTTCGTGCGCCACGTGCTGCGTTGGTGTTCGAGCCATTGCTCCATCACGCGCACAAGCCGCTTCCGGTATGGCGCGGCCGCCGCCTGTTTGCTGCGGTATTCGTCCCGTTCGTCACGACTTGGCGGCGGGGAAGAAAAAACAATGATGGCTGCCTGGCGGTTCGCTTCCCCATATGGAGCACCGCCTCCGGCTAGTCGATGTTCCTGGAATGCGGCTGCCGCCTCGAGGCCGTATTCGTTTCGCTTCGCCGGCCGGGACGTTCCTTGGACAATGGCGAGCGCCTGGTCGCCATCGTCCCCCGGCCTCGCCCCGTCGCCAAGCATGCCAGTGCGGGTGCCGCGTTCCAACTCAAAGCGGAGAAAATTCCCATTCGGCCGGCTTGTTTCCCGGTGCCACGTCGACAGCACTTCCTGGTGCGCTTTGCCGTTTGACGGATTTTCCGCTGCATCGCGGTTTTCCAACGGATCGACCCGCTTCAAATCGCGAACCGTCACCTTCGGTTCATCGTCCCCGTCATCGACAAATGGAAGCGAGGTGTAAGCGTTCACCATGTCACCGGCAAGCGCCTCTTCCATCAATGCGACGATGGCTAACGCCCAGCGGGCCGTATCCGAGGTGGACATCGCGTCAAACCATTGCGGCCACAGCGCGTCAAGGCGCGCCTGCACCGTTTCATCCGCCATCGGAGCGAGCGGAACGTCATCAAGCGGCGAGTCGGCGGTCAGCCGCAAATACATCGCCGCCAAAAATTGATCGGCGGCGGCGCCGCGGGTTTGGTTTGCCTGCCATTGCTGGGTGAAGTAGCGGCGGTAAAGGCGGCGGCGCGTGCGAAACCAACGTTTCACCCCGGGCCGTTCTCGCTCGCAGAGGGCCTCAACACGAAGATCCTCAGCCAACGAAAACAGCTGTTTCGCCAGTTTCGGCCATGGGTGCGCTTCGGCTGCTTGCCGAAATGCGCGGACCGCCGCTAGGTCCGTATGCCGCCGCGTGCCGATGACGCGCAAGGCGACATCGCTTTTCATCGCCGTTTCTTTCTCCTTTGGCGGATACACATCCCAAAACTGACTGACGTACACCGTTGGCTTAACCGGATGCATCCCGGAATGGGCGGCGAACTCGACCGTCATGTCAGGACGGCGGGCGAGTGTTCGGGCGAGATCGGCGAGCTGCATCACCAAAAACGGATCAATCGGCCGATCGTTGAACATCATAAACCGTTCCATGGCCGCCTCCTACTCGTCAAACCATGTTTCCGCGATATTGCGCACCGCCGCCCGCTCCCGTTCATCGTCGAGCTTGTCGATGATGCTTCGTTCAATGGCGCGCAGCGGCGGGATATGCACCGCCAGATCGCACGCATCGAGCAAGGCGCGTACGGAAGCCACTTCTTCTGCCACTTGCCCGTTTCGCACCTGCGCCAGCAAGTCGGCTGACAAGGCGACGAAACGGTTGATCAACGCATCGTCTGTTAATGTAGTTTGTGCCATGATGACCGATTTTAACGTCTCCCCCTGCACATATGGGACATCGATGACGACGAAGCGGTTTTTTAACGCTTCATTGAGCGGCACGGTGCCGATATAACCTTCGTTGATCGCCGCAATGACGCCAAACGTCGGCTTCGCCTCGACGACCT
Source organism: Geobacillus sp. Sah69 (assembly GCF_001414205.1). Taxonomy (NCBI): domain Bacteria; kingdom Bacillati; phylum Bacillota; class Bacilli; order Caryophanales; family Anoxybacillaceae; genus Geobacillus; species Geobacillus sp. Sah69. The sequence goes on along the minus strand of NZ_LLKS01000064.1, from coordinate 23,770 downwards.
CGCCAGTGAGCGGATTGGTGAGGCGGCGCCGATAGTCAAGCACGCTGTTTAAGATTGGCAGCGTCTCAGGTTTGGCCATATTGATTTCATCAATGTATAGCAAATGCCCCTTCTCCATCGCCCGGATGACCGGACCGGGCACATATTCGATCACCGCTTGGCCGTCGCGGTGCACGATCGTTTTAAACCCAAGCAGCGCCTCGGCATCAAGGTCCACAGAGCAGTTGATGCTGTGCATCGGCTGCCCGAACAAGGCGGACAACGTTTCCGCTAGCCGCGTTTTCCCCGATCCGGTTGGACCTTTTAACAGTACGTTTTTTCCAAGCGCCAGGGCGATGGCCGCATCGTGCACGATCGCTTCGTCTTCCGCCGTATACCCGCCGGAGCCGATCAGCGCGTGATCTGGATCATGGTGGAATAACGCTTTTCGTGTTTCCATTTCCCTTATGACAACCTGTGGCCATGCCAACATCCTACGTCTTCCTCTCTGTTGTCGTGTCCTTCTCCCATTCTACTAAATCGTTCGGTGGGATGCAAAACAAACAGAATTAACCATAAAAATGTTATGTAAATACATACAAAAAAAGAGGCGCCCTCAACTGAAGTTGTCCTCAATCGCCTTGCGAATGAGCGCCGCACACCGGTCCAGCTCCGCTTTCAGTTGGCGTTTGTACAATTTCGCCTTTTCCTGCCCCCCTTCCGCGAAGCGGTAGTACACAACTTCTTGGTACTTCATGCCTTCTTTTTTCTGCTTGACTTGCTTTAAAATGCCGTCTTCAATCAAATCGTGGAGCGCTTTGTACACTTCGGAATGGTTCGGCCGGTAGCCGAACGGTTTAAACTCTTGGCGCAGCACATCAAGCAGCTTCAGTCCGTACAGCCGCTCCTGTTCGGTGAGCGTAATCAAATACAATTTTAAAAACGCACGTTGTTTTAACAGAAAACCGCTGGGCGTCCGTTTTTCTCCCATAGGCTTTTTCCCTCCTTCCCTACGGATGAAATTTCGCTCTTTGGGCGGCCAAATCCTGCTTATCTTCATTATACCATGCGGGAAAGGAAAAATCCTCTCCCGCTTGGGTTCAATAAAACACGATCGTTTTGTTTCCGTGGATGATGACCCGGTCTTCCAAATGCCATTTGAGCGCCCGGGCGAGCACCGTTTTTTCGATCAGGCGGCCGATCCGCTTTAAATCGTCGGGATGGTGGCGGTGGTCCACGCGGGCGACGTCTTGCTCGATGATCGGCCCTTCATCCAAATCGTCGGTGACGTAGTGCGATGTGGCGCCGATCAATTTGACGCCGCGCTCATACGCCCGCTCATACGGACGCGCGCCAATAAAGGCGGGCAAAAATGAGTGGTGGATGTTGATGATCCGTCCCGGGAATTCAGCGACAAACGCCGGCGACAAAATTTGCATGTAGCGGGCAAGCACGATCGTGTCGATCTGATAGTCGCGAAGCAGACGGATTTGTTCGGCTTCGGCGTCCGCTTTCGTTTCTTTCGTCACCGGAATATGCACATAAGGGATGCCAAATGACTCGACCGTCTCGCGCAAGTCGGGGTGGTTGCTGATGACAAGGGCGATGTCGGCGATCAGCTCTCCCGCCTGCCATTGCCAAAGAAGTTCAAGCAGACAATGCTCAGCTTTGGAGACAAAAATCGCGATTCGCCGAATGTCGTTGTGCAGCCGAAGCTGCCAACGCATCTGAAATTCAGCGGCGATCGGGGCAAAGGCCGCTTCGATCTGGTCTTTTCGTTCCGTGATGTTCGGGCAGTCAAACTCCAAACGGAGGAAGAACGTACCCCCTTTCGGATCGGTCGAGTATTGGCTCGATTCGACGATATTGGCGCCTTGCTCATACAAGAAGGACGTGACCGCGGCGACAATACCTGGACGATCCGGACAGGAAATGAGCAGGCGGGCGCGATCTTCATAGCCTTGCAAAAATGATTGCCAGCGATGTTGGCGAAATGTCGTCATGTTGTTCTCTCCCTTTTCTTTCCGTCGTTTGGTTTTCATCATACAAAAAAATCATCCGCTTGCCAACTGCACGGTCCATCTTTTTTGCAAGAAAAGCCGCCTTTGCCCCTGCGGCGGAAGGGGCGATATTCAAAAGAACATCTCCCCTCGAGTAAAATGGCAGATCAAAGGGTGTCTCGTTATGTAGGAGACACCCTTTGGTCTGCCCGTGATCAGTCTTTCGTCAAATCGCCGGCCGGGCCGAAAAATTCGTAATGGATGCGTTCTTCCGGCACGCCCCACTCTGCTAAGGCGCGGTAGACCGTTTTCATAAATGGCACCGGGCCGCAGAAATAAAAGTCAGCGTCGCGAGTCGGAATGACCGTTTTCATCCAAGTAAGATCGATCCGTCCTTCTTTGCCGAAATGCGGATGACGGCGGTCGTCTTCAGACGGCGATTCGTAACAGAGATGGTAGGCAAACGACGGGCGTTTGGCCAATGCCCGCAACTCTTCGTCAAAGGCTTGCACGCGGCCGTTTAGGGCAGCTTGAAGAAACGTCACCGGACGATTCGGCTGACGGATGGCCAATGTATTCGCCATGCTTAAAAGCGGAGTGACCCCAACGCCGCCGCTGATCAGCACAACCGGCGTTTCGTGTGTCAAGTCGAGCGTAAAGTCGCCGGCTGGAGCGCTTAACTCGACGACATCGCCTTCGTGAATGTGGTCATGCAAATAGTTCGACACGATGCCGGCTGGTTTTTCCGCTGTTGCTGCTTCCCGTTTGACACTGATGCGGTAATACCCTTTGCCGGGGGCGTCCGATAAGCTGTATTGGCGAATGTGCGTATACGTTTCACCAGGGATGTCCAGTTTTACGCTCACGTATTGACCTGGTAAATAGTCGCTGATGGCGTCGCCGTCTTCCGGCTCGAAATAAAACGACGTGATGACGTCGCTTTCCTTCACCTTTTTTGTGACGACAAAGCGGCGGAAACCGCGCCAGCCGCCGTGCTTGGCCGCAGCTTCATCGTAGAGCTCCTTCTCGACTTGAATGAAAACAGCGGCAATGGCTTCATACGCTGCCGCCCAAGCCGTTATCACGTCATCAGTGGCAGCGTCGCCGAGCACGTCTTTGATCGCTAGCAGCAAGTGCCTTCCGACAATCGGGTATTGTTCCGGTTTAACGCCTAAACTCCGGTGTTTATGGCCGATTTGCCGCACGACCGGCAAAATGGCGTCCAATTGATCGATATAGCGCGCTGCCGCGTACACGGCTGCCGCCAAGGCGCGTTGCTGCCGCCCTTGTTTTTGGTTGGCATGGTTGAAAATATTCAACAATTCTGGATGGTTCGAAAACATCAATTGGTAAAACCGTTTGGTAATCTGTTCGCCGTGCTGCTCCAACATCGGTACGGTCGATTTGACGATCTCAATCGTTTTTGGGTGCAAAGCCGTTGTCATAGCCATGTTTCATCTCCTCTCATAAAACATGTATTTTAAATACATGTTTTATTCAATCATACGCATAGTGAAAAAGCAACGTTTCAAATACATCTTTAATAAATTGTTCACAATTCCCTCGCACAGACAGGTGTGATACAATGGAAGCAACCATCTTGTCTAAAGGTTGTGGATGACCATGCAGCTGACGAACTATACAGAATATGCGTTGCGTGTGCTGCTGTTTTTAGGAACGCTCGATGAAGGCGAAAAAACAAATATCAAAGAAATTTCCACTGCGTTTTCCCTCTCTGAGCATCATTTAAGCAAAATCGTCCATGAGCTCGGCAAGCTTGGCTACATCGAAACGATCCGCGGACGCAACGGCGGGATTCGCCTGGCGAAACGGCCGGAGGAGATTGTCATCGGTGCGGTCGTTCGCGAGACGGAAGACAATTTGTCGCTTGTGGAGTGCTTCGCCGCTCACGGTAATGAATGCGTGCTGACGCCTTCATGCCGGCTCCGTTTTGCGCTTCGCGAGGCGTTAGAAGCGTTTTTGCGTGTGCTCGATGCGTATACGCTCGCTGATTTGCTTGAAAACCGTACGTCGCTTCGTGCTTTGCTTGGGGAGCGGCGTGATCGATAGACACTCTCCGGCCGGGTGCCGGGGAGTGTTATTTTTTGCCGAACAGGCATACTATAAGCAAGCATCGCCGCATGAAGGGAGACGGAACGATGGAATCATACGATGTCGTGGTCGTCGCCCGCTGTCTCAGTTTATGATGGAAACGAAAGGAGGAGGAAAAGATGCGAAAACGATGGATGATGCCGCTTGCCGCCATTTGCGCGTTAGCGGTCAGCCTTTGTGCCGGCTGCGGCGGCCAAGACGAGGAGCGGTCGGAAAAACGCAACCAGTCGTCGAACATGGGCGGCGGGATGAACACGTCCGGCACCGGCCGATCACATCCCCTTTGTTTGCCACAAGACGAAGAATATATTAAGATTAGAAAGGTGTGAAAACATCTGCATGACTAAAGGAGGTCACAATGAAACACGAAGGAAGCGCTTTACCCCCTTACTTGCATATGGACAACGGAGAGCTTTGGCTCACCGAAGATGACCGCGACAATTTGAAAATTAGCTACCGGATCAAAGAGGTGATCTTTGCCGAGCCATCCGAGTATCAGCATGTCATGATTTTGGATTCGTATGATTTTGGCCGCATGCTCGTACTGGACGGCGTCGTGCAAACGACCTCGATTGACGGCCATATTTATAATGAGATGATTTCGCACGTGCCGCTTCAGTTTCATCCGGAAGCCAAACGGGCGCTGATCATCGGCGGGGGAGACTGCGGGGCAGCCAGAGAAACGGCTAAGTATGCCCGCCTCGAGGCGATCGAGATGGTGGAAATTGATGAGAAGGTCGTCCGGGCGTGCAAAGAACATTTGCCGGCCGTCTCCGGCAATTTGTCCGACCCGCGCGTCCACTTCATTTATGGCGACGGTGTCGCCTTTGTGCGCGGAAAGGAACGCGAGTACGACGTCATCATGATCGACTCCTCCGACCCGGTCGGCCCGGCTGAGGCGCTGTTTTCACCGGAGTTTTATGCCAACGTGCACCGGGCATTAAAAGAGGACGGGCTCATGGTGTGCCAAAGCCAGTCGCCCATTTTCCATCTCGATATTTTGAAGCGGACATACCGCAACATTCGCGAATTGTTCCCGCATGTGCTCGTGTACACGGCGGTTGTGCCGACGTACCCGGGCGGATTGTGGAGCTTTACAATCGGCTCGAAACGGCCGCTTGAGCTGCCGAAGCAAACAGCGATTCCCGAAGATACAAAATACGTCAATGACGCTGTATTCCGCCAATGCTTCGCGTTGCCTTCCTTTTTGCGCGCTGCGCTGGAGGCAGAGAACGAAAACACGGGAAAATGACCGTTAAAAAACCGCTGTCCCTCGCATTTAGGGACAGCGGTTTCGATTTGTCTGGAAAACACACGTTGAATGTTCTTCAGTCAACCTGCATTGGTTGGCTGCTTAGGCGTCATCTTTTGCGCGCGTTCGACTGCCGGCAAGCGCCCGCTTGGCAAGCCACGCGATCGTCAAGTCGTCAGCCGGCGGGTTATGGAGTCCGGCGCGCACGTCGCGGTAATAGCGCCCAAGCGGACTATCAGCATACAAACTTTGTCCCCCGACGATGCGCATCGCCCAATCGACAACCTCGAGCGCGGTATTCGTCGCAATGAACTTGGCGGTTGCCAGTTCCTCTTTCATTTCATGACGTTTGTCAGGGTATCGATCCCATAAATCGGCGATGCTATACAGAAAATGACGGGCGTGAACGAGGCGCCACTCCATCTCGGCGATTTTCCGCTGCACCTCCGGCGTCGAGGCGATCGGTTGCGACAACGTGTTCGGTTGGTACGTTTGGGCAAAGCGGAGCGCCTCATTGCGGGCGGCGATGGCGATCCCTAAGTAGCATGCCGGAACATGCAAAAGCCATCCTTGTGCCGGAGTGGCTTCGTTCGCTTCTCCAAGCGTCTCTACGAGCGCCTCTTGGTCGACTTCGACTTCTTCAAGAACAAGATCATCGCTGCGCGTCGCCCGCATGCCAAGCGTGTTCCACGTCGGCTCGATGCGGATGCCTGAAGCAGACATCGGCACGAGAAATTCACCGACCCGACCATCTTCCATCGTGGCGGAAATCAATACGTAATCGAGCGCAGGGGCTAACGATGCAAATGTCTTTCGCCCCCGAAGCACCCAGCGGCCATGGCGAAAGACGGCCGTCGTTTCCGGTTTACCGCCGCGCGCCGGGCTGCCGGTTGCCCGTTCAGAATGGGCGCTGTTTATCAACACATGGCGTTCCGTGATCTCGCTGGCCAGGCGGATGAGCACCGCTTCCGGCCAGCGGCGCAGCAAATACAGGCGCATGACAATGCTTAAATGCCAACCGAGTGACAAGGCGGTGGCGCCGTCGCCTTGGGCCAGCGTCTCTTGCACGAGCACGAGCTCGTACAGCGAGGCCCCGCCGCCTCCGTATTCGGCCGGGACGGTCAACGACAGAAATCCGGCTTCTTTTAACAGAGCGAAGTTGGCAAACGGAAACTCGGCCCGCTCATCATAATGCGCCGCGCGGGCGGCAAACTGTTCAGCGAGGCGCCATGCCCGGCGGTGAAGCTCTTCTTCCCGTTCGGTCCGCACAAGCAGATGGTACAATTCGTTCATCGTTCTCCCCTTCTTTTTTCCAGGATGCCTCTATTGTACCGGTTTTGCATTGATGAGGAAATGAAAATGCATTACAACAGAAAGAAATGGCGGACATATCGGTCATCGTGGCGATGGACAAACTCGTTTTTCGCCGCATCGTATACATACTCCTCTTGCCAGCGGGCGCCATGGCGGGCGATTTGGCGGACGGCATGAAGGATCGTATACACTTCTTCATTCGTCATCGTCGGATGAAGCGACACGCGCACCCAGCCCGGTTTTGCCAACAAGTTGCCGCTTTTGACTTCGTTGAGCAAGGCGGCGGACTGCTCTTGATCGATGCCAAGCAAATAATGGCCGTACGGCCCGGCGCATGAACAGCCGCCGCGCGCTTGAATGCCGAAACGATCGTTGAGCAACTTGACGATGATGTTGTAGTGCAGCCCGTCGATGACAAACGAAATGATGCCAAGCCGGTCATCCCGATGCCCTTCCAGCACCCGGACGCCGGGAATGTCTTTTAACGCCGGCAATAGGAGCGATACGAGCTCCTGTTCGCGGGCGCGCATTCGTTTTATGTTCATTTGCTCTTTCAGCTGGATGGCGAGCGCTGCTTTGATCGTTTGCCAAAACGGCGGCGTTCCCCCGTCTTCCCGCTCTTCGATTGCCTCTACGTATTCGTAATGCCCCCACGGGTCGGTCCAATACACCGTTCCGCCTCCTGGATGGTCAGGCGCCTTTTGGTCATACAGCCGGCTGTCAAAGAGAAGCACTCCTGCGCTTCCCGGTCCGCCAAGAAATTTGTGCGGCGAAAAATAAATGGCATCTAGCTGTTCCATCGGGTCATCCGGGTGCATATCGATGCGCACATACGGAGCGGAAGCGGCAAAGTCGACGAAGCAAAGCCCGCCATATTCATGCATCAGTTTCGCCAAGGCATGATACGGCGTTTCGATCCCAGTTACGTTCGAGCAGGCGGTGAATGCGCCGATCTTTTGCGGCCGATCGCGGTAGCGCTCGAGCAGCTCCCGCAAATGGTCAAGATCGACATCCCCGTTTTGGGTCGGCCGAATCGTCACGACTTCAGCGATCGTTTCCGCCCACGGCAGCAGATTCGAGTGGTGTTCCATATGGGTGACGAACACGACCGGGCGCTCGTCATCCGCCAGCACCAAGCGCCGTTTCCACCGCTCCGGCACGCGCAAGCCAAGCAGGCGCTGCAGCTTGTTGACAGCCCCGGTTGTCCCCGCCCCTTGCATGATCAAAACATCGCTTTTTTTGGCATGGACGTGTTGTTTGATGAGTTCTTTCGCATAGCGATACGCAAGCGTCATTTTCGTCCCGGTCACGTTCGACTCAGTATGGGTGTTGCCGACGAACGGGCCGAGTTCACGGGCCATTTTCTCCTCAATCGGGCGATACAGCCGTCCGCTTGCCGTCCAGTCGGCGTAAAGAAGCCGCTGCTCGCCAAACGGGGTGGAAAACGGATGAAAGCGGCCGATCGTTCCGTCGCGAAACGGCTGAAAATACGTCTCGAGCTCACCGCGGCATGTATACGTCGCATGGCCAATCGTCGCCCGAATCATCATCACTGCTCCCCCTTTCCGCAATCAGCCTATTCTCAATACAGAGTATGTATCCTTTTGACGATTGGTCCAGAAAAAACAACAATCCGCCGGGTGGGCGGATCGTTCAAACAATCTAAAGAGGATTATACATTTTTGGGCGGGTTGCACGGCGCGGCTTGTTCAGTGGAAACAAGGTACTCCGCCAGCCGCGCCCGCAGCTCGTCCGGGAGCGGTTCGCTTGTTTGGGTATGGAAGTTAAAATGGACGACGACCGCCTCTCCGAGGGCAATGAGCGTACCTGTTTCCTCCTCGACGATGCGATGGATGCATTGAAAGCTTTTGTTGCCAATGCGGGAGACATTCGTTTCCACCCGCAACCGCCGCCCGAAAAACGCTTGGCGAATAAAGTCGCACTTCGTAGACGCCAAAATAAAGTGCCATTCGTCCGTCCGTCCGCCGTAGCTCAGCTCATCGAACAAACGGGTGCGCGCTTCTTCCAAATAAATAAAATAGCTGATGTTGCTTAAATGTCCGAGCGCGTCTGTTTCACAAAAACGCGGATTGACCGTAATCGTGTGCGTTTTCATTCGTGTTCCCTCTCCCTTTTTGACGGCAGACACAGCAGTGTGTCTACCAACTAGTCAGTATGTTGTTTTTATCATAGCTTGATTCGCTTATGGATGCAACTGTTTTGTTTTTGATATTTGATGATTTAGAACATAGTTTAGATAGAGGTAATGAGCGGGGAGAGCGAAGCGTTCGCTTCTCCTCACCCGGCCCAAAGCGGAAGCAGCACGTACCCGGCAAGCGACAGCCCGGCGCCAATCAAGGAAATGCGCAGTTTGTATTTCGCATAGTTCATCAAGTCCATATCCATGATGGCGGCTGTCGTGATGGTCGTATCGCCAAGCGGCGAGGCAAACGCGCCGAACGTTCCGCTCGCAAACACCGCGCCGACCGTCATCTCAAGCGGCGCTCCAGTCGCGTGCGCGAGCGTGACGCCAAGCGGCATGAAAATGCCCCATGTCCCCCACGAGGACCCAATAAAATACGCCAAAAACGATCCGGCCAAAAACACTGCCGCGGGCACAAACGTCCCGGGAAGCCATGTCCCAAACGTCGAAGCCACGTAAGCGGTAAAGCCGAGCTCCCCCGCCACCGCGGAGACGGCCCAAACGAGAACGAGCATGCCGATCGGCGCCATCAACTCGTTGCCCCCCGCGAAAAAGTGGTAAATCAACTCCGACAGCGACTGCCTGCGCCATACATAAAACCCCATCGAGAGAAGAAGGGTCACAAACAGCGCCAACAGCATCGCCCATGTTGCATCCGCTTGCGAAAACGCTTCTAGCCAGCCGTGCGCCCCGCGCCGCCGACCATCATAGGCAAAAAAAGCGAACGTCAGCCCGAGCAGCAACGCCAGCGGGACAAAAAGGTGAAGCGGCTCTCCTGTGACAAGGGACAATTCTTTGCGCAGCCCGAGGCCGTGCAATTCGTTTGTTTTCTCCTCTCCTTTTTTCGCCCGCGGCTTGCCGATGCGGATGTTCAGCATCGTCGTCAGCAGCCCGATTATCAGCGCGATAATGGCAAATAGATTGTACGGCAAGCTGCGCAAAAAAACGCCATACGCCGGTTCATGAATATCGTTTTGCGCCAGCGCCGCCGCTACAACAGACGTCATAAAGCCGACAAACGCCGTTGCCGCCGGCAGAAGCACGATGATCGGTTCAGTGGACACATCGATGATGTACGCCATCCGGCGCCGGTCGATGCGAAACTGGCGAAGCACCGCCTTCATCACCGGACCGAGGAGCATAATGCGGAACATCGGCATAAAAAACGTCACCGGCACCGTCAACCAAACGAACAACAAAAGCCTGCGCTTCGTGCGGATGCGCCCAGACAGCTTCTCGACAAACCCTTTGATCCCACCGGTGATTTGCATCATACCGACAAGCGAGCCGAACAAGTACAAAAACGCCGCCACCTTCATGTGTTCAACATCGCTGAGCGAATGAACAATGGCGGACAGCGACCGCTCGATGCCGCCAACAAGCGACCGCTCAAGGCAAAACGCCCCGACAAGCAGCCCGGCTATAAGACCGGGCAAAATTTCTTTCAGCCAAATGGCGAGCGGAATGATCAAAAGAAAAGGCAATAGCGACCACCATGTTCCTTCCACACCGGCATCCCCCTTTGCGATCTTGCTGTTAACAAGGATAGCCATAATGCTGTTTGTTTATGATTTTGTTGATTATTTAGAACATAGTTTTGTTTATTAAATGACCATCGGACGCCATAAAAAAAACGCCGCGGCCCAAAGGCGCAGCGCCATGCGATTCGATTCGCGGCCCAGGCCGCCGCCGTCATTTCCGGCGAGCAAAGTCGACAAACCGGAACTTATCGAGCCGATGCCGCGATTCAGTGTATTGAAACAACGTCGCGTCGCTTAAATACACATAGTTTCTCACGACAACGACGCGGTCATCGCCATGCAAATCCAAACAACGACGATCTTCTTCCGTTGCTTCGTCGACCGACATTTCCTTTTTCGCAAAGCTGATCGGCAAATGCAACTTGGTTTCCAAATACTCGTAAATCGAATTCTCGCAAATGTCTTTCGTCAAGGATGGAACGTACTTTTTTAAGAAAAAATCTTTATCTAAAATGATCCGCTCCCCGCCGATTTCGCGGACGCGCACCACTTTCCAGACGTCGTCTTTGCTTGAGGCGCGCAACTGCTGCTTAAGCTCGCTGTCCGGCTTTATGAGGGCGAACTCATGGACGATCGTCCGCACCGGTTGCTTCATCGTCTGCGCCAGCTCTTTAAAGCTGACGAGCCCCGACACCGGGAAATCGTACTTGCCAACATCAAGGACGATCGACCCTTTGCCTTTCATCTTTTGGATATAGCCGTGTTCAGACAACAAATTGAGCGCTTTGCGAATCGTCTCGCGCGATGTCCCGTAGCGGACGGCGAGTTCGTTTTCCGACGGCAGTTTGTCGTACGCCCGCCACTCCCCGCGGCGGATGCGGGAAACGAGATCATGATAAATGGCTAAATATTTGTTTTCATGCATGATCATCACCGTCTGTATTGTATCACGGACGGAGCAAAAGATAAACGACTGATTCGTACGGACGCAGGTCGATGCGGCGAAAATCGTCCGGTGAATCCGGATAGTTGGACAGCAGCCGCTCTCCCTTCCAACCGTCCATTTCCGCTTCTTTTGGCAGCACGAACGTCGTTTTGACCGGATAAAAGTTGTTGACGACAAGCAGCTTCTCCTTCTCCCCATGGCGCATGTAAGCGAAAATGTGCGGATCGTCCTCCAAAAGCAGTTCGTAGCGCCCGGTTGTGATGATGTCGTATTGCTTGCGCAGGGAAATTAACCGCTTATAATGGTAAAAAATTGAATCGGGATCGGCAAGCGCCTGTTTCACATTAATGCGCCGGTAATTGTCCGCGACGCGAATCCACGGCGTCCCAGATGTGAAGCCGGCATGAGCGCTGTCATCCCATTGCATCGGTGTGCGCGAATTGTCGCGCGACTTCCGCTGCAAAATGTCCAACACCTCTTGCTCACTTTTGCCTTGTTCAAGCAAAATCCGGTACATATTGAGCGACTCGACGTCGCGGTAATCGCGGATATCGGTGAATTTCGGATCCGTCATGCCGATTTCTTCGCCTTGGTAAATGTATGGCGTCCCTTGCATCAGATGGATGGCCGTCGCTAGCATTTTCGCCGACTCTTTCCAATACGTCCCGTCATCGCCGTAGCGCGAGACGATGCGCGGTTGATCATGGTTGCACCAAAAGAGCGCATTCCATCCCCCGCCTTCGTGCATTCGCACTTGCCACTCCGACAAAATGCGTTTTAACGCGAGAAAATCAAACGGAGCGACGGCCCATTTTTCCCCATTCGGATAATCGACTTTCAAGTGATGGAAGTTAAACGTCATATTGAGCTCCCGGTTTTCCGGGTTTGTGTAACGGATGCAGTGGTCGATCGTTGTCGACGACATTTCCCCAACGGTCATCACATCGTATTTCGAGAATACTTCGCGGTTCATTTCTTGCAAAAATTCGTGGATGCGCGGCCCGTCCGTATAAAAGCGGCGCCCATCCCCCGGTGGAATCGATCCGTCATCGTCCGGAAAGCGCTGGTCTTTGGACAGCAAATTGATGACATCCAACCGGAAGCCATCCACGCCTTTTTTCAGCCAAAAATGCATCATGTCATAAATACGGCGGCGCAGCTCTTCGTTTTCCCAATTCAAATCGGCTTGCGTCACATCGAACAAATGCAAATAATATTGTCCGGTTTGTTCATCATACTCCCACGCCGAACCGCCGAATTTCGACTGCCAGTTGTTCGGGGCGCTGCCGTCCGGCTTCGGATCGCGCCAAATGTAAAACTGGCGGTACGGGTTCGTTTTCGATGCGCTCGCCTGTTTGAACCATTCATGGTCGGTTGACGTGTGGTTGACGACCATATCCATGACGAGCTTCATCCCGCGCGCATGCACCTCATCGAGCAGGCGGTCAAAGTCAGCCATCGTCCCGTATGCATGATGGATGGCGAAATAATCGCTGATGTCATAGCCGTTGTCGCGCTGCGGCGACGCATAAATCGGCGTCAGCCAAATCACGTCAACGCCAAGTTCTTTCAAATAATCGAGCTTTTCGATGATTCCGGGTAAATCGCCGATGCCATCTCCGTTCGTATCCCGGAAGCTTTTCGGATAAATTTGATACACCACTGCTTTTTTCCACCATGGAGTTGTCGACATGTTGATTCACCTCGTCCATTCGCTTACACAATCCGTTAATCGCGGCGCGAAAAAGATAGAAAAAGATGGAGGATGAAAAACATACCATTGGCGTTGGCTTCCAATGGTATATGTCTGATTGATGATTTAGCACATTGTTTTTTTGTCTCAGTAAATCGATCGGTCAATGGGCAGCTTTGCGCACTTTGCCGAACAGAAAGGTGAGCACGAACGGCACGGCAATGGCAATCGCCATTCCGATAAAGAACGGCGTCCACTTTTGCGGCACGATCGACAAAAATCCCGGCAGGCCGCCGACGCCGATCGATGGTGCGATCACCTTATTGATCGTAATAAACATGCCGGCAATCGCCGCTCCGGTCATCGCTGCGATAAACGGGAAACGAAAGCGCAAGTTGACCCCGAACATCGCCGGTTCCGTGATGCCTAAATACGCGGAAACAGCCGACGTAAACGACAAACCGCGCAGCTTTTCGTCTTTGGCGACGAACATCATCGCTAATGCCGCAGAGCCCTGGGCGATGTTCGACATGACCAAAATCGGCCATAGGAACGTGCCGCCTGTGCTGGCGATCAGCTGCAAGTCAACCGGCAAGAACGTATGGTGCATCCCAGTGACGACAAGCGGCGCATAGAGCGCTCCGTACAACAAGCCGCCAATGGCCGGAACGTTGTCAAAAATCGCGACAAACAAATTCGTAATCGCGTTTCCGATCGCAAACGTGACTGGCCCGATGGCAATGAACGCCAAAAATCCTGTCACAAGCAGCGCAAGCGGAGCGACAAGCAACAGCTGGAATGCATCTGGAATGCGCTTGCGCAAAAACCGTTCAATTTTCGCCAACACGTACGAAGCAACCAACACCGGCAGCACTTGTCCTTGATAGCCGACTTTTTGCACCTCAAGGCCAAACAAATCCCAAACCGGAATTTTTCCTTCCTGTTTGGCCGCTCCCCAACCCCAAGCGTTCAGCAAATCCGGGTGGACGAGCATCAAGCCAAGGACAATCCCCAAGAGCGGGCTGCCGCCAAATTTCGTCACTGCCGACCAACCGATCAAGCCCGGCAGAAAGACGAATGCCGTATTGGCGATCAAGTTGATCATGTTCGCCAAATCGGCCCATTCTTGGTGCACGTCGACAAACGACTTGCCTTCGTAGAAAATGCCTGGTCCGGTAAGGACGTTGTTAATCCCCATCAACAAACCGGCCGTGACGATCGCCGGCAAAATCGGGATGAAAATGTCAGCCAGCGTCTTAATGGCGCGCTGCAGCGGATTGAGCTTCGCTTCGGCCGCATCTTTAATGTCCTGCTTTGTCGCCCGGCCGATGCCCGTCAGCTCGACAAGGTCGTTGTACACCTTGTCGACAAGTCCTTGGCCGATGACAACTTGGAACTGGCCATTGGCCGAAAACGAACCTTTGACGACATCGATGCGCTCGAGCGCCTCTTTATCGACTTTTCCTTCGTCCTTAAGCGCAAACCGAAGCCGGGTCACACAATGCGTGGCGGCAACGATGTTCTCCTTGCCGCCGATGGCTTCAACAATTTGCGCAGCTTCCTTTGTATAAGCCCCCATACGAAATTCCTCCCTTTCTTTCAACCCCCGATTGTGTTGAATCGCTGTCAGCAATCGGTTACAAAAAACTTGTATATACAACCTGACTTTATTCTATCCTGTATATACAAGTTCGTCAACGGTTTTTGGATCAAAAACGAGCAATTTCGACAAGAATTGTATATTTGTTTTCTAACTTTCACTTCTTTTGTTATGTTTTGTCAAGCGGCAGGAAAATCAACGACCGAGTAGGAAAATAAAACATAACGCAAATCAATGCCAAAAGACGAGAAAGGATGAGGAAATGCGATGAAAACCTATACACTCCGCGAAGCAGCGAAAAAAATCGGGACGACCGCCCGCGACTTGAAACAGTGGGAAAAGCAATTCACTCAATGGATCACCGTTCCCCGCACCAGCCAAGGGGCGCGCATTTATACCGACGAGCTGATCCATCGATTTCGTCAAATCCGTATGTTGCTCGAGGAAGGCCGCCATCCGCGCGAAATCGCGGATCTCATCACCCAGATGAACGGGCGGCCCGCCGATCCACCTGCTCCGGTGGAACCCGATGTGATGGAAGGGGAAATTATTGACGTGCCCCGTTTGTTGCGCCATGGGGCCCCGTACATAGCAGAACAGCTCGTCGCCCGCGTAAAAGACGAGCTCGTCGACGCCGTCAAGCGCGAGGCAGCCGACACCATCCAACAGGCGATGAGGGAGGTCAAAGGGCAACTCGACCACCTCGGCGAGCAGACGAGCGCTGCGGCGGAAACCGTGCGCCGCTCCCTTCAAGACTACCAAGAAGCGTGGCAGCAAAAAACCGAGCAGCTGCACGAACATTTGGAAACGGTCGTCGCCTTTTGCCACGAAGAAAAAGCGAGGCAAGAACAGGAGCGAAAACAGCTCGAACAGCGCATTATCGAGCGGGAAAAAGCTTTCCGGGAACTGGTGCTTTCCTTTCGGCAAACAGCAGCCAACACCAACGCCGGCCGCTCCCGGACGAACAAATGGTGGAAGTTTTGGTAATTCCCGAATGGAAAGGCCGCAATCGAAAAAGGGGCTCCATGAAAAGGAGCGCCCTTTTTCGTTCCCTATTTTGTTGATCAATCTCCAACATGGGCTTGGCGGCAAACAAACGCTGGTTTGAAAGCGCGGGGCTTTCGCCCGCGGTTTTCCGCCCTCAAACAACGCGCGCCGACCGGCAGGCACATCCGAACGGTCCGCCCTCATCCTTCTTCTCCTTTGCCAATCCCCTTCGCCGGTTCTTTCCAGACGTCCACCACTGCTCCCGCTTCATCCGTATCGATGACAAACGAGCCGGTGGCGTAGCGGTCCGACAAGCGAAGCGACGCAGTCTCCACCATCTCCGTCGCCCCTTTTTCCGTCCGCAGCCCGACCGTCCCCTCGCTCTCGCCGACCAAAATCGCTCCGGCCACGCAGTGCGGGTTTGATTTCACTTCGCGCACGATTCGCACACCCCGCTTGGCGCGCGAGGATGGCTCAAACTCGCCTAGCGCCATTTTTTTCACCGCCCCGCGCTGCGTCGCGACAACGAGAAAACCGCGGTCTTCAGGGCGAAGCGGGCAGGCGGCGGCGACAAAGTCTCCTTCTTTTAGTTGAATCCCTTTCACCCCGGCAGCGCGCACGCCGACCAGGCTGATTTCTTCTTCGGCAAACAAAAGTGCATAGCCATCATGCGTCGCCAGCCAAAGGAGGCCGCGGCCGTCCGTCGCATAGACGGCGGCGACCTCATCATCGTCTTTCACATGGACCGCAACAAGCGGGCGCGTGTAGCGCTGCACTTGGTATTGGGAAAGCTCGGTCCGTTTCACCATCCCTTGCCTCGTGACGAAGACGAGCTGTTCGTCCGTCTCAAACGAGGAAACAGGGACAGCGGCGATGAGCTCATCGTCGCGTTCCAGCGGAATCAAGCTTGAAATATGCTGGCCGACCTCTTTCCAGCGGATGTCCGGCAGCGTATGAACCGGGCAATACAAATAATAGCCGCGGCGGGTGAACAGCAAGAGCACATCGGTCGTATTCATCTCGAGCTGGGCGAGCAGACGGTCGGTCTCCTTCATGCCGATGTCCTGACCGTTCGATGCGCTGTACGAACGGTAGCTCGTTCGTTTCACGTATCCTTCCTTTGTCACGGTCACGATCACATCTTCAGCCGGAATGAGCGCTTCAACGTTCACTTTCAGCTCTTCGATCTCCTCTTCAATCGCCGTTCGCCGCTCGTCAGCATATTGCTTTTTCATGGCCTTCAATTCTTTTTTAATGACCGACAACAGCTTGTTCTCATCGGCCAACACCGCGCTCAGCTCGGCGATCGTTTTGTCGAGCTCTTCCGCTTCCTGCCGAAGCGCGGCGATATCGGTGTTTGTCAGCCGGTAAAGCTGAAGCGTCACGATCGCTTCCGCTTGCGCCTCGGTGAACCCGTAGCCCGCCATCAGCCGATCTTTCGCATCGCGCTTGTCACTCGACGCCCGAATCGTCGCGATCACCTCATCCAAAATCGAGAGCGCTTTGATCAACCCGTCGACAATATGCTTCCGCTCGTTCGCTTTTTTGAGCTCAAAATGCGAACGGTTCGTGACGACGTCCTTCCGGTGGGCGATGTAGGCATCCAACAGCTCCGGCAAGCTCATCAGCTTCGGCCGGCGTTCATGGATCGCCACCATGTTGAAGCTGTATGGCACTTGCAAATCGGTGTTTTTGTATAAATAGTTAAGGATCGCCTCGGCATCGGCGTCTTTTTTCAGCTCGATGACGATCGACAGCCCGTTCCGGTCCGTTTCATCGCGGACGTCAGCAATGCCGTCGAGCTTTTTGTCCAAACGAAGCTCGTCAATTTTTTTCACCAAATTCGCCTTGTTCACTTCATACGGCAACTCCGTGATGACAATCTGCTTTTTCCCGCCTCTCGCCTGCTCGATGGCGGCTTTGGCGCGGATGATGATTTTCCCGCGGCCGGTCTCATACGCCTTGCGGATGCCGTCTTTCCCCTGGATGATGCCGCCGGTCGGAAAATCAGGGCCGGGAAGGACGGTCATCAGCTCCTCAACCGTGCAATCCGGCCGGTCAATCCGCATCAGGACAGCATCGATCACCTCGCCGAGCGCATGCGGCGGAATGTCGGTCGCATAGCCGGCCGAAATCCCGGTCGAGCCATTCACCAACAAGTTCGGAAACATCGCCGGCAAGACGGTCGGCTCCTCCGTCGTATCGTCAAAGTTCGGCACAAACGCGACCGTTTGCTTGTCAATGTCGCGCAATAACTCAGCGGCGATCGCCGACAAGCGCGCTTCCGTGTAGCGCATCGCCGCCGGCGGGTCGCCGTCGAGGCTGCCGTTGTTGCCATGCATTTCAATCAGCACGTTGCGCAGCTTCCACTCTTGGCTCATCCGCACCATCGCTTCGTACACTGACGAGTCGCCATGCGGATGAAAATTGCCGATCACGTTCCCAACCGTTTTCGCCGCCTTACGAAACGGTTTATCGGCCGTGTTGCCATCGATGTACATCGCATACAAAATGCGGCGCTGCACGGGCTTCAGCCCGTCGCGCGCATCGGGCAGCGCCCGGTCTTGGATGATGTATTTGCTGTAGCGGCCGAAGCGGTCGCCAAGCACGTCTTCTAACGGCAATTCCAACAATCGCTCTGCCATCATACCTCTCCTTTCCTACAAGACATCGGCGCAATCATGGCGGCGTCTTTTCGCACCGCCATCAGCCGATCCACCCTGGCTCTTCCTCAAGCCCAAAGGCAACATGCGTTTCAATCCATTTGCGGCGCGGCTCGACTTTATCGCCCATCAGTGTCGTCACCCGCCGCTCGGCGCGAGCCGCATCTTCAATGCGCACGCGGATCAACGTGCGCGTTTCCGGATTCATCGTCGTTTCCCACAATTGATCGGCGTTCATTTCGCCAAGCCCTTTGTAGCGCTGAATCGTATAGCCGCGGCCCATTCGTTTCGTGATTTCCCGCAATTGCTCATCCGTCCATGCGTATTCGATGACTTCCTTTTTGCCGCTTTTTTTGCTGATTTTATAAAGCGGCGGCAAGGCGATGTACACTTTTCCCGCTTCAATGAGCGGACGCATGTAGCGGTAAAAAAACGTCAAAAGCAGCACTTGAATATGGGCGCCGTCCGTGTCGGCGTCGGTCATAATGATCACTTTGTCGTAGTTGACATCATCGAGCGAAAAATCAGCGCCGACGCCGCCGCCGATGGCGTGGATGATCGTATTGATTTCCTCGTTTTTCAAAATATCGCCAAGCTTCGCCTTTTCCGTGTTGATGACTTTCCCGCGCAGCGGAAGGACCGCCTGGAAGCGGCGGTCGCGCCCTTGTTTCGCCGAACCGCCCGCCGAATCGCCTTCGACCAAATACAGCTCGTTTTTTTGCGGATTGCGCCCTTGCGCCGGCGTCAGCTTGCCGCTTAAGAGCGCCTCTTTCCCTTTCCGCTTTTTGCCGCTTCTCGCCTCTTCGCGCGCTTTACGGGCCGCTTCACGCGCCTGATAGGCCCGGATCGCTTTCTTAATGAGCATCGCGCTTACGTCCGGGTTTTCTTGCAGAAAGTACATGAGCTGCTCGGACACCACCGCATCGACGGCCGAACGCGCTTCGCTCGTTCCGAGCTTTCCTTTCGTCTGCCCTTCAAACTGAAGCAAGTGCTCTGGGATGCGCACCGAAACGACCGCGGACAATCCTTCGCGAATATCGGTTCCTTCCAAATTTTTATCTTTTTCCTTGAGCAAACCGACACGGCGGGCGTATTCGTGAAAAACGCGCGTCATCGCCGTTTTCGCACCCGCCTCATGCGTGCCGCCGTCTTTTGTGCGCACGTTGTTGACAAACGACAGCACGTTTTCCGAATAACCGTCATGAAACTGGAACGCAAACTCGACTTCAATGCCGTTTTGCTCGCCAGCAAAATACACAACCGGGTGGAGCACATCTTTCTCCTCATTCAAATAGGCCACAAACGCTTCAATCCCGTTTTCGTAATGGAACACCTCCCGCATGCCGGTCCGTTCGTCAACGAGTTCGATTTTCAACCCTTTCAGCAAAAACGCCGATTCGCGTAGCCGTTCACTCAATGTTTCATAATCGAAGACCGTCGTGCTGAAAATCGTTGGGTCCGGCTTAAATTGAATGATGGTTCCGGTTTTGTTCGTTGTGCCGATTTTCTCTAGCGTCGTCACCGGTTTGCCTCCATGCTCAAACCGCTGCCGGTAAATGAAGCCGTCGCGATGAATCGTGACGACCAGCCATTCTGATAAGGCGTTGACAACCGACGCCCCGACTCCGTGCAGGCCGCCGCTCGTTTTATAGCCGCCCTGGCCGAACTTGCCCCCGGCATGGAGCACCGTCAAAATGACTTCCGGCGTCGGCTTGCCAAGCTTATGCATCCCGACCGGCATGCCGCGCCCTTCATCAAGGACGGTGATGCTGTTGTCTTTATGTATTTGCACCAAAATGTAATTTCCATATCCGGCCAACGCTTCATCGACCGAGTTGTCGACGATTTCATAAACAAGATGATGCAACCCGCGGCTGTCGGTGCTGCCGATGTACATCCCCGGCCGCTTCCTCACCGCCTCAAGCCCTTCTAACACTTGAATGGCATCTTCGTTATAGTCATGTATCGCTTGCTTTGCCACAAGCCCACCCCTTTCCGCCAAAACAAGAACATCTGTTTCTGTTTTATTGTATCATAAAATGACCAGCTGTCCATTGTCTTTTGACACCGCTTGACAAAATCGGACAACGGCGCCTGAAAAACGAAAGGACCATCTTAGAGAAGATGGCCGTTTCGTCAATGGCGCGCTTTGCCTGTTACGGGCGTTTCGTGAGCGCGTGTTCTACTTTAATGCAGCGATCCATAATCACCGTATAGCCTTTTTCCTTTAAAAACGCGTATGCTTCTTCATTGATGACGCCAAGTTGCGCCCAAAATACGTCCGCATCGATTTGCACAAACTCGCGGGCGAGCTCCGGTAAATGTTCGGAACGGCGAAACACATCGACGATATCGACATGTCCTTCGATATCCGTCAGTTTGTCGACCGCTGGAATGCCTTCCCATTCCTCGATCATCGGATTAACCGGAATGATTTCGTATCCGGCGTCTTTCATCGCCTTCGCCACCATATACGACTCGCGCTCGGGATTGTTGGACAAGCCGACAACGGCAATCCGCTTCGCCTTGCGCAAAATGTCGCCGATTTCTTCCCGGCTTGGGTTGACAATGGGCATCGGGTTTCCTCCTTCCCTCTTTGGTTTTGCAGTACTTGTTTCGCGATCGAGAAAGAAAAATCCTTCTATGAGACAGAAAATGGTTTAGCCCTTTTTAACATTGTGCAACAAACGCTAAAACTTTCCCGAACGAAAAATCGAGTAAAGCAGCCAACCAAAAAGAAAAGCGGACACACCTAATCCGATTTCAACAGCAGGAATTTTCCATAGCAGCATCGACTGCCGTCCGAACGATGAAGCGATCATCATGCCAGCCATGACGATGCTCCACGAAAGAAGAACGATGCTAATGGACAGTCGGTTCGTAATCTGATCGAGCTTCTTTAGCAGCGTTTCCAAATCAGGCGCCGTGATTTCCAATCGAAGCTTGCCATGCCGCATCATTTTCGTCCATTCCTTTACGCTGTCCGGCAAGCGAAGCAGCCATTCACCGTAGTCGAAAATCCGTTTCCACACCGTTTCCGCCACCCGGTCAGGCCGAAGACGCTCTTTCATCAGCTTTCTCCCAAACGGTTCGGCCACATCCATGATGCGAAACTGCGGGTCAAGCGTCTCCACGACCCCTTCGACCGTCAACAGCGCTTTCCCTAACAGCGTCAAATCGCTTGGGATGCGAATGCCATGGCGAAATGCCACCGAAAGCAAATCCTCGACGGCTTCCCCAAGACTGATCTCACCGAGCGGGACGCGGTAGTATTTCTCCCGCAACTCGTCAATATCATCGCGCAATTTTCCTTCATCGACTCCGTCAGGAACAATTCCTAAACCGTAAATCGCACCCAACACCCCATCCGTGTTTTGCCGCATTAAGGCGATGATGAGTGAAGAAAGATGATGTTTGACATGAGGTCGAAGGCGGCCCATCAAGCCAAAGTCAATGAAGGAAAGCGTTCCATCGTCAAGAACAAATACATTGCCAGGATGAGGGTCGCCATGAAAAAATCCATGCTCAAACATTTGTTGAAAGGTTGCTTCAGCCAAACGCTCGGCGATCGTTTTTAAGGAGTGGCCGTTCGCTTTCAACCGCTCGATCTCCCCGAGTTTGATCCCTTCGACATATTCCATCGTGAGCACTGTTTTCGTCGTATAATCCCAAAACACCTTCGGGACATACACCGACGAATCGCCGGCAAACTGCCGTGCAAACCGTTCCGCATGGCGCGCCTCGACTGTATAATCCAGCTCCTGCCGTAATGAACGCGCCAGTTCATCGACAATCTCAGACAATTGGTAAGTTGCCGCCCAATCGAGACGGCGTTCCGCCAGCACGGCCAAATCTTGCAAAATTTCCAGATCCGTCTCCACCCGCGCAGCGATGTGCGGGCGCTGCACTTTCACCGCCACGGCCTGTCCGGAAGGAAGAACCGCCCGGTGCACTTGTCCAAGCGAAGCGGCAGCGAGCGGCATTTCCTCAAATGAACGAAAGAGTGTTTCCAGCGAACTTCCAAACTCCGCTTCGACAATCCGGCGGACATCGGCAAACGGAAACGGCGGAACTTGGTCTTGCAGCTTTTCGAGCTCACTGATGATCGGAGCGGGAATCAAATCCGGCCGTGTGCTAGCAATTTGCCCGAGCTTCACGAACGTCGGGCCGAGCTCCTCGAGCACAAGGCGGAGCCGCTCCCCAACCGTTTTTCCTTCCTTTTTCCCTTGCTCCGCTCTCCATCGCGGCGGCAACGCAAGAAACGACGAAAAGCCGAGCTCATCGACGATCATCCCGAATCCGTGCCGAAGCAAGGAGGCGGCGATTTCGTGGTACCTTCCGATATGGCGCACCCGTTTTCCGATCATCGAGACATCTCTCCTAAGGCGGTAAAAAGCGAGCGGACAGGCCGCATCGGTTTACTGCCCGCTTTGTTCCTTTTCTTCAAGACGGCGGATTCGCTCCTCGAGCTGCCGCACGTCTTCTTTCGTCGCCAAGTCGAGTTTATCGATCACCTGCTTGATTTGCTCGCGTACAAGCCGCTGTACTTCCGCTTTCCGCGCTTCGGTTTGCTGCTTCCATTGATCGATCACTTCCTTCGATTCATCAAGCGACAACTCTCCTTTTTTGACCAACTCATCGATCAATTTTTCCGCTTGTTCTTTGCTGGCGATCGCAAGCCCAAGCCCGAACGCCAATCCTTTTTTCAAAATGCTCATCCTGTTTTCCTCCCTCTAGAAATGTTGATTTATCAAGGCTTTTCGGCCCCTCAGGGGTGTCCAAAAAATATTTTTCGACAAAATCTCTTACATCCTTTTTCAGTTTTGTGGATATCTTACAGACCTAGGGTGCGCTTCGCGGCCACGGCTGGTTATATTTTCCTGCCGTGGGGGAAGCGTATTCGATGCACCCTTTGGATCTCCGCGTCGCTGATGAGGACGAACCCTCCCATGTCTCCGGGCGTCTTCGCGCCAACATTCCCTCGTTCGGTCTCGTCATCAGGCGGAGGCCGGCCAAGCTCCCTCTAGAAATGTTGATTTATCAAGGCTTTTCGGCCCCTCAGGGGTGTCCAAAAAATATTTTTCGACAAAATCTCTTACATCCTTTTTCAGTTTTGTGGATATCTTACAGACCTAGGGTGCGCTTCGCGGCCACGGCTGGTTATATTTTCCTGCCGTGGGGGAAGCGTATTCGATGCACCCTTTGGATCTCCGCGTCGCTGATGAGGACGAACCCTCCCATGTCTCCGGGCGTCTTCGCGCCAACATTCCCTCGTTCGGTCTCGTCATCAGGCGGAGGCCGGCCAAGCTCCCTCTAGAAATGTTGATTTATCAAGGCTTTTCGGCCCCTCAGGGGTGTCCAAAAAATATTTTTCGACAAAATCTCTTACATCCTTTTTCAGTTTTGTGGATATCTTACAGACCTAGGGTGCGCTTCGCGGCCACGGCTGGTTATATTTTCCTGCCGTGGGGGAAGCGTATTCGATGCACCCTTTGGATCTCCGCGTCGCTGATGAGGACGAACCCTCCCATGTCTCCGGG
>NZ_LLKS01000063.1:0-10762 GCF_001414205.1 Geobacillus sp. Sah69 | reverse complement strand
GTTTGACGTCACGCAAAGAAGCTCCACATCCTTGACACGTATGCACACGGTGGACGACACGATGATGTGGATGTTCCACTTGACGGAGCGTCTTCCCCTCATGTCCCTCTTGCCCACCAGGCTTTTTGCCAGACGGCTCGCGGGAGGAACGCTTTTTCTCAAAACGGTCAGAAGATGGGGGCAAATGGCTATTGGAGCTGTTTTTTTTCGTGCGTGCTTCCAGCTCTTGAACACGGTACTTCAGTTGTTCATTTTCTTTGCGTAGTTGTTTGTTTTCGTGACGCAAATGTTCATTTTCTTGAATGAGTTGATGAATGAGCTGTTTTTGTTGTTGAACTTTGCCGATTAAGCCCTCAACTGTAAATACAGCTTGTTGTACCGTCAACATGCGATTCACCTCCTTGTCTATCAATATTCACATCATAGACAAGGAAAGAAGAAAATATTCAGCTCACTTTAGGATGTGGCTGAATATATACAACAATCGGCCCTAAAAACGCAGAATAGATGAGAATGAATATTCCTAGACCTTTAGAGGATGAATCTTGTACGAGTACCCAAGGAAATGAGCATAACGCAAGCAATCCGGTTATGGCTACAGCCGGTTTATACTTTAGTTTTGTCAGCAACTGAATGACATAGGTGGGCGGAACAATATTGGCAACCATATTCACCCCAATAGACCCGAGAATAATAAACGCGGATACAAAGAATGTAATGTATGAGTTGTCTACCACAATCGCAAATGCTTTAACCGGATTGGCGACACCAGTTGCGGAAGCAAGCATGGCACCGATTGTGAGGGTCAAGCCGTATGCTGCAAAAATGGGCAAAAAGTATAAAAAGCCACGTTTTGTGTTGCTAATGCCGGGCTTCAATTCCCGCGAGTAGTCCGCGGCGCTTAAGAAGATTGCTGCATAGTTGCCCATAAACATCATGATAAAGGCAAAGAACGGCAATCCCCATGACCCTTCTGTATGCACCCATTTTTCGACAATCACATTGCTATATGATGTAAGAAGAACAACAAATACATAGATAAGGGCTAATCCAATGACAACTGATACGACGGTTTCCACCCATTTAATAGCGTGAAAGCCATACAGTGAAAGTACAATTTGCACGATTTGGAGTACCACAAAACAGATGGCTACGTTGTCAAAAGATCCGCCTGTGATAATCTTCATAATTTCGTTCAGGGCGGTACCGCCGATCCAGCTTTGGAAGCCGTACCAAACGATGGCCGGGATGCCTCGGCAAAGGGATGAAATGACAGAGCCTTTCAGGCCAAAGGACATTCTGAGCTGCACCACATAAGGGATTCCCGTTCTGTACCCGAGTCGGTCATTTAAGGCGAAAATGGTTGAAATAATCCCGATGGCAATAATTGCGGCGGCAAAAGTTTGGAAAATGTTAAGTGTAGCTGTCCCAGCTACTATCAAGCTAGCTCCAAGTGTCATATTGCCCAGGTTGACACCGTCGCCAATCCACATAAAAACGTAACTTAGCGGTCCGACTTTTCGATCTCTATCGGTCTTTGGCTGCAGTGATTCGTCTACATGTTCCGCAAGTTGAATCACGGATTCCACATTTGTATTTACGGACATTGTATTGTCAACTCCCTCTAGAAATATTGATGTATCAAGGCTTGATGCCCTCTCAGGGGCGTCAAAAAATATTTTTTTGACAAAACACCCTTTTTTTGAATGTTTGTGCATTTCTGCTGTCATTGTCTGTTTTTTGGCCAAGGTCGCCTAACATAAAGATAAGAAAGAGGCGAGCCTATAACGGCCAGCCAGTAGCGACAATCGGAAAACTCATTCTCCCTCATTCATCAGTGCCATGTGCTACACGTTCACTTGATTCAGTATGATTGAGGGATGTAGCCGCCTTGGATCTTCCAGTCATAGATTAAGAAACGAACTTGTTTCAAGTATTATGAATTGGTGAATGTTGCACGTTTTCAATCCATAGACGACACAACATGGCGTCAACGTACATTAAACATACAAACGGTGAGAAGAACGACTTTCTAGGTTCACGATTCACGATCTGCCCCCTTTTTTCATCACATTTGGTGTTACTTTATATAACATATTAAAACGCGGAGATGGCAATGTCATTAGTCAACCTATCCAATCTTTACTTAAAGGAAAAGTTAAGGTGCATAATGTAAATTTATCTGTTGACCCGTGGTGCTAGATAAACTTGATCAAGCATAAAAATAGCCCTTGCTGGCGGATCTCCAGTAGAATGAAAGTGTCACCCAACATTCGAAAGGAGAGATCCCCCATGCAAGAGCACTTTCATTTTACTACAGATCCAGCCAAACTTCAAAAACAATATGCCGCTATTTTCTGTTTTGTTTCTGCCCAACTGTCGTTGATTCAAATGTATCTTCATCGCCGCAACCGTCACTTGGTCAAGCAAGAAGACGAAGTGGTCATGGCGGTTCACCTTTTGGGGAAGCTGCTGGGCTTTTCTTCCGAACGAGCCTGGCATCGTTTTGTCACGGGAAATTTGTTCACAAACGGCTCGTTTCTTGAACGCTCCCGATACAACCGCCGCTGCCGGGCGCTTGGTTTCGCCATCAAATGGATCCGTCATGAGCTGGCGAAACGTGGCCAACACCATGCTTATGCGGTCGTCGACAGCTTGCCTCTTCCGTTGTGCCATCCCGTGAGAATGCAGCGCGTCAAGCGATTTCGAGGGATCGCRGATATGGGGTATTGTGCTTCCAAAAAGCAATGGTACTACGGTTTCAAGCTGCATCTTCAAGTGACCAATCAAGGGCTGGCCATGGGCTATGTCGTGACGGAAGCGTCCTGCCACGACGTCAAAGCCGCTGAAACGGTGATGACTCAAATCCCTCATCCCTACAACTTTGGGGACAAAGGGTACATCAGCCACGCTCTTCGAGAAAAGCTGTACGAAGAACACCAAGYCGCGTTCTGGACACCGTCTCGACACAATCAAAAGCACGGCCCATCCAAGGCATGGGAAGAATGGATCCAAAAAAAACGCAAAGTCATCGAGACGGTGTTTTCGATTCTCGTAGACCAATACCGGATCACCGACATTCGAGCGAATTCCATGGCCGGGTTTGAAGGGGCACTCGATGGCATCTTGTTGGCTTATTCCTTGGTCACACTAGGGCTGGTTGAGCGCTGACGCTCAACTAGCACCACGGGTTACATATAAGAATTGACTCTTCACCAGGAACATATGCTTGACAAACAATGCAATTTCCTACAGGAGGATAGGCAAAACCATTAATGCGCAACCAACAAGAACAAATGAATCAACTTGCGCAACGCAAAGTTTCGGGCCAAATCACGATCCCTAACCGCTTCAGCCATCCGTTGAATTTCTTCATCCGAAACAAGTTTTTGCATCAAACTTGGAGGTGTGCTATGCTTGTTTATAGAGCACCGCCTGGGTTTGTTTGAATCGTTACTCATCTTCTACAGCAAAGGCACTCTTCTGTCTTTTGGATTTTATTGGATAATCAACACGCCTAGCTTGATATACATTAAGGGAGGTATTGTTGTTTTGTGGATTATTATTCAATTTGGATTAGCCGCTATTTTACTTTTATTTTCTACTCTAGCTGCTTGGTATGAAGGCAGTGCAATATTAGATAATCCTTGGGAATGGAAGCATTCAACACCGTTTTCCCAAATGATGTATGGTCAAGTACATAGTAAAAGTCATATTTCACAACTTGACTACTTTGTATACTCCGCTAAATTTCACCCCTTTTTTCCAATTATCATGGGAATAAGTAGTTTATACTTATTAATTCTTATTGGATACTATTTCTTAAAACCACAGAATAAGAAATTTGCTTGTTTTCTATTCATTTTAGGAGGAGGCTTATTCCTGCTTGGTTGCTTTTTTATGGATTCTACCACAACAGGTGGAAAAATCTTTTTTTATATTTGGTTAGTGAGTGGCTCTTTGTGTACTGCAACAGCTATAACAACTTATTTCCAAGTATTAAATCACAACCCGCGGCGCTAGATAAACTCAAACAAGCATAAAATAGCCATTGCTGGTGAACCCCCTACTAGAATGGAAGTGTCACCCAACATTTGAAAGGAGAGATCACCATGTAAGAGCACTTTCATTTTACTACAGATCGAGCGAAGATTCAAAAACAATATGCATCGAGAGTCAGTCAAGACTTTGTGGAGAACATTTTTTCGGTTCACTACGGGTGTTGTCAATCACCAGTTAGTGAACCATTTTCAGGAATTAATATCGTAAGCGCTTTCGGACTCTCATCCCTCATCTTGAGGCGATGATATTGTGTTCCATTTTTTTACACCCAACCGCCATCCCGAAGTGCTGATAATGCTTGATGGATCGACGTCCCGGATGACTGCTGAAGATACGGGATGTTTTGTCGCATCACATCCGCCAACAACCGTCCTGCCTTCCGTTTGGCCTGTTCAACCCGCTTGGACTTCGTCGAGGCCGAGGCTGCCCTCCGGGGCTCTTCCTCCTCCAACCGCCCCTTTCTCCACCCGGCCCCGTCGATTCGGGCTGCCATCGCTTTCAGAAACGCCCGAAGCCCTTGGTCTTTCCAGCTGCGGCGGGATTTCACCCGATGCGCAAACCGGCTCATCACGCTCTCGGCGTGGCCCATCGCACGCATGCCGGTCGTCTCCACCCCTTGCTCCGACAGCCACTCTCGGTAGTCCCGGATGCATCCCGGCATCGACTCGATCCGGCGAATCAAGGCGGCCAGCTGTTGTTCTTTGCCTTCGTCCTCCAACGTGCCGACCGCGCTGTTCAGCTCCACGAGAAGCCCTCTTCGTCTTGTTTCGCCAGCTTCTTCCGCACGTCCCGCCAACACGGATGGTCCGAGAGGCATTGGCGCAGCTCCCGCGCCACATGAAATCGATCCAGCTGAAAGCACGCCCGTTTTCCGAAATACTCCCGGCAGGCCGTGATCCACGACGCCGCGTCGCCGTTGATGATCAACAGGTCCCGGCACGGATCATAGGCATATTCCTTCATCAGCCACTCTTCGAACCGTTCCCACACGTCTCCCTCCCCTTCATGGAGGTAGTGGCGCCGGTTCACCAGCTCAAGCTGCGACCCGTTTCGTTTCCATCCCTCGTGAACCGCCAAGATTTTCTCCTCTTTCGCCCGTTTCCCTTTCCCCTGGCGGGAAATGAACAGCCCATCCGCCTCCACAAACAGCACCCGGCCGTGCCGTTGGGAAACAGGGTGATGCAGCGAGACAGGGGCCTCCAGCACCAGTTGGCGAATTGCCTCGTGGCTTAGGACCGCATACCCCACGATCGACTCCAACGTACGGGCCGCTTTGCGGTAGGAAGAGCACTCTACGGCCAACTCGACCGCCGTTTCCTCGAGGCAAGGGCTGATCGACTGCGCTCCATCAAAGCCCAGTTCGGCATCCAGCAAGAAGGTATACGCCCCCGCCTGCCGATCATAGTAATCGTTCCGTCGAAACATCACTTCTCCAAACAGCGTTTGGATCGTGGTCGGCCGTTTGTCTTTCAGCTGATACCGGCGCTTGCCCCGCGCTTCCGCCAGTTGTTGATCAACCTCCTCCAAAAGGGCCGCCAACAAGACAGCGAACACCTTTTGAAGAGTTCTTAGATTCCATTATTCCACAGTATCCAAGAAAGCGAAAGAAGTTCCCTATGACATCATGAAACGCTTGTTGGCGTTGATCATTTCCAAGTGCAACCGCCAAACCCGCCGTTCGCTTCGGTTTCCCAAACCGCTTCGGGTGGTGGATTCGACGACCGTCACRGTCGGGAAAAACCGCCTCCCATGGGCTCCGTATCACGGCGAACGCGCCGGAGTGAAGCTGCACGTCGCGTATTCGCCGGAATCCTCGCTGCCGGCAGACGTGGTGGAAACGACCGGRCTGCGTCACGATGGCCCAGTGGGAGAACAGTTGACGAACGCTCAACAAGTGCTGGTGGAAGACCGGGCGTATTTCAAAATCGAACGCCTCGATCGATTTGTRGAGCAGCATCAGCTCTTTGTCATTCGRATGAAGGACAACATCGAACTTCATCAGAAAAAAAGCTTGAAACGCCTTCCGAGCRCATCTTCATCGGTTCAAGCCGACTTCACGTGCCAGTTGGGGACGAAACAATGCCGCTCCACCAAGCGTCACCGGGTRGTGATCTTTCGAGATGCGAATGGCCGCGACATTCGGGTCGTGACGAACCTCTTCCATGCGTCTGCGGAAACCATTGCCGACATGTACCAACAACGTTGGACTGTTGAGGTCTTTTTCCGTTGGGTGAAGCAATATCTGAATGTCCCGACCTTGTTTGGCACGACGGAAAATGCGGTATACAACCAACTGTTTGCGGCRTTCATCGCGTATGTGTTGCTGCGATGGCTGTATGATCAAACCAAAAAACAGACGAACGTCTCTCTTTCCTTCATTTCGTTCGTTCGCCGTTTTTTCTCTGGGCAGCTTCCTCTCGATTGGAAATCCGGGATGGCCGCTGCTTTGTTTGAGTATGCCCAAATTTATGGAAGGCGTATGTCTAATTTTGGATAATCAACACTCATGATGTACTTTGATATTATGAGAAACTTCAGCCATGAACTTTCCTCTAAGCGATGGATAAATATCGTTCATTCTCCTTTCGTCGTTTTTTCCATTATAGCACATCAACCTAAACACTCTGCCGTCCACCAATACCCTCTTGGCAAACAAAAAAAAGACTGTTCCCACGACGGCAAACCCGTCCTCGGAACAGTCTTTTTGTCCTATTCCCGCAAAAAGACGAAGTAACAGATAAAGACGACAAACAGCACATATAACAGCGGATGCACGTCTTTGGCGCGGCCTTTTAAAATCATCGTGATCGGGTAGAAGATGAAGCCAACGGCAATCCCAGTGGCGATGCTGTAGGAAAGCGGCATCGTGATGAGCGTGAAGAATGCCGGTACAGCGACTTCGAACTTCTTCCAGTCAATTTCGCCGATCGACGAGGCCATTAATACCCCGACGATGATGAGCGCTGGCGCGGTGACCGGTGCGGTAATGACGCTTAACAGCGGCGAGAAGAACAACGCCAGCAAGAACAAAATCCCCGTCACGACCGCGGAAAACCCGGAGCGTCCTCCAGCAGCGACGCCGGCCGACGATTCGATATACGATGTCGTCGTCGATGTGCCAAACACCGCCCCAACCATCACCGCTGTCGCGTCAACAAGCAACGCTTTGCCGGCGCGCGGCAGTTTATTGTTTTTCAACAACCCGGCTTGGTTGGCGACAGCTAGAAGGGTGCCAGTCGCATCGAAAAAGTCAACGATAAAGAATGTCAAAACGACGCCAAGCATTTTCCACGAGAAAATGTCCGGCAAGTGTTCAATCGCGACGCCGAACGTCGGCGAAATATCCGGAATCGCGCCGACAATTTGCTTCGGCACTTCAATTAAACCGAAGATCATGCCGACGACAGCCGTAATGACCATGCCGTAAAAGACGCCGCCGTTTACCTTTTTCACCATTAAAACAACGGTGATGAACAATCCGAAAATGGCGAGCAGCGTATTGCCGTCTTTCAAATCGCTCAATCCGACCAGCGTGGCGTCGTTATTCACAATGATCCCGGCGTTTTGCAGGCCGATGAACGTGATGAACAGCCCAATTCCGGCGCTGACGGCATATTTCAGTTCAACGGGAATGGCATCGATGATTTTTTCTCGAACGCCGGTGAGCGATAAAATCGTAAAAATGATGCCGGAAACAAACACTCCCGCCAAGGCCGTTTGCCACGGAATGCCCATATGCAAGACGACCGTGAAGGCGAAGAAAGCGTTCAGCCCCATCCCCGGCGCCAAGGCGATCGGGTAGCGGGCCAGCACTCCCATTAAAATCGACCCGTATGCCGCCGCCAAAGCCGTGGCGACAAAGACAGCTCCTTGGTCAATGCGCAGTTCGTCAGGAAAATCTTTCACCGCCCCTAACGACAAGGTAAATGGGTTGACGAACAAAATGTACGCCATCGACAAAAACGTCGTCAGCCCGGCGATGATCTCCGTCCGATAATTCGTGCCGAGCTCATCAAACTGAAAATACTTTCTCACGTCTGTCCCCCCTATAAAGAATAAAAACGCTTCTGCAGCTACCAGAAGCGTTGACTAAGAAGGAATGACGAACAGAGAGAGGACATCGGCTCTCTATTTCACATCCCTCGTAGTCAAGCTATTTACGGTAGCTTGGTAGAAACTCCCGAGCCATATTCCCGGGATTATACGACGGAATTCGACAATATTCATGATTCCACGGCTATTGTATCAGCCTGTCGGTCGCTTGTCAAGAAAAAAAGACGAACATTTCTTTGGAAATGCTCGTCTTTTGTTCGTTTTTATTCCCACTCAATCGTCGCCGGAGGCTTGCTTGTAATGTCGTAGACGACGCGGTTGACGTGCGGCACTTCGTTGACGATGCGCGTTGAAATGCGTTCCAGCACATCCCACGGAATGCGGGCCCAATCGGCGGTCATCCCGTCGATCGAGGTTACGGCGCGGATGGCGACCGTATAATCGTACGTGCGGGCATCACCCATCACCCCGACGCTGCGGATGTCGGGAAGAACAGTGAAATATTGCCAAATGTCGCGGTCCAACCCCGCTTTTTTCACTTCTTCGCGCAAAATCGCATCCGATTCGCGGACGATTTCCAATTTTTCTTCCGTCACCTCGCCAAGGACGCGAATGCCAAGCCCCGGACCCGGGAACGGCTGGCGCCAAACGATTTCGTCCGGAATGCCTAATTGTGTGCCAAGAGCGCGCACTTCGTCTTTAAACAGCGTATTGAGCGGTTCGATCAGTTCGAATTTCATATCTTCCGGCAAACCGCCGACGTTATGGTGCGATTTGATCGTTTGCGCCGTCGCCGTGCCGCTTTCGATAATGTCGGTATAGAGCGTCCCTTGCACTAAAAATTCAATGCCTTCAAGCTTCGCCGCCTCATCGTCAAAGACGTAAATAAACTCGTTGCCGATGATTTTCCGCTTTTGTTCCGGATCTGTGACCCCTTTTAGTTTCGCCAAAAAGCGGTCTTTCGCATCGACTTTGATGACGTTCATCTGGAATTGCTCACGGAACGTCTTCATGACGCTTTCCGCTTCGCCTTTGCGAAGAAGGCCGTGGTCAACAAAAATGCAGGTGAGCTGATCGCCGATGGCGCGGTGCACCAATACAGCCGCAACCGACGAGTCAACCCCGCCGCTTAAGGCGCACAACACTCTTTTTTCGCCCACTTGTTCGCGGATGCGACGCACCTGCTCATCGATGAAGTTTTCCATCGTCCAGTCGCCCCGGCAGCCGCATACATCGAAAACAAACTTCTTCAACAAATCGTTGCCGTAGACCGAGTGGCGCACTTCGGGATGAAACTGCACTCCATACCACTTCCGCCGTTCATCGCTCATCGCTGCGATCGGACAGGAAGGGCTTGTGGCATCTACGACAAAGCCGTCAGGCGGAGCGGTAACCAAATCGCCATGGCTCATCCAGACGACTTGTTCGTCCGGCAAACCGTGGAACAACAGGGAGTCATGTTTCACTTGAATGAGCGCCTTCCCGTACTCGCGGTGCGACGCCTTTTCCACTTTGCCGCCTAAGTGGTGCGCCATCAGCTGCATCCCGTAGCAAATCCCTAAAATCGGCAGCCCGAGCTCAAAAATCGCTGGGTCGCATGTAAACGCTTGTTCATCATACACGCTGTTTGGACCGCCCGAGAAAATGATTCCTTTGGCGTTCAGCGCACGAATTTCCTCAGCACGGATCGTGTGCGGATGCAGTTCGCTGTAGACGCCAAACTCTCGGATGCGGCGGGTAATCAGCTGGTTATATTGACTGCCAAAGTCCAAGACGACGATCATTTCTTGGTTCATGTTTTCCACCCCGTCAAAAAAATAACGCTGCCGTTGCCCAAAACGTGGATGAAGGCAGAATAGCAGCGTCTTCTGCCTTCATAGTCGGGCCGTTTACGGCGGCCCGGTAGAGACGCACAAGCCATATTCTTGCGCTTATGTCAACTACCCCCACTTCGCTAACGCTTGAAGTGGGGGCTTGCAACTCCCCAGAAGTGCAAACGGACTTCGTCCTCCTTCCTTGACTTGGGGTTGCATCAGGGGGCAGGTTGACGACTACCCAACGACGCAGGTCATGCCTGCATCGTTACCGATTCTCTCGGTGTGTCTGTTGGCAGTACTTGGCTTCCACACACAACAGACGGACCTACGCTCGATGTTTTACGGTTACAACGTTTYCTGTAACCAACTCCATACATCGAGTAGCCGTGATTGGAGTGCCTTTATTGAACGGTTTTCTCCACGCCTTTATTCTATCATACACAAAAGAAAGGGGGAACGCGCATTCCTCTCCCACTTACTCCCTTTGGTCGTTGAAGTGGGAGTCTCCTGCGCGAAATCGGATGAAGGCTGAAATGAAGTAGAATGGCAGAGCTTATTTTKGCATAAGCAACACGACKATTTTACCCTTTTTTCCGCTTTTTAATCAATCGTTTTGTCGTTCCGAGAAAAGCGGCGCCTCTCGATGCAGGCGCCGCAAAGACGGATGGAAAGGAAAGCCGCGGGATTGTTGACGTTTGATTCCAATGAGCGGTGTAGGCGCTCCGGCCCGTCGGCGGAACGTCTCACTTAAAGACCAAATTCGGTTTTTTCTTCAAGCTGTGCCGCCCTTCGATAAAGCGGACGGTGCCGGATTTGGCGCGCATGACGAC
>NZ_LLKS01000062.1:0-10762 GCF_001414205.1 Geobacillus sp. Sah69 | reverse complement strand
CCATGGCACAAGCGTTTCTCCAACAAGAGGCGGCCTGACTTTTTTGTCCTCCGGAGCCCGTTGAACAGAACTCCTGCCGGATTCGGCGAAGCGAACCCTTGACCAACCGAACACCGCCAAAGGTAAAATTCGGTCATGGCAAGGGCGGCTTTCTTATTGCCTTCTTTTTTGTCCCCGTCGCCCTTGACGACTCTTCCGCACCTTTGGCGGGTGTTGGTCAAGGGCGAATCCGGCCCTCCGCATGCCCCACGATGCTCAATGGGATGATCTGTGTGGAGTTTTCATAGAACTTTTGACGCTACCCCGTCAGCCAAAAAAGCGGCCGAGCTGGGCCGCCTGCTTGTTAATGGATGATTTCTTTCATCGCCTCTTGCAGCGAATGAAAGCCTTTTTTCTCCCGACCGTCTTTTCGAACGGTCCATTCCTGCTTCTCAAGCGCCAGTTCACCGCGTTCGTTTTTGACAAACGGCATGTGAATGGTGATCATCTCGTCATCTTTGTTGATCGTATAACCGATATAATAGCGATTGCCTTCACCATGCTCTTCAAAAATGCCGACTTGGTCGAGGCCATACGCTTCCATCATCGGCTCAAGCGTGTCGATAAACTCGTCGATCACGACGCTTCTTGGCACAAATTCCATCTTCGTTTCCTCCTCTTTGCCCATGCTCAATGTTAGTGTGCGGCAAAACGAGGAAAAGAATGAACGGAAAAGATCGGCTACGCCGGCGGTTCGCCGCAAGCGTTGCGGTTGTGTTCTTCTAGCCATTGTTGCAGCTTTTCCGCTTCAAGCGAACGGCTGAAATAAAATCCTTGCGCGTAGTCGCAATCCATTTGCGACAGAAGCGCCACTTGCGATTCACTCTCCACCCCTTCGGCCAATACTTCAATATCCAGGCTTTTTGCTAAATGAATGATCGTATCAACAATCGTGGCATCTTTCGAGTTTTCCGCAATGCCTTCAATGAAACTGCGGTCGATTTTCAACAGCGACACTGGCAAATTGCGGATGTAAGCCAACGATGAAAAACCGGTTCCAAAGTCATCGATCGCCGCCTGTACGCCAAGTCGCTGCAGTTCGGTTAAAATGTGTCTTCCTGTCTCAATGTTTTCCATCAGCCCGCTTTCTGTCACCTCTAAAATGAGCCGATCAGGCGCTAGCCCCGTCTCGCGCAAAATGCGCTTCACATGCTCGACAAGTTCGGGGCGGTTGAGCAAAAACGGCGATAAATTGACCGCTAACTTCAGTCTGGGAAATTTTCTTTCCCATTCTTTCACTTGGCGGCACGCCCGTTCCAACACCCATAGCGTAATTTCAAAAATAAAGCCGCTCTCTTCAGCCAGCGGGATGAAATCAAGCGGCGGAATGTCGCCAAGCGCCGGGTGGCGCCAGCGCAACAGCGCCTCAACGCCCATTGCCCGGCCTTTGGCAAGCCTCACTTTCGGCTGATAGCATAAATACAACTGCCCGCGCATAACGGCAAACGGCAAATCTTGCTCGATCACCGCCTGCCGATGCTCGGTCGGGCGGTAAAAGGCATAGCCGTTCCGCCCCCGCTCTTTCACTTCGTACAACGCTTGATCAGCGTATTTCATCACTTGCTCCATCCGATCGCTGTCTTTCGGGAAAAAAGCGATGCCGATCGATAAGGTCGATTGGATGAGCTGTTTGTCGTAATAAAACGGCTCATGAAACGAGCTGACAAGCCGCTCGGCCAAGGCGGTCATCTCCGTTTTCGTGATGTTTGGCAACAAGAGAACAAACTCATCGCCGCCGATGCGGGCAAAAAAGTCGCCGGGACGCAACGCCCGCTCGACGCGCTTGACCGCCTCGCGCAAAAAGTAATCGCCGGCTTGATGGGAAAAATGATCGTTGATCCATTTGAATTTGTCAAAATCCAAATAACAAAGAGCAAACGGCGTCTGACTCGCGATCAGCTCATGAATATGCCGCTCGAAATAGCTGCGGTTGGCGATGCCCGTGAGCGAATCGAAATAGGCAAGTTGGCGCAGCTTTTCTTCGTACCGCTTCCGCTCGCTGATGTTTTTCACGGTCACAATGACGCAATCCAATGCCCCTGCCTCGTCGAGAATCGCCTCCCCTTGCGCTTCGACCCAAATCCATTCGCCCTGCTCCCCTTGTTTGCGAAACTCTGCAGCTTGCGTTTCATATGTATCGTACAGCTCAGCCAGTTTTTGCGCCACCGCCGGCGCATCATCCGGATGGACAAACGCCAGCACATCTTTGTACGTTATCGGATGGCGCTCATCCGTTTTGTGTTTCCACGACGGCGGAATGTACGCCAACTCACCGTGGCGGGAAAAAATCAATACATAATCGCTCGAATGTTCGACGATCAGCTGCAAGCGCCTTTCCGCTTCGACCAGCCGCTCCTGCAGCCCGCTCTCTTCCGCTTGACGGCGCAGGACGCATAAGACGGCTGCCGCCTGTCCGTTTTCGTCAATGATCGGCGACACCCCCGCAACCAATAAGCCACCAAGCAACTCCCAGCGAAAGGCAGCCGGGCGCTGTTTCACCCGTTCAACCAACGCCCGTCCTTCGATGGACAGCGTCCTTTGTTCTTCTTCACTCAGCGCCAAGCCGGCAAAAGCCGGATTGTTGTAAATGATCACGCCTTGCAAATTCAAGATGACCACTGCTTCTGTGAAGTGATGGAAAAAGGCCGTATATTTGTCCATGCAATTGCTACCTCGCCGTTTCACCAAAATAAGCGATGTCCACACTTCCATTTTCACGAAAATACCGACAAAAATCAACAAATTTCGCAAACATTTTTCGCAAACATTTTGTCAAAAATATGGAACTGCCCACCGGCGGCCTCCCGGTCATCCGGTTTGCCGCTGGCGGGCTTTGAGTGGGCACGTTTGGCAGCATGTCCCCCCGTTGGTTTGCACGTATAGGCAGCACGTTGTCCGCTGCATGCCGCTCGCGCCTTTCCAAAAGCGACGGAGCGGATTGTCTTTTTGGCCAAACAGGCGGCCGTCTGCGTCATAAACAAGGAAATAAAAATCATCGCGCAGCCGGTCGGCGACCGGAGCAAGCGACTCATCCTCAAGCCAACGTTCATATACCCAGTATACATAAATCGCGACATTTTCCCATAAGATGAGCGGCGATACACGCGTCAGGCGCCGCAACCGGACGATGAGCGGAGCGAACAAGCCGGCGAACACGTCGCGAACGGCCTGCTCGCGCCAACCGCTGCGCTCAATGCCGCACATCTCCGCTTCCGGCGGCGCAAGGCGAAAGCGCGGCATCCACATTTCCCCTTCGCCGTCCGTATCAAGCCAAATTCGCTCAAGATCGAGCACAAGCCGCTTGTTCCACACCGACATGGCGTATAAGGCCATCGGCGCCAAAAAGCTTAGGCGCTTGACGAGCATCGAAGCGGCAACCGCGTCATTTGCCGCCCCCATCTCGGCGCGGACGTGCGCCACATACTTCGCGAGCTGCCCGTCATCATTCAGCAGCCGGGCCAACAACATCGATGACGAGACATCAGCAGCTTCACTTGAAAAACGGTACGTTTCCAACGTTTTCATTTCGTCTTCACGCAGTCTCATCTCGATACGCCTTCTTTCTGTAAAATTCGCCGTCCTTTCCCATACGGAATGCAAAGCGGGGTGCCAAAGATTGGATCGTACGTGATTTGGCAATCCATTTGGAACACATCTTTCACGAGCTGGCGGGAAATGACATCCTCCGGCTTTCCTTCGGCATACACCGTTTTATCGCGAATGGCGACGAGATGATGGGCGTAACGGCACGCTAAATTCAAATCGTGAAGCACCATGACGATCGTCCGCTGTTCTGTTGCATTGAGTTCGAACAATAAATCCAAAATATCAATTTGATGCGCCAAATCTAAGTAAGTGGTCGGCTCGTCAAGCAAGATGATGTCTGTTTCTTGCGCTAATGTCATGGCAATCCATGCGCGCTGGCGCTGGCCGCCGGACAGCGAATCAACCGGCCGCTCGGCAAGCTCTGTCAGCCCTGTTGCTGACAAAGCGCGCGCAACGGCGTGCTCATCTTCGTCGCTCCATTGCTTGAGCCACGTTTGATATGGATAACGCTCTTGCTTGACGAGCTGAAGGACCGTCAATCCTTCCGGAGCCACAGGCGACTGCGGCAAAATGGCCAAACGGCGGGCGATTTCCTTGGTCGGCTGCTTGGCAATCTCTTTTCCATCAAGCAAGACAGCGCCGCCTGCCGCCAACTCGTATCGGTATATCCGCAAACGATGCTCATCCACATGGCGGCAAGCAGCACAATCAGCAAACCGATAAGGCCAATCATTTTTTGACGGTTTGTCGCCAGCATCTCTGAGATCTCCCTTGCTTCATTCTCTATATCTCTATCGTCAAGTCTATTTGATAATGACTCTCATCGTCAATGTTTTTTCGCATTTTCTTTTTTATTTATAGTTGACAATGATTCTCAATCTTATTTATTTATCAACGTAAATGAAATTCATTATCAAATACAAAGGGGGTTGGCTAGTGAAATCACGACATCTCACCCTTTTTCCGCCTTCATTCTTTCTCTCCTGCTTCTCGCGGGCTGCGGCGGAAAACAGGAAGAAACAGCCAAACCAGCGGAAAACAATGGGGCGAAAGCGGAAGTGAGCTACACGGTCGAACACGCCATGGGCCCGACCGAAATCAAAGGAACACCCAAACGGGTCGTCATTTTGACGAACGAAGGAACAGAAGCGTTGCTGGCGCTAGGCATAAAGCCGGTCGGCGCCGTCAAATCGTGGACGGGCGATCCGTGGTACGACCATATTAAAGATAAAATGGAAGGCGTCAAAGAGCTCGGTTTGGAGTCAGAGCCGAACGTGGAAGCGATCGCCGCCTTGAAACCGGATTTGATCATCGGCAACAAAATGCGCCATGAAAAAATTTACGAACAACTGAAACAAATCGCCCCGACCGTGTTCTCAGAAACGCTGCGCGGCAACTGGAAAGACAACTTTATGCTGTATGCGAAAGCTGTGAACCAAGAGGAAAAAGGGAAACAAATCATTGCTGAATATGACAAACGCATTGAAGACTTAAAAGCAAAACTCGGCGACAAGTTAAACATGAAAGTCTCGATCGTCCGCTTTATGGCCGGCGACGTGCGCATTTACCATAAAGACTCGTTCTCCGGCGTCATTTTGGATCAACTTGGCTTCGCCCGCCCGGAATCGCAAAACGTAAACGACTTTGCGGAAACCGGCGTGACGAAAGAACGCATTCCAGCAATGGATGGCGACATCCTGTTCTACTTTACATATGAGACGGGGGACGGCAAAGCGAGCGAACTTGAAAAAGAATGGATCAACGACCCACTCTTTCAAAACTTAAACGTCGCGAAACAAGGCAAGGTGTACAAAGTGAGCGACACGATTTGGAACACGGCTGGCAGAGTACTTGCGGCCCACTTGATGTTGGATGATATTGAAAAATATTTTCTGCAAGGCCAGTAATGCAGTGAAAGGCGATGCAAAGCCTCTTCTTCCTTTGCATCGTCTTCTTTTTTTCTTATGAAAACGCACTGCCTTGATCAGCCATTTTTATGCTGGAATGGTGAGCGCAGCGCGCCTAGCTACAAGATGGTTGCCGCCCAAGACAAAGTATGATACATTCAAACTGTCAATAACCGAGCCAGGAAACGACCAAAAAGAAAGGAAGAAGAAATTTGAGACGTCCAGTATGGATGGCGGCATGTATGTTGTCGTTTAGCATTCTTCTGTCAGGCTGCGCAGATGGCAACAGCCAAGAACAAAGCCATTCGCATATAACGAAAAC
This sequence comes from Geobacillus sp. Sah69, assembly GCF_001414205.1. Lineage (NCBI taxonomy): Bacteria > Bacillati > Bacillota > Bacilli > Caryophanales > Anoxybacillaceae > Geobacillus > Geobacillus sp. Sah69. The sequence goes on along the minus strand of NZ_LLKS01000062.1, from coordinate 4,948 downwards.
CGCCACTGGCGATATTCGCGAAACAACAAAATCGATCGAGCATTTGCCAAGCTTTTTGAGCGCGTTTGAAGAAGAGATGGCGGTCTTGTACCAACAGGCTGCTGAACACCGCGAGCTGCTTGAGAATATCCCTTGCTATTGCGGCTGCGGGCAATCAGCTGGCCATAAGAACAGTTATGATTGCTTTGTCTATGAAACTAAACAAGACGGCTCGGTCGTCTGGGATGATCATGCCACCAAATGCGGCGTCTGCTTGGAGATCGCCGCTGAATCGATCGCCGCTTACGATCAAGGGAAATCGATCAAAGACATTCGGCATATGATCGATGAAAAATATAAAGAAGGCTACGCCGAACCGACGCCGACCAAACCGCTCTAATACCAGCAAAAAAAGCGCCAAACTTAGCGCTTTTTTTTCGTTCAGCCGATGCCCTAGGCCAAAACGACATTGATCCTGTAAAATCAACTCTTTGTTCACGGCGAACTCGATCGCTTGGCGAACAATGACCATTCTCCACCAACCTTCCAGTCCTCTGCCCTGCCTAGGAGCGTCAGTGGCGGCTGAGCGCGGCGTACAGATCATGCAGCGTGTCGATGCCGCGCTGGCGGAATTCATCGAGCAAAATCGCCCATAGCTTTGCCATCGCTTCGACGTCGCCATCCGCCGTATGGCGGCGCGGGCAACAGATGCCGTAACAAGCTAACGCATCGTCAAACGTCGGGCACGAATGGCCGATCAGCGTCATCATCGGCTGCAAGTCAAGAAATCGTCCGCTCCATTTTTGCCGATAATGGCGCCAAAGGGCATGGCGCAAAAACGCCAAATCATGGCCGATATGATAGCCGACTAAAACGCCTGTGGCAATAAACGGCACAAACGTGCGCAGCGCCTCGGCAAGCGGCGGAGCGAACACCACATCCTTCGCCTCAATGCCGGTCAAGGCGGAGATGTGTTGCGGGATCGGCTTTTCCGGCTTGACGAGCGTCATGTACATATCGGTCACGGCTCCTCCGACCGTTTTCGCTGCCGCCATGGCCAAAATTTCATCGCCTTGCTCCGGGGAAAAGCCGGTCGTTTCCATATCGATGATGACAAACGGGATGTCAGTCAAACGGTCATGCCAATTGATGATGTGCTGTTTTTCCTTTTGCAGCGAGCGCAGCCACATTTCCTGCTGCAGCGAATGATCGTTGCCGAATAGGGCGGACGATGCTTCACGAGGGATGCCAAGCGACAACAAGCGGAGCGCCCGCTGCCAAAAACGGTGCCGCTCATGCATGAATGCGAGCCACCTGCCGGGCGACAAAGCGCTGCAACCGTTTTGCGGTGCGCATCGCTTGCTTCAGCTGCTTTTGCTCTGTCCGCTTAAGCGTCCGCCATAACACATATTCACGACCATCCCTCGCCTCGGTGCTGTACTTGAGACGAATCGAATAGTAAACAGACAGCGCCTCGCCAACGGCGGTGGAAAGCGGTGCCGTCAATACGCCCGCCGCCTCAAGCGCCCGCCGCCGCTCTGCCGTGTCCGCCGCCGGGACTTGAGCAAAACAGGCCAACCATTTCAGAGCGTTAGTGAGTTGCACGTAGCCGCTTTGTTTCATATGAACGGCCCCACTATGCGGCCCCCATCGCTCCGTTTGCACGTTACCCAGCCAACCGAGCGGAACCGGAGGGAATTGAACGTGCTCCCCCATACGCGCCAACAGCGGCGGCCGGTCAGCGATCTCGGCAAACAGCGTCCGCCTCCCCGCCTCGGCCAGTTCGGCGTCTCCATAAAGCGGCCGCATATCCATCGCGATCAACAAAAAACGAATGTCGTTCGGCCACCCGCTTTCGAAATAGGAAGAAAGTTGTTGCTCCCAACCGCGGACCGACTGCGCCCACCGCTTGTTCGTCGCCATCACGTAACCGGAGCAGTACGGATACCCAGCCTCATGCAACATGTCCACCCCAATCGCCGCCATATGGCGGATGAATTCATAACAATCCGCCTCCACTTCCTCGGGACAGTCGAATAAAACGCCGTGATCCTGATCCGTCCAGATCGTCGGCTCACGCCGGCCGATGCTTCCCATCACATACCAGCACCACGCCGGGGGACGAATGCCGACCGACTGTTTCATCGTCTCCCGCTCCGCAAGGAAAAACGCGCGGCGAAGGATGGCTTCATGCACACAAACGATGTCGCTTGCAAGCTGCTCCATTTGTTCAAGCGTCAAACAGCGCCGCAGTTCACGCGCCAGTTCATCATGACAAAAACGAAGTTCGGCGGCCGACTCGGCTGCACTTAGCCGTTCGGCCACCTTTTCCGCCAACGATTCCACCTCCTTTTCCCCCTTGGCTATTGCTGGGCAGCTGTCTTCGGCTGATACGCGGGATCGAGCTGTTCCGGATAGCCATAAGAGCCGTGCTCGCTAATATCAAGACCTGAAATTTCTTGTTCCGCCGTCACACGCAGTCCGATCGTTTTCTTCATGGCATATAAGATGATAAACGAAACGGCAGCGACATACACCGCAGCGCCGAGCACCCCGACCGTTTGCACAATCAGCTGATCAAATCCGCCGCCGTAAAACAGTCCGGCCTTCCCGATGCCCGTGATCTCGACTAAACGCGGCGAAGCGAAAAACCCAGTTGAAATCGTGCCGATAATGCCGGCAATGCCGTGGACGGAAAAGGCGTAAATTGGATCATCAATCCCTTTGCGTTCGAAGTAGATGGACGTCCAGAACGTGAACGATCCCGCCACTGCACCGATGATGACCGCCGCCCACGGTTCAACGAACGCGCACGCCGCTGTAATGGCAACCAATGCCGCCAACACACCGTTGACCATCGCCGGAATGTCCGCTTTGCCGACCAAAATTTTCGCCGTCAAGATCGCAGCAACCGCCCCCGCCGCAGCAGCCAAGTTCGTCGTCAAGGCCACATAGCCGAAAAATCCGTCGCCAACCGCCATCGTGCTGCCCGCGTTAAAGCCGAACCAGCCGATCCATAAAATCAATCCGCCAATGACTGTATACACTTGGTTATGCCCCGGAATGACGTTTGGCGTCTTGTCTTTATTGAACTTGCCGATGCGCGGGCCAAGCAAGACCGTGGCGATGAGCGCCGCAATCGCGCCTTGCAAGTGGACAACGGTTGAACCAGCGAAATCTTGCATCCCGAGTTGCCCGAGCCAGCCGCCGCCCCACACCCAATGGCCGATCACCGGGTAAATGGCGATCGTAAAAATCGTGCCAAAAAGAAAATAAACAGACAGCTTCGCCCGCTCAGCGAAGCCGCCCCAAGCGATGGCCAGCGACACGCCGGCAAAGCCGAGCTGGAATAAAAATTTGAGCTCGAGCGGCACATTCGCCCACGACAACGAGTCAAACGTTCCTTTTCCTTCTTTTAAAAACCATCCTTCCGTCCCGATGAAGCTATTCCCAGCCCCAAACGCAATCGCAAAGCCGAACGCCCAAAACGCCAATGAGGCGATAGCAAAGCTTAAAATTTGTTTGCCAGCCACATGCCCGGAGTTTTTCATGCGCGTTGATCCGGCCTCAAGCAAAGCAAACCCTGCCTGCATGCCGATGACGAGCACCGCCGAAAGCATGACCCAGAGGGCATCCAGCCCAAGCGTCAACGTTTTTTCATCCATTTTACGCATCCCCCTTTTGTCATTTATCATCCCTTTTATATGTAATAATATATAACACAAACCAACCAAAAGCAACGTGTGTTTTTGGTTGCAATCGGTTTCGAACACAAAAAGTTTGTTAAATTTATTAACAAAAAAGAATGCCTCTCATCACGAGGGGCATTCCTCACAGTGTTACGCCACACGAATGGGCTTGCCAAACGGCACGCGCGGCATATAATCGTCCGGCACAAGCCAAAACACTTCATAGTCGACTTCGAGTTCTTCATAAAAATAGCCGGTTACATCGGTGATGTAAAACAACGTATCGATTTTTTGCGCAGCGGCCCATTCCAGCACTTCGGTGTACGACGATTTCCCGTGCTTGAAATATTTAATCGTCGCCACGCCAACCGGAGAGACATCGCGAATTTTAAAATCCGCTTGGACGAGCAGCGTGTCCGGGCGCAGCTTTTCAAACAGCTTCACAATGTTTTGAATGAGCATTGGCCGCTCCGGACGGTTTGATGTGTCGATCGCCAACGCGATGGAATGGTCTTTCCGCTCTTTGAGCAACGCCAATAAAGCCCGCTGCCATCTCACGATGATCATCCCCCTTATATCGGTGAATCGCCGTGCGCACTACTAGTATAGACGACGATGGGGGAAAGTACGAACTGTTTTTCTTTCCTTTTGCCCTTTCATTTCTCACCGATGGACAGCCTTAGCCATCAGCGGAAACGCCAAGGAGCGAATCCTTGGCGTTTCGGCTTTTACTCCGGCGGGGACAGGGGAATGTCTGGCGCGTTTTCTTGCTCGGCCGCCGCCTCGATCGTCCCTTCCGCGTAGACGTCGCTTACTTGTTCATGCGTCTCGGCCAACCCGGCGCCGAGAGCCGCGGCTGACTTGTAATCAGACGGATCATACTGGCGCCCGGCCACCTCAAGCGATTGTTTGTTCTCTTCCATTCGCTTTCCTCCCTGTTTACATCGTTCATTATATTAATGTGAAACAGGGATGAAAAATAAAAAGAGCATTCCCGTTAGGAGCTTTTCCGGGGACTTGATCAAAAAAAGCCCTCTTGGTATGATGCAGGGGTGTCAAACAATACCTACCATCATGCCAAGGAGGACTTCAGATGAATTGTACACAAAACTATAAAATTGATCAAGTTACGGAACAAACGCTTGTCGTGGGCATCGATATCGCGAAACGAACCCACTACGCCTGCTTCGTGGATGACCGGGGGCGCGTGCTTCGCAAATCGTTCCCGATCTTCCAGTCGAAAGAGGGGTTTCAACAGCTGTATAAAGCGATTCAGGGGG
>NZ_LLKS01000061.1:0-25831 GCF_001414205.1 Geobacillus sp. Sah69 | reverse complement strand
GCACTGCACAAAACCACGAGACAATTTGTTCGTTGGTGTTTGGAAAACCAAGTGAAAGAAGTCGTCATTGGAGATATCGAAGGAATCCAACGGAATACGAAAAAGAAACGAAACAAAAAGACCAATCAGAAATTATCCAATTGGTCGTTTGGAAAATTATTTGATTATCTCAAATACAAATTGAATGCCGAAGGAATTCAAATCGAGAAAAAAGATGAAAGTTATACCTCGCAAACATGCCCTGTTTGCGGGAAGAAAAATAAATCTTCTTCTAGAAATTATACATGTCAATGCGGGTACAAACGACACCGTGATATCCATGGGGCAATGAATTTATTTGCCAAAGTATATTATGGTGAAATCCGCCCATTGGAATTTACGGTCAAACCGTTTACGTATCGACGGATTGCTTAGGTATGAAGTCGTAGATGGCGAGTTCCCGCCCTTGAGTATCATGGATACTCATGTTGCCTGTGGCTCCCAACGGGACGGGTGCCAGGTGTTGCCTGCAGATAGGCTGCCAACCAGCCTATCATGCATCCACCTCCGAAGGGGAAACAGGAAACCCCCACTTCGATAAGTGGGGGAGGTTCATTATCTTGGTCGCCGTTTTGGAAAGGAATGATTAGAAGGGAGGATTTTGCATGGCAATCGGCCGAAATGACCCGTGCCCGTGCGGAAGCGGGAAAAAGTATAAGAAGTGCTGCATGAACAAACAGCAGGAGCGTGAAATCAAGCGGGTGCGGCAGCGCCGCTTTTTTGACCAAAAATATGAGCTGTCGCAAATGGTGCAGCGGTTTTTGGATGAATCGCTGTCTTATGATGAACGCGAAGCGGTCAACCGTACATTTCGCCGAATGATCGAACAAAAGGATCATCGTGAAGAGTTGAAGGTGTTTGAGACGCTTTGGCGTTTTTTCCTCCATCGTTATCCGAATGGATTGCGCGGCGTTGAATGGTTTCAACAGGAAAAAGGGCGTCGTCTGTCTCCGGAGCTCAAGGAAATGTTGGACCGCTGGGTTCGACTTGTGCCGCGCCTTGTGCAATTTGTCGATTTGCATGATGAAGGAGGAGTGGCGGTCGACCGGTTGACGGGCGAGAAACTTCTCATGCCGTATTGCGAGACATTGGAGGTTGTGCGCCCTTGGGGCGGCATGTTTGCCTTTTTGGAGCCCTTTGACGGCGGCTATTACGTTTGCGGTGTATCATCGATTGTGGATCCGAAGGGCGTGGAACGGGCGGAAGAGAACATTCGCGTCTTGTTGACGCAAACCGATTGGCCGTATGAAAAGGTAGCCGTTGAACATTTTCTCGATATCGTTGATGCAGGCTATCCTCCGAGGGCGGACGATGTGCAAGAGGAGCGCACGCGATGGACGTATGAATACGAATGCCAGGAAGCCGCTGAGGCGATGAGGAAGCTTGCTTCGATCGGACGCGCTCACATTGATCATGACGATGGGGAGAAAGTGGAAGGTTCATGGTGCACCAATGTGTACCATTATGTCGGAGTGATTTCCCCCAAGCCGATTCATGTGTTTGAATTAGGCGGGTCATTATCCGCTCATCGGTCGCGTCTCGTGTTGTCTACCGAGGAGGAAGGGACGGCCGAACAGCTCGTGTCGCTGCTGCAGGCGTTTGGGTATTCCCCAAAAGAACGAAAACGGGGGACAGAAGCCGTTTTGCGCCGAAAATGGATCGAAAACGTTTCGCTTCATATTGATTCAGACCCAGACTCTCCCCCTTGGGTGGCAACGATGGCCGGATTGGATGTTCAAATGGAAAAAGCCCTTCACACCCCGCTTGAGAAATGGAATGGAAAAACCCCTCACGAAATGGCGCGCGAGGGGCGTGTGCAGGAAGTGGATGTGTGGCTGAAAGAGTATGAATTCCATTTGTTTAACATGCAAGAACGAGCCAATTTGCCGGTGCTCATCGGAGTGAATCCCATTCGCTCCCGTTATGGATTGCCCCCATCTCCGTTTAGCTCATCACATCGTCTTTCGGACTTATGGAAAATGAAATGGATGGGGCCGGAAGGAACCGAGACATTGTTGATCCGCGCGGAATGGGAAGGGATGTATTTTACCGATGACGCATTGGCGTTTTATAACGAAGTCATCGTGAGCGGAGAAAAAGAGGCCAAAGAGGCGTGTTGGGCCGTGGTTTTGCTCGTGTGTGAATATATGACCGGGCGGACGTTTTCATCGTGGGAGGACGTAGGAGAAGAAGAATGGAAACAATGCATCGTCGAGCAAATCCCGTCAAGATGGAGTTCGTTTTCATGGGAAGTGGTGAGCCGAGCGCTCGATATGTTGCTTGAGTGGGCCGATTGGCTGGACCGCCGTTATGGAACGAATCATCGAACTGTTGTTTGTGCCGTGCTGGAAGAGGTCAGAAGCGAATTGGAACATTGCTTTGCTTTGCTGGATGAATGGAGGGGCGAGAACGGAAAGGCGGATGAGGAACTGATGGCTTGGCAGCTTGCTCGTTTGTTTGGTTTGCCTATTCCCCTTTCCGTCGGTTTCTCGTTTTTCCGCGTCAAGCGTGTGGAACAGGGGAAGGCGGTGCTGGATTGGCTTGCCCATAACCGAACGGTGACATGGGACATTCCGAAGCGGGCAGAGCCGCATCTGTTGCCGGGCATGTATATCGTCGCCGCGACCGATCGCAACGGCAAGCTGGACGATCTTGCCCGCGTGTATCCGCCGTCTTTCTCACCGTACGTAGAGCCGTGGCTTCAGGCGTTGCAAGAGTGGCCAGACAAGGTGGAGAAAGAACGGGCTGCATTTCAAGAGCGCCTGCTTGCCTCGTTGTCCCGTTTGCTTCGCCGGCCGTAGGCGTCCCGATGAATGACGGGGCGCTTGTTTCTCTCGGCTCGGCCTCTATGATTCTCCATTATGCAGGCAAGCCCAATGGTAAGAGTCATTCATCCTATTTCGCGCAGGAGACTCCCACTTCAACGACCAAAGGGAGTAAGTGGGAGAGGAATGCGCGTTCCCCCTTTCTTTTGTGGTATGATAGAATAAAGACGTGGAGAAAACCGTTCAATAAAGGCACTCCAATCACTGTTCTCGACATGAGCGGCGGAAGTCCCAAAGTGCTTGCGATATGTGTTGCTGAAAGCAGTTCCATCACACGTTGATCGTGAATGTCTCCCCAAGGTGTTTAGCTGGCCCGAGCGTTAGCGTAGAGGGGGAGAACGTTCAATGACTATGATACAAAGAAAGTAGGTAGCTATATGGCGAAGGCATCGCGAAACAATCTTTGTCCATGCGGCAGTGGGAAAATGTACAAGCATTGTTGTGGGAAGCAAGAGGCGGTATCGATTGCATCTATTATTGAGCGCGAGCTGGTCGAATGCATGCAGGATGTGGTCTTGTTTGCGTCGGAGCGATACGAGGACGTGTTGGTGGAAACGATGGCGGAATGCTCGTTTCAATGGTTTCCGGAAGAGTTAGAGGTGGGCGCTCATTTATTGTTGACGGATTGGGCTGTTTTTTGCCGGCCGGTGGATGAGAAGGGGACAACAATCTTTTCGGCGTACATGCAAGACCGGCGCCGCAACCGTTGGCGGCCGGCGGTGCAAGCGCATTTGGAGCGATGGACGGAGGGGATTCCGTCGTTTGGTGAGATCGTCCGTTTCGACGAAGAGCGGCGTCTCATGGTGCGCGATCTTGTGAGCGGGGAAGAAAAACGCGTCCGTTTTTTAACGTCCGAGCCCGTTCCGCCGGCTGAAGAAGGGGACGTTTTGCTTGGCTTCCTCCTTCCATATGGGGAAGAGTTTACGTACTTTATAGCCGCTCTGCCGTTTCCAAAGAACGGAAGAACACGGCTCGCCCATGCGATTGAGGCGGAGAGAAAACGAAGCGGGAAAGCGGCAGACGCGTTTTGGCGAACATCGTTTCCAGAAGCGCTCGATCTGGCTCTTCACGAATGGCTATGGCAGCTGTCGGCTGAATTGGAGTGGAACGATCCTGACGAAGAAGCGGTTCTTCACGAGCTGAAGCGGAGAGAAGAAAAGACATCGCCCCGGGTGCTTAGCCATGCGGCGTTCTTTTGGCGCATGTATTGCGAACAAGATGAACCGGCCATCGATGACCCGGTCGTGTATGCAGCTGCGCTTCGCCATGTTGCCGGTCAGATGGCGGAAGAGGAGTTCATGGATGCAGAGGAAGCGGCTGCACGCTACGGAGTGGCGGCCGAGGAAGTCGAATCAACTTCCATGGAATTTATCTTGTTCGCGGTCGAGATGCTGGATCGCGATGAGGATGGCGAGTGGGATGATGACGATGAGGAATGGCTTGATGATGAGTGGGATTTCGAAGAAGGCATGATAGACGGCGATGAGTTGGATGCCGCGATTGACGAATGGCTTGACGAAGTCGAAGAACTGTTTGACGACGAAGGTTGGGACACCGATCAAGTCCGCCGCTTGATTGACAAGGCGATGCGAACATGGAAAAAAGACGGTTTGCTTGAGGGAGTCGACGAAGCCGAACTGCGTGAAGAACTCGAGGAGCTCGTCTGGCAAACATTTGCGGGACGGGGGTTTTGTTAAGAACATACAGCGCATCCATGGGAGAAGGTGCCCAGCCGTTGGTTTGGGCGCCTTCTCCCCCTTTGCTACAGATGGATGTAGGATAACCGCTTGTTCACCTCCTCGATGTTAAACGCATCGGGATCAAAATCTTCGCCTTTCATGTCATACATCCAGTCAAGTCGTTCAAGCAGTTCCGGATCCGTAAGGGAGTCTTGGTTTGCTGCTGATTCGAGCAGCTCCAAATAACCATAGACGCCGCCGCAATCCTCGGGAGGGCATGCCCGTTTCCCTTTCAGGCAAGTGGCGCGTTCCAGCGGTTTGGGGAGTGTTTCAATCTTTTCAACAGTGACGGTATGGCGCCAGTAGTCGCCAAAATCGTAAATGTACAGAAACTTTTGTTTTTCTTCCGTCAGCCATTGCTGTAATGGGATGCGGCGGGCGTCCATCAGTTCTTTTTCCAGCTGAAACGAATCCCAGCCGTCAGGGATGCCGATGAGAACGCTTCCGAAATCGAATTCGTATAAATGGGCTTGTTCCCATCCCATCGCTTCTTGGATGATGAGATGAAGATCGTGAAATGTCGCATGTCCGGGAACAAGGACGCGCCGCCAAATCGGCGGACGGATGCCGTTTAAGGATATTTTTAACTGATAGGCGGTTTTGGAGCGACGCGGTTTCTTTGATGTCGTGCTTTTGCTTTTTGGTGTTTCCGTCCATCGACCGTGCGGATGGGAAGTTTTCGTTGAATTAAGCTTCGTCATCAATTCGTCGATCAAGTCGATGAGTCTTTTCTCTTCCATGAATATCGTCTCCTTTTTTAGGATTGTTTTTGTATACTTATAGTTTAACCTGTTTCTGAAAGAATCAAAATAATAATAATGGTGATAGAAATTAGAAAACGAAATTGATTCAAGGAGGGAGCCGTATGTCGGTCGGCCGAAACGACCCGTGTCCGTGCGGGAGCGGGAAAAAGTATAAAAAATGCTGCATGAACAAAGCGATGGAGGAAGAGGCGAAAAGGGCGCGGCAACATCGGTTTTTTGAACAGAAGTATGAGCTGTCGCAACAAGTGCACCGTTTCTTAGAGGAGGCGCTCTCCTACGCCGAACAACGGGCGATAAAGCACGCGTTCCGTCAGGCCGTTCGGGAAATGAAACACAGTGAGATGCTTGAGCCGCTTGAAACGCTTTGGTACTTGTTCGTTCACCGTTTCCCAAACGGGATGCGCGGCGTTGAATGGTTTCGGCGCGAGAAAGGACGCCGTTTATCGTTGGAGCTGCGAAACATGCTTGACCGGTGGGTTCGGCTTGTTCCGCGTCTCGTTCAGTTTGTGGACCGCGGTGAAGACGGGGGGACAGCGGTCGACCGATTGACGGGGGAAACGTTGTTTCTGCCATTTAGCGAGACGATGCCGGATGTAGTGCCTTGGGGCGGTATGTTTGCGTTTCTCGAGCCGTTTGACGGCGGTCATTATATCCAAGGGGCTGCCTCCATCGTTGGGCCGGACGGAGTGAAGAAGGCCGAGGAACGAATGCGTTCTCTCCTTCAAGAGACGAACATGCCGTACGAAGAGTTGGCATTTTCCCGTTTTCTTGATATTGTCGACGCGTGTCACAGTGCTTCTTCATTACAGGAGCGCGGGACGGAAGCAGTTGAACAATGGACGGTCGTCTACGACATGCCTGATGCGCGCAACGCCCTCCGTCAGCTGGAACGACATGGAATCGTGATCGTGGATGAGGAAACGGACGAAGCCGTCAAAGGTTCACTGCGCGGTGTGACGTATGAATATTGCGATGATCTTGCCTCCAGCCCGATTTATCTGAACGAATTAGCTGGCTTTGTAGAGGGGCAGGGGCGGACGATGACGCTCTCCACCTTTGATGCGGACGCCGAGAGGGTGCTGACGAAGACGCTTGAGGCAATGGGGCTGCCGGCGACGGTTGTATCGCGGTCAGCGAAGACACACCTTGTCCCTAAAGGAGTGAAGTTGCTGTCATACGACGTCCAGTTGCCGCCGGGTGAGCCGTCATATATGGCGCTCGTTGCCAACAGTGCGGTGATGTTAGAGCAGACGCTGCATGTGCCGCATGAAGAATGGGGGGGACGGTCCGTTCACGAATTGGCCATGAGCGGCGAGCAGGAAACAGTGGAGCAATGGCTGCGCGCATATGAGTACCATGCGTTCGAACTTCTCCGCCAAGAAGGCAGTCCGGTGATGGTCGATACGAACAGCATCCGTTCCCGCTACGGTTTGCCGCTCTCGCCATTTGTGACGCCTAAGATCAAGCGGACAACGTCTGTTCAAGTATTGCAACGGCTCGATGAGGGCGGATATTTTGCCATGCCGGCGGAATGGAAAATGCGCTTTTTCGGCGCCGACCTCGTCCGTTTTTACCAAGAAAAAACGGAAGGAAAATCAGAGGCGACGAAAGCGAAATACCGCCTCGGTGTGACGGCGGTCGGCCATTACTTGCAGACGACGCCGCTGTCATCGTGGGATGCGCTAGAAGCGCGCCATTGGCAGCAATGTTTGGCATTTCACTACGTCATGTTTTCTCCTGACATAAGCATCAATCAAGCGAAACAAGTATTAAGCGGCGTTCAGGCGTTCACGAAATGGCTGGACGGCCGCTATCGGACAAGCCATGCCCGGGTCGTGCGCCAACTCGTGACGGAATTGCAGGAGCCGTTGTTAAAAGCGGTCCGCCTTCTTCGATTGTATCATCGCCCTGATTTGCCAATGGGGATGGCTGACATTATTTGGAAGGGAATGGTAGAAAGGAAAGAGGAGTATCGAACCGGGATGTTTCAGGTGGTGAGCGTCGGACGGGAAAAGGCCGCGATCCGCTGGTTGGAGACGGGCGAACAGTTCCACTGGCGCTTGCCGCTATCGGTGAAATCGTACGTCGAGCCCGGCATGTGCTTGGAAGCCGCGTTCACCAACAACGGCGCATTGGCGGCCGTCCAACGTGTCTACCCGCCGCAGGCCGCTCCTTACATGGAGGCGTTTGTTCGGTTTGACCGGCCATCCGCCAAGGTGTAAAGGGGAAGGGGATGTCTTGACACGAGGCATCCTCTTTTTCTATGATGGGCGCTTGTGAGGAAATGGGGCAGCCGTGCGATTGCGCCAATTTGAGGCATCGAAGGGCGCTTGTGCAGACGGGATTTGCGCCATTGTTGCGTTCTCGGCAGCATTCGCGTCTTGTTTGTTGGTGGCTGTCGCGCTGGAGGACATTGTGCGGAAACAGGGCATTCATTGTCGGTTCATGGACGTTGGAGGCGCCTGTTCTGTCGAGCGGTTTTCCTGGCCGACAGACAGGAAATGGCCTATTGTGCGCGAACCATATAGTAGAATGAGAGGGAACTAGGAGGGAGCGCGCATGAGGCGGGGGGGATGGCTCGCCGCATCGTTTTGTTTGCTTTGGTTGCTGGCGGTCCTTTGGCCGTCGGGAGTGAAAGGAGAAAAAGAAACGGAAGAAACGAAGCGTCTGGCGGTGGTGACGGCGGATCGCGTGAATGTCCGCCAAGGGCCGGGGGTGCCGTACCACCCGGTGGCAAGCGTCCACCGCGGTGACGTGTACCGGTTGGTGGATGTGAAAGACGGTTGGTTGAAAATTGAATGGGAGAAAAATCGGACCGGGTGGCTCGCGGCGCGGTACGTCGCGTTGGCAAAAGAGACAGCCGTCGTGCAAGAAGACCGGCTCCGCCTTCGCCAAGAGCCGAGCCGAGACGGGCGAATTATCGGACATTTGGCGCAAGGGGAAACGGTGTTGGTGATTGGGGAAGAAGGCGGCTGGAAACAGGTCGTGACGGAAGACGCCATCGGTTGGGCCGCTGCATCGTATTTGGCGCCAGCCGAGGCCCGCTCGATTTCACAACAGACTGGAACGGTGGCCGCCGATTCACTCAACGTGCGAGCTGAACCGTCGCTTCACGCCCCGCGGATCGGCCGTCTTGTTCGTGGCGAAGAAGTTGACATTGTGGAAAAGAAACCGGGATGGTACAAAATTGCCTCCCAAACAGGGCTTGATGGGTGGGTGTCATCCGCATATGTGCAGGTAAAGGATGGACAAGCTAATGAAAAGGAAGCGGAAGTGCCCCAGTCGGCTGACCGCTCGCTGCTTTCAGCCATCGCGCCTAGCGACTCCCGCCTTTATGTAGACAGCTGGACGCGCGGTCCTGTTCAGGCGCTGGCCGGAAAAACGATCGTTCTTGACGCTGGCCACGGAGGCAAAGACGGCGGGGCCCAAAGTGTCGATGGCATCAAGGAAAAGGAGTTGACGTTGGAAACCGCCAAGCTTCTGAAAAACAAGCTGCAATCTTACGGCGCTCGCGTCGTGCTGACGCGCTCCAGCGATGAGTATGTGCCGCTGTCGGCGCGTGTTGCCGCCGCCCGCCTGTATCAGGCGGACGCGTTTATTAGCTTGCATTACGACAGCGCCGCTGATCCAGATGCGTCCGGCATCACCATTTACTATTACGATCGGTTTGCGGACTACGAATTGGCGCAATCGTTCCAAGGGCTGTTCAGGCAACTTTCCGCATTGCCGTTTCGCGGCATCGCCTTTGGCGACTATTACGTGTTGCGAGAAAACGAGAAGCCGTCCGTGTTGCTTGAGCTCGGCTATTTAAGCAATCGGTCGGACGCTGCGGTTGTGGCGACAAACGGTTATCAAGAAGCGGTGACGACGGCCATCGTGAACGCCATGCGCCATTATTTTCAATAGTACGCCCCTTTTCTAAAAAGTGGATAACGGATCTACTGCGGCATGACAAAAAGCGCCCCGGATTTTCGGGGCGCTTTTTGTCGCCTCGCCTTGTTTGGATCACCGCTGGCTGACCATAGAGGGCCATTAGCTTTTCAAGGCGTTTGCCTGAGGGCTGCAAGGGCGAAAGGGTGGAAGTTGGTTGACACAATAGTTAAAAAAGTTTAATATTTATAAAGGATTAGGATAATAATAATCGACTGTTATCCTAATTAACACTATTGTTTTATTATATATCAGAATATTAAATTCTTTTTCGAAATAATAGAAATGGGGGATACAATGAAAACGAGAGATGTGCTGTTTACTGGATTGATGCTCTTTTCCCTCTTTTTCGGCGCGGGCAACTTGATTTTTCCTCCGTATTTAGGGATGGAAGCGGGAACGGCCGTATGGCCGGCGGTTCTTGGATTTATCGTCACCGGTGTTGGGCTGCCGCTGTTGTCGGTCGCGGCGGTGGCGTTCACCAAAGACGGCATCCGTTCGCTCGGCAACGCTGTTCATCCGCTGTTCAGCCTTTGTTTTTCACTCGCTGTGTATTTGGCGATCGGCCCGTTTTTCGGCATTCCGCGCGCGGCTAGCGTCGCCTATGAAATTGGAGCGAAGCCGTTTTTCCCTGAGAGCGGATCTTTGGTGATGTGGCTGTTTACGGGTCTCTTTTTCGCCCTTGTGTACTGGCTCAGCTTAAACCCCTCGAAGCTTGTGGATCGAATCGGCCAGCTGTTGACGCCGATGTTGCTGCTTTCCATTGCTGTGCTTTGCCTTACCGGTTTAATCCGGCTTGACGACCCGCAGGCGATGCCGGCTGAGAAGTACGCCTCGGCACCGTTTGTGAAAGGGATGCTGGAAGGGTATTTAACGATGGATACGATCGCGGCCCTTGCCTTTGGCATCGTCGTCATTCATGCGCTCCGTGACCGCGGGGTGGACCGGCCGGCGTTGCAGGCAAAAGCCACGGTGCAAGCCGGATTGATCGCTGGATTGGGACTCGCGCTCGTTTATGGTGGCATTGCCATCATTGGTGCTAGAATGGCTGGTGTCGGCTCATTTGCCAACGGAGCCGAGCTATTGTCATACGTGTCATCGCTGCTGTTTGGCAGCGGAGGGAAGTTGCTGTTGGGCGTGATCGTGGCGCTTGCCTGCTTAACAACGGCGGTTGGTCTAGTCGCTGCTTGTGCGCAATACTTTCAAGAGCTCACCCCGACTGTTTCGTACCGAACGTATGTCATTGTATTAACCTTATTTAGCTTTTTGATGTCAAACCTCGGCTTAAATGCGTTGATCGCTGTTTCCGTTCCAGTGTTGACGATGCTGTATCCATTGGCGATCGTGCTCGTCGCCCTGTCGTTTTTCCGCCGCTTTTACCGTGGTTCGGCGAAAGTGTACGGGATGGCGTTGCTCTTTACCGGCATGTTCAGCCTGTATGACGGTTTGAAAACGATCGGGCTGGAGACGGCATGGTTAGAACCGCTCCTCTCATGGGCGCCGCTGTTTTCAGTCGGGCTCGGCTGGGTTGTCCCTGCGCTGATTGGCGCTGCGCTTGGCTTGATGATCGATCGGCCGTCCGCAACGAAACGGAAACATGCGGCGTAAAGGACTGACTCAAAAGGTCATGTACGCCCGGTCGGGGGAATAATATGAATATAAAATTCGTCTGATGTATATATGGAAGAAGGGAGGATGCCTCGTTGCTTTTGGGGCATTCTCTTTTTTGTGTGGAAAATAGTTTTTTGTTCGAGCAACGGGGCGGAACCCGTGAAAACCGGCAGGCGATTCGATATAATGAGGACAAGCGACGATCGCCGCAATGGATGAAAAGGTGTGAGGAATCGTGAAGATAGCGATTGCGGGAACGGGATATGTTGGACTTGTGACCGCGGCTTGTCTGGCCGATAAAGGGCATGATGTGACATGCGTCGATGTGAACGAAGAGAAAATTCGCCTATTAAATGAAGGGATCGTCCCGATTTATGAGCCGGGGCTTGACTCGCTTATTCAGCGAAACGGCGTTCGCCTTCGCTTTACGACCAACGATGTGGAAGCGT
This sequence comes from Geobacillus sp. Sah69, assembly GCF_001414205.1. Lineage (NCBI taxonomy): Bacteria > Bacillati > Bacillota > Bacilli > Caryophanales > Anoxybacillaceae > Geobacillus > Geobacillus sp. Sah69. Next base: position 14,474 of record NZ_LLKS01000061.1, on the reverse strand, counting down.
ATCAACGGGCGGAAGTGATCATGATCGCCGTCGGCACGCCGCCGCAGCCGGACGGGTCTGTGCGGCTTGATGATGTATGGGGCGCATTGCGACGCATCGCCAGGGCGGCCGAACGCGATTGCCTTGTCGTTATCAAGTCGACCGTGCCCGTCGGCACTGGCGATGAAGCCGCCCGTTTTTTGGCGGAAAACGGACGGCCGGAGGTGAAATTCGACGTCGTATCCAATCCGGAGTTTTTGTCGCAAGGAACGGCGGTGCGCGATACACTGCAGGCGCCGCGCATTGTATTGGGAGTGGATTCGGACCGGGCTGAACGGGTGATGAAGGAGCTGTACGCCTCGTTTGCCCTCCCGTACGTCGTGACGGACCGGAGAAGCGCTGAGATGATCAAGTATGCGGCCAATGTGTTTTTGGCGTTGAAAATTTCGTACATCAACGAGATCGCCAATGTATGCGAGTTGGTAGGCGCTGATATTCAGGCGGTGGCGGAAGGAATCGGCATGGATCCGCGCATCGGCCGCCGCTTTTTGCGCGCCGGCGTCGGGTATGGCGGCTCTTGCCTGCCGAAAGATGCAAATGCCCTCTATTCCTTGGCGGCTTCCCACGGCTATTCGCTCAAAACGGTATGGGCGGCGATCGACGTCAATGAGAAACAAAAATGGAAACTTCTTGACAAAGCGCGTCTGCACATTGGGGATTTCCGCAACCGGACGGTCGCCGTGCTTGGCGCCGCATTCAAGCCGGGCACCGATGATGTGCGCGAGTCTCCTGCCTTGGCGAACATCGAGCGGCTCATTGCCGAAGGAGCAGTCGTGCGCGTCTGGGACCCAGCCGCTCTCGAACATGTCGTCCGCCGTTTTGGCGATGCGGTTGTTTGTTGCGAGACGATCGAGGAAGCCATTCGCGGCGCGGATGTTTGTTTCATTTTCACCGAATGGCCGGCTGTGCTGCAATTTGACCTTCACCGTTACAAGACGCTGATGAAAACACCGCTTGTGGTGGATGGGCGGAATTGCTACGACCCGAAGGCGGCCGAAGCCGCCGGCTTAATCTACGAGTCGATTGGGCGGCCGGGGGTGGTCGGATGGCAAAGCGCGATAAAGGAAACGGTGGAGCATCACGAATGACGTTTGGGACAGCAGCTCACTCACTAAACGTGCAGCGGGCTGCCTTTCTTCATGAATATAGAGAAATGAAAATTCAAAAATTTCCGTTTATAATATTAGGAAAGCGGAAAAGAGGGGGAAACGTGATGACAAAGGAAGAAATCAAACGGCTCGTCGATGAAGTGAAAACGGACGTCATCGCCTGGCGCCGCCACTTGCACGCCCATCCCGAATTGTCGTTCCAGGAAGAGAAAACGGCGCAGTTTGTCTACGAGACGCTGCAATCGTTCGGCGGTCTCGAGATTACCCGTCCGACGAAAACGAGCGTCATGGCGCGCCTTATTGGCCAACAGCCAGGCCGGGTCGTCGCCATTCGTGCGGATATGGACGCCCTGCCCATTCAAGAGGAAAACACGTTTGAATTTGCCTCCAAAACCCCAGGCGTCATGCATGCGTGCGGGCATGACGGCCATACGGCGATGCTGTTGGGGACGGCGAAAATTTTTGCCCAGCTTCGCGATCACATTCATGGTGAGATTCGCTTTTTGTTCCAACACGCGGAAGAACTGTCCCCGGGTGGGGCGGAGGAGATGGTGCAAGCGGGTGTCATGGACGGGGTGGACGTCGTCATCGGCACTCACCTTTGGTCGCCGCTTGAGTGTGGAAAAATCGGCATTGTGTATGGACCGATGATGGCCGCACCCGACCGCTTTTTCATCCGCATCATCGGCAAAGGCGGCCATGGAGCGATGCCGCACCAAACGATCGATGCGATCGCCATCGGGGCGCAAGTCGTGACGAACTTGCAGCACATCGTCTCACGCTATGTCGATCCGCTCGAGCCGCTTGTTCTGTCCGTGACACAATTTGTGGCGGGTACGGCCCATAATGTCCTGCCAGGGGAGGTCGAAATCCAAGGGACAGTGCGCACGTTCGACGCCGAGCTGCGCCAGACGGTGCCGCAATGGATGGAGCGCATTGTCAAAGGAATCACCGAAGCGCACGGCGCCTCGTATGAGTTTCAATTTGACTACGGCTACCGCCCGGTCATTAACTACGATGAAGTGACCCGCGTCATCGAAGAAACGGCGCGCAAGCTGTTCGGTGAAGAGGCAGTGGCTCGCTTGAAACCGAACATGGGCGGCGAAGATTTTTCGGCGTTCTTGCAAAAAGCGCCGGGCAGCTTTTTCTACGTCGGCGCGGGCAATGTAGAAAAAGGCATCGTTTACCCGCATCACCATCCGCGCTTTACGATCGACGAAGACGCGCTTGAGATTGGCGTGCAAATGTTTGTCGCGGCGACGTTGAAACTGTTGGCGGGGGCGGAATAACCGGTTCCGCTTTTTTGCACATCATAAAGGCGGATCGATATGTATTGCATGCTCTTTCTTTGTCACCAATTCACATGGTTGAACTTGGTGCAGCTCGCGTGAGTGGAGAAGAAATGAAGGAGGGCATAGAGTTCTCTGCCTCCCTTACTTTTTCAACCCCGACTCGATCAAGAACGTCAAGGCTAGGCGATTTTTATAATTTTTGTAATCGACGCTGGGTCGGGGTCTTGGTTGTAAAGAGTATGGACAAAATCGCCATCAAGCGTAGCGAAGTAGCCATAATGGTGGTATGTTGCAATGGCATAATGCAAGGCATCATAGGCTTCAAGCTGAAGGAGTCGCATTTGAGCTAAGGCTAAATCTTGAATGTTGGCAAGCATCGATGTATATAGACGCTTGTCCAAAATGTTCATCTATGGCATCTTCATATGTCATCACAAACGACATAATCGGCTACCGTCCTTGTTTGTAGATGTCCACTAATTTTTTGCCAAAGGGAGAAGGTTTGGCTATTTTTTTCCGTAATTCGGCAAATGGAAGATCCTTATCTGGTTTGTTGGCCTGTTCCGTGCAAGACAGTGTCACCCTCATTTTCGTTTCCAAAGCGGAGGGCATATTGATCACCTCATTGATTCTCCTTTCTAAAAATTATAATGCTGACCGAAAAAAATGTACACATTTTCCTTTTACTACTATACCCATACCCTTGTTCATGAAAACATAAACTAGGGAGAGAATCTCCCTTAAAAGGGGAATGATCGAAAGAAAAGAGGGGAACGGAAAAGAAATCTTCTTTCCAGCCTGTGAGCGAACGATTTTAACATCTTTCCGAAAGAAGTCTCCCACTTCTAAACGAAGTGAAAGTGGGAGATGAATTTCGGTTAGGTATAGCCTAAAATTGTCTCTTTTTTGTGTATTACAATATAATCAGTTATAGAAAAAATATATCGAAAATCAAGGTATGAAGTGATGTGGTGTCGATATGGCAAACAAAGCCTATCAGTTCCGTCTATACCCAACAAAAGAACAAGAACAACTGCTCGCCAAAACCTTCGGTTGTGTCCGTTTCGTGTATAACAAAATGCTTGAAGAGCGCATACAAATGTTTGAAAAGTTCAAGGACGATCAAGAATCCTTGAAACAGCAAACATGTCCGACCCCTGCCAAGTACAAAAAGGAGTTTCCTTGGCTAAAAGAAGTGGACAGCCTTGCGCTGGCAAACGCCCAATTGAATTTGCAGAAAGCGTTTCAACACTTCTTTTCTGGCCGCGCTGGATTTCCCAAGTTCAAAAACCGCAAGGCGAAACAGTCGTACACCACAAATGTGGTAAATGGCAACATCAAGCTTTCAGATGGCTATATCAAGCTGCCCAAACTGAAATGGATCAAGCTCAAGCAACACCGGGAGATTCCTGCCCACCATATCATCAAGTCTTGTACGATCACGAAAACCAAAACAGGAAAATACTATATTTCTATCCTCACAGAGTACGAACATCAACTTGCCCCAAAAGAAGTACAAACGGTGGTTGGGCTTGACTTTTCCATGAGTACGCTGTATGTCGATAGCGAGGGTAAGAGAGCCAATTATCCTCGATTCTATCGCAAAGCATTGGAAACATTAGCGAAAGAACAGCGTAAATTGTCTCGTAAAAAGAAAGGCTCGAATCGTTGGCATAAACAGCGTCTGAAAGTGGCAAAGCTGCATGAAAAAATTGCGAACCAACGAAAAGACTTTCTGCATAAGGAGTCGCACAAATTAGCGAAACGGTATGATTGCGTGGTCATCGAAGACCTCAACATGAAGGGAATGTCCCAAGCCCTCCATTTCGGTCAACGCGTTCATGACAACGGCTGGGGCATGTTCACCTCTTTCCTTCGGTACAAATTGGAAGAACAGGGGAAGAAACTGATCAAAATCGACAAATGGTTCCCCTCGTCCAAAACGTGTTCGTGCTGCGGTCGAGTCAAGGAGTCTCTATCGCTTTCTGAGCGTACATTCCGCTGTGAATGTGGATTCGAGAGCGACAGGGACGTCAATGCGGCCATCAATATCAAACATGAGGGCATGAAACGATTCGCGATCGTCTAACTTGTCCTCGAACCGTGGGGCACACGGGGATCGCTCGGTCAACTTCCCATCATGAGATGGGATTACCCGAGAAGCCCCCACCTCTAAGCGAAGCGTAGGTGGTGGGAGTATGTCACAACAATGGTAAAGCAGCTTTCAAAAAAGAAAATGGAAAAAGATCACCCTTCCTGTTATGATGATAAAGGGTTCAGCGAACAAGGTGTCTACTTTCGTTTGTTGTGTAGGTACCTTGTTTTGTTGGGAAAAAGGTTGTTGGCAGGTGAAACGATGAGAGCTTTCCTTTCCCGCTGGCTTCCCGTCATTCTCTGGTGCCTCGTCATTTACAGCTTCAGCGAGTCTTCCTCGTTCACTGGGGCGAATACGGCGCATGTGCTGCAGATGATTTTGTCGTACTTGCCGTTCGGCGGAGGGGATGAAGAGGGGTCGTCATTTTTGAATTTTTTGATTCGCAAAGCGGCGCATTTGACCGAGTTTGGCATTTTGGCCGCGCTTGTGTGGCGGGCGCTTGCGCCAAAACGGTTTGCGTATGCGGGCGCTTGGCTGTTTGCGACAGTGTATGCGGCAACCGACGAGTGGCACCAATCGTTTGAACCGGGGCGGACGGCGACGCCAAAAGATGTGGCGATTGATTCATGTGGGGCGCTCCTGGCGCTTTTGATTGTATGGGCTTGCCGCTGTTGGGCAAGGACCAAGCATCGGGCGGTCAAACGCGGCGTATAATAGAACAAAGCTCTCCCATCGTATAGATTTAGATGTAAACGGAAAGAATGGCCAATAACGAGTTTGCGAGAAAAGGGAGAGAGGGCCATGGTCGCGTTTATCGCGGGAATGTTTGTGGGTTCGTTTGTGATGCTCGCCATCATGAGCATGATGGCGGTGGCGAAACGGGCGGATGAAGCAAGCGAACGGTGGAGGGAAAAGTGAGAAGTCCCTTGCGGCAGGCAAGGGATTTTTTTGTGAAAGTGCTATGCGATCATGTTTACGTCAGCTTGCAAAAAAGGGCGCACATTGTTTGAGGACCGCCGTGAAAGACCGACGAAGTACAACGGATTCGAAAAGTTGAAGGGGATAAAATGATGTTTTTGTTGCAAAGTTTTTCAGTTTGAGAAACGTTGCTGGAGGACAACATTCCCCCCTTAAATCACTAGTCTTTTAAAAAAGCTTGATGGCGCACAAAAAATCGGATATACTATGTGTAACCGGTTACACATAGACAGAAAAGAAGGAAGCGAACATGGCAACGATTCGTGATGTGGCAAAGCGTGCAGGTGTCTCCGTCGCCACCGTTTCGCGTGTGTTAAATCAAAATGGATATGTTAATGAGGAAACGGAAAGACGGGTTAGACAGGCGATGAAAGAGCTCAATTATAAACCGAATGAAGTGGCGAGAGCTCTGTTTAAAAAGACATCGAAAACAGTCGGACTCATTGTCCCTGATATTACCAATCCGTTCTTTCCCGAACTCGTTCGCGCGGTGGAAGATGTGATGAATATTTATGACTATACGGTCATTCTATGCAATTCCGATGAGAAAGTAGAAAAAGAACGAGAATACATCGAAGTGTTAAAGCAAAAATATGTGGACGGCGTCATTTTGACCACGAATCAGTTCGCGCCGGAAGAAGTCGAGGAATGGGATGTTGCGATTGTCGTGCTCGACCGTCCGCTGCATGAGCGTTATCCGTCGGTGGTCGCGGATAATTACGAGGGAGCTCGTTTAGCGACGCGGCATTTGTATGAAGTGGGCTGCCGGCGGATTGCCCATATTCAAGGGCCCAACCACGTGGTGAACGCCATGGAGCGTTTCCGCGGCTATCAAGATGAAATAAGGGCGTTAGGGTTGGGAGATCGTCAGCTCGTCATTCAAGGGAATTACCAGTTGAAGCAGGCGAAAGAAGCGGTGATGGCCGCGTTGGCTGAACATGATATGGACGGGATCTTTGCCGGCAACGACGCGATGGCGGTCGGTGCTTTGAAAGCGGTTCAGCAATGCGGGCTGCGGGTTCCGGATGATATTGCCATTATTGGCTACGACGGCATCCCGCTGACGGAAATGACAACACCCGAACTATCGACCGTGTCTCAGCCTATTTACGAAATGGGGGTCATGGCGGCAAGAATTTTAATTAAACAAATTGAGGGGAAGCCGCTTGAGAAGCTCCATTATCAACTTCCGGTTCAACTTGTGGTGCGGCAGTCGACGTCAAGGAGGGGATTGACTTGAACAAACCAACCATTACGGTGATCGGCAGCATCAACATGGACTTAGTCACTGTGGCGGCGCGGTTTCCAAACCAAGGAGAGACGATTTTAGGCGAACAGTTTCTCAACACTCCCGGCGGCAAAGGGGCGAACCAGGCGGTGGCCGCCGCTCGCCTCGGCGCCGATGTGCGGATGATTGGCGCGGTGGGGGATGATGCGTTTGGTCAAGAGCTCATCCGTTCGTTACAAAATGAGGGCATTTCCGTCGATTATGTGAAACCGGTTACACATGGGAGTACAGGCATTGCTTCCATTACGATTTCTGAGCGGGACAATCGGATCATCGTCGTCCCTGGGGCGAATCATGCGCTGACGCCGGAGGATCTGGATCCATATGAATCCGTGATCGCCGAAAGCGATGTTTGCTTATTGCAGCTCGAGATTCCGCTTCCCGTTGTGGAACGGGCGGTTTCGCTCGCCCATCGCCATGGTGTGCGCGTCATCGTCAACCCCGCTCCGGCGCAGCCGCTGCCGCCGTCGGTGCTTGAGCAGGCGAGTTTCTTGACGCCCAATGAACATGAACGAACGATTTTGTTCGACAAGATGGACGAAGGAGCGTTTGCCGATAAGCTGATTGTCACCGAAGGGGCCAAAGGGGTGCGCATTTGGCAAGATGGACAAGAACGGCTCATTCCAAGTTTCCACGTTCCCGTCGTGGATACGACGGGCGCGGGCGATACGTTTAACGGGGCGCTTGCCGTGGCGCTCGCGGAAGGGAAGGCGCTTCATGAAGCGTGCCGATTTGCCAATGCGGCTGCGGCTCTGTCCGTGACAAAACTCGGGGCGCAGGCTGGGATGTCGAGACGAGAGGAGGTGGAATCATTTTTGGCCGAACAGGAACGAAGTCAATGAGGCAAAAAGTCGATGTGCTACTGGTCAACCCGACGGACTCAAGCGCTGTCACGTCTGCGATTGAATCCGCCAACAGCGCCAACATCCCGGTCATTACCGTCGATCGCAGCGCGGACGGCGGGAAAGTGGTCACCCATATCGCCTCCGCCAATGTGGCGGGAGGAAAAATGGCCGCGCAGTTTATCGTCGACCACTTGAAAAACGGGGGAAACATTGTGGAATTGGAAGGGATTCCTGGTTCGTCTGCAGCCCGTGAACGGGGGGAAGGATTCCACCAAGTGATCGACAAAGCCGCCAATATGAAAGTCGTCGCCAAACAGGCGGCAGATTTTGACCGGGCCAAAGGATTGTCGGTCATGGAAAATATTTTGCAAAGCCATAAAGACATTCAAGCGGTTTTTGCGCATAATGATGAAATGGCCTTAGGAGCTTTAGAGGCGTTGCAAGCGCATGGAATGAACAACGTCCTTGTGGTCGGATTCGATGCGACAGATGACGCAGTCAAAGCCGTGAAAGAAGGCAAAATGGCAGCCACGGTCGCACAAAAACCGGCATTAATTGGCGAAAAAGCTGTGGAAGCCGCCATTCGCGTTCACAAAGGGGAGAAAGTGGAAAAATTTATTCCGGTTCCGCTCGAATTGGTTCAAGGGCAATAATATGGGATTTTATCCGTGGTGCTAGTTGAGCTCTGACGCTCAACTAGCACCTGGGTTAATCAAAACAAAACTCTGGCAAAGCAAGCTCTTTGATCACTATGTATCTATTAAATGCCATGATAACGACGAAACGCATTAAGGACGCGATTAAAATCATAAGGGTGCATAATCCCGTAAAATTTCCGAAACCGAACGGTAGATGGAATTTCGTTATACCAGTCATACTGAACATATGATTGTGCCTTTAATCCAACATATTTCCAATAAACAATTGGTATTCGATAAGGGTATCGAGATGTTGGTTTTGATCTTGTGACTTTTAATCCAATAGCAATGGCTCGATTGCCTCTAAAACCCAAAATAAGAACAGGACGATATGTACCGCCCTGCCCTTCCTGAAAACGAAAATATATATCGTAAATACCACCCGGCTGCATCATTCTTCATCTAGCCACCGTTGATGCACAGGATTATTGGGATTCACAGTCACAACACCATCAGGGCTAACATCCAATAAAGGAGCAGAAGGCAACCGATCAAAACAAATGCTTGAACTTAAAGACGCATTGATGTTTGCGTATCGATTTCGCACAGCAGGTTTAGCATAAATCGATCTTAATGACTGTGCTCGCACATCTTTTCGCCTTGAGATGGCTGATCTTCGCAACTGGCGATGCTCCTTTCTGCGCATACGCTATCACCACCTTAGCAATAGCATATGCCTGTTTTGAAAAAACATGTACGAGACATACGTTGGCTATAATGTACATTTATTATAGCATATACAAGAGGGGATAACAAAACCAACCAATCTACAAGAGTCAGTCAAGACTTTGTGGAGAACATTTTTTCGGTTCACTACGGGTGTTGTCAATCACTAGTTAGCGAACCATTTTCAGGAATTCATATCGTAAGCGCTTTCGGACTCTCATCCCTCATCTTGAGGCGATGATACGATATTCCATTTTTTTACACCCAACCACCATCCCGGAGCGCCGACAACGCTTGATGGATCGGCGTCCCGGATGACCGCTGCAGACACGGTAGATTCTGACGCACCACATCTGCCCATAACCGTCCGGCCTTCCGTTTGGCCTGTTCGATCCGCTTGGACTTTGTTGAGGCCGAGGCCGCCGTTCGGGTCTCTTCTTCCTCCACCAACTGCCCATTTCTCCGCCAAATCCCGTCGATTCGGGCCGCCATCGCCCTCAGAAACGCCCGAAGCCCTTGGTCTTTCCAGCTGCGGCGGGATTTCACCCGATGCGCAAACCGGCTCATCACGCTCTCGGCGTGGCCCATCGGACGCATGCCGGTCGTCTCCACCCCTTGCTCCGACAGCCACTCCCGATAGTCCCGGATGCATCCCGGCATCGACTCGATCCGGCGGATCATGGCAGCCATCTGCTTCTCTTTCGCTTCGTCCTCCAACGTGCCGACCGCGCTGTTCAGCTCCACGAGAAGCCCCTCTTCGTCTTGTTTCGCCAGCTTCTTCCGCACCTCCCGCCAACGCGGATGGCCGGACAGACACTGACGCAGCTCCCGCGCCACATGAAATCGATCCAGCTGAAAGCACGCCCGCTTCCCAAAATACTCCCGGCAGGCCGTGATCCACGACGCCGCGTCGCCGTTGATGATCAACAGGTCCCGGCACGGATCATAGGCATATTCGTTCATCAGCCACTCTTCGAACCGTTCCCACACGTCTCCCTCCCCTTCATGGAGGTAGTGGCGCCGGTTCACGAGCTCGAGCTGCGAACCGTTTCGTTTCCATCCTTCGTGAACCGCCAGGATTTTCTCTTCTTTCGCCCGTTTCCCTTTCCCCTGGCGGGAAATAAACAGTCCATCCGCCTCCACAAACAGCACCCGGCCGTGCCGTTGGGAAACAGGGCGGTGCAGCGAGACAGGGGCCTCCAGCACCAGTTGGCGAATCGCCTCGTGGCTTAGGACCGCATACCCCACGATCGACTCCAACGTACGGGCCGCTTTGCGGTAGGAAGAGCACTCTACGGCCAACTCGACCGCCGTTTCCTCGAGGCAAGGACTGATCGATCGGGCCCCATCAAAGCCTAATTCGGCATCCAGCAAGAAGGTATAGTTCCCCGTTTGCCGGTCATAGTAGTAGTTCCGTCGAAACGTCACTTCTCCAAACAGCGTTTGGATCGTAGTCGGCCGTTTGTCTTTCAGCTGATACCGGCGCTTGTCCCGCGCTTCCGCCAGTTGTTGATCAATCTCCTCCAAAAGGGCCGCCAACAAGACAGCGAACACCTTTTGAAGAGTTCTGACTAATTGTTCCTCCAGCTCTTTTAATAAAGGCCATTCTGTGGTAAGATGTTTCATGGACTCTCTCCCTCCTGTTTTCGGTTGATGTTGACAATCACCATCATAGCAGGGAGAGAGTCCTTTTTGCATGACATTTGCTTTTTTCTACCGCGCTTCGCTTGGTGGCCCCGACGAGCGTCGCGAACAAAAGTTCGCAACCCTCGTCGGGGATCATTTCGGAATGTCACCCACAAATATTTTACTCACACGTTGTTGAGAAAAAAGAAAACGCTAGGTTGCCGGGCAGCGTTCAAGTATACTAAAAAGAAAAGAGGAAAGGAGGCCGTTTTGATGCCGATGCCGGAAAAAGGGCAGCCGTTCACCTATGCGCAATACATGATGCTCGACGAAGATGTACGATATGAGGTCATTGACGGCCAAGTCTTCAACATGTCTCCCGCTCCGACGCCGAAACATCAGGCAGTGCAACGTGAATTGTTGGTGGAATTTGCGACATATTTGCGGGGGAAAGAATGCACCGTATTTGGCGCTCCGATCGACGTTTGTTTGGCGGATCGGGATGATCCGGAACAAATTCGCGAATGGGTTGAGCCGGATCTTGTCGTTGTCTGCGACAAAAACAAAATTCGTGAAAAACGAATTGTTGGCGTGCCGGATCTCGTTGTGGAGATTATTTCAAAATCAACGGTGCGCAAGGATAAAATCGTCAAATTTCACCGTTACGAGCGGGCAGGGGTGAAAGAATATTGGATTGTCGATCCGATGAATGAGACGATTGATGTCTATGTGCTCGAAGAAGGGAGATTCCGCCACCAAGGGATGTATGTCCGCGATGATACGATTCCTGTTCGCATGTTTCCCGGATTTGTGATCGAATTGAAAAACGTATTTGCCGAAGAAGAATAAGAAAAACGGCTGCTGTTCAAACCGCATGCTCCCCTTGTTCGTTTGTCGCGGGCGGATCCATCAGGCGGGGGGCAAGAGGCTGCCTGCGGGGGAATCGATGGCTGTTTGCCACACACTTGGGCATAGAAAAGGAAAAAACAGGCGATACTAACGATCGGTGATGCTTGTGTACAACCAAGAAGAACTGGTCCGCTTTGTCGAAGAAGCGAAGCAGTACGCCCGCTACGGAAAAGTGGCTGACTACATCCCCGCCTTAGGCAAGGCGAACCCGAATGAGCTGTCGATCGCCATTTACACGCCGGATGACGAGGTGGTAAGCGCCGGGGATGTGACGGTGAAAGTGACGCTGCAAAGCATTTCCAAAATTATTGCGCTCGCCCTTGTGCTCATCGACCGGGGCGAGGATGAGGTGTTCCATAAAGTCGGCATGGAGCCGACGGATTATCCGTTTCATTCCATTGCCAAATTAGAGGAAAAGCCTGCCAAACCGCTGAATCCGATGATTAACGCCGGCGCGCTTGTCGTCACGTCGATGATTCAAGGCGGCTCGGTGTCCGAACGGCTGGAACGGCTGTTAGCGTTCGTCCGCCGTCTCGCTGGCAACGAACGCATTTCGTACTCCGACGAAGTGGCCCGCTCCGAATATGAAACAGCGTTTTTAAATCGTTCGCTTTGCTATTTTCTCAAGCAGCATCGTATCATTGATGAAGATGTCGAAGAGCTGATGGAATTGTACACGAAACAGTGCGCCATCGAAATGACGTGCATCGACCTGGCGCGCATCGGCTTGGTGCTCGCGCTTGACGGACGCGATCCGCATTCGAGTGAGCCGCTCATGCCGCTTGATGTCGCCCGCATTTGCAAAACGTTCATGGTCACGTGCGGCATGTACAACTCATCAGGTGAATTTGCCATCAAAGTCGGCATTCCGGCGAAAAGCGGCGTCTCGGGCGGCATTCTCGCTGCCGTGCCCGGGCGGTGCGGCATCGGCGTTTTCGGCCCGGCTCTCGATGATAAAGGGAACAGCTTGACCGGGGTGAAACTGCTCGAGCGGCTGTCAAAAACGTATTCATTAAGCATTTTCTAAGGAGGAAATCACGATGAAAACATTTACGGTCCAGTTTCACCGCGAAGACGACGTCGAAGCGATGAACGTCGGCAAGTTGAGCCAAGAGGATTTTGACAAGGCGACCGAAGGCGGGACGCGGCATCTGTTTGACCTTGACACGAACATCGGCTATTTCGTCTTTTTTGACGCCGAGGACAACGAAGGCAAGGTATCGTATTTAATGCTTCAATACGAAGAAGACAGCGAAGACCCGAGCGCGTGCTACAGCTTTGAGCTGAAAGACTTTTACGAATTTATGGCGCTTTACTTAAATGACCTTGAATTCGCCGACGAAGAAGAAATGGCGGAAGATGGCGAAGAGGAATACGGCCCGATTCACCATTTAGCCCATTTGCTTTATCATATCGTCGAGGAAGGGAAGACGGTGGAGGTATGAGGCATATCCCAAGCCAAACGGCTTGGGGTTCTTTGTTTATAGGGCAAAAAAAGAATTTGGGGGCTTGACGAACGATTTTACGGCGATGTAAGATGGTTTTGTAATCGATTACATAATAAGCTGACAAAGCGGACAAGGGGCGCGATGCTGATAGACAGGCTGTCTTCATTGAAAAGGAGAAACGGAAAACGATGCCCGCTTTTCGGCTTTTGGCGAGAAAAGGACAGACAAGCGAAAACGAGGATGATTCGCCCATTTGTATGTAATCGATTACAAACAATCGATGCATAGACAAGCAGTGGGGGATGCCAAGTCAAAAGTCAATGGATGTCATGTCCAGGAGGTGATTGGGGCAGTCGAAGCAACCACTATACGCGATGCCATGCGGTGTTTGACAAATCCAAAATTTAACTTAATTAGGCGAGAAGACTCCCACTTCAACGAAGCGAAGCGGAGTAAGTGGGAGATGAATCGCCTTAACTATATTTTGCTGAAAATAGGATAGATTCAGTAAAATATAGACGGCAGATCATTCATCATTGATGGGCGGAGATTAAAAAGTATMAATCAATGGTTTAACAAAGAAAATGCCAGACTTCAAAGCATAAAAGATAAGCAAAAAATCAAAGGCACCACTCGTAAACAGGCTTTGCTTGCTATGAATCGCAATAATAAAGTGAATGATTATATCAACAAGACTTGCCGTTACATCATTAACTACTGTATTGAAAATCAAATTGGCAAACTTGTCATTGGCTATGCGGAAACATGGCAACGCAATATGAATCTAGGAAAAAAGACAAATCAAAACTTTGTCAATATGTAACTATTCAGCCACATCATAAAGTGAGCTGAATATTTTCTTCTTTCCTTGTCTATGATGTGAATATTGATAGACAAGGAGGTGAATCGCATGTTGACGGTACAACAAGCTGTATTTACAGTTGAGAGCTTAATCGGCAAAGTTCAACAACAAAAACAGCTCATTCATCAACTCATTCAAGAAAATGAACATTTGCGTCACGAAAACAAACAACTACGCAAAGAAAATGAACAACTGAAGTACCGTGTTCAAGAGCTGGAAGCACGCACGAAAAAAAACAGCTCCAATAGCCATTTGCCCCCATCTTCTGACCGTTTTGAGAAAAAGCGTTCCTCCCGCGAGCCGTCTGGCAAAAAGCCTGGTGGGCAAGAGGGACATGAGGGGAAGACGCTCCGTCAAGTGGAACATCCACATCATCGTGTCGTCCACCGTGTGCATACGTGTCAAGGATGTGGAGCTTCTTTGCGTGAMGTCAAACCGTTCAAAGTCGATATCCGTCAAGTGTTTGATGTCCCTCCTGTGGCGATCGAGGTGACACAACATGAACGTGAAGTGAAATCGTGTCCACATTGTCGATGCGTGCAACAAGCCGAATTCCCATCCCATGTCACGAATCATGTGCAATACGGTCCACGGCTCACGGCGCTCGTTGTTTATTTAC
>NZ_LLKS01000060.1:0-35947 GCF_001414205.1 Geobacillus sp. Sah69 | reverse complement strand
ACCCGATCCGTCAATCCGCTGACCGGAAAGCAGTCCATCGTCGCCTTGTGCCGGAAGCTGTTGAATGTGCTGTTTGCGATTTGTACGAAGAAACAAGCGTTTGACGCGGAGCGAATGAAACAGGACGTCTTGTCCCAGGTGCAACGGGCGGCCTAAGGCCTCCCCCTGCGAACGGAAGAATCGTTGGACAACGAGATGACACCGGAGAAGCTGGCGTGATTTTATCCATTCGACCTTGAGTCCCCAAAGGAGCTTGGCCGGCCTCCGCCTGATGACGAGACCGAACGAGGGAATGTTGGCGCGAAGACGCCCGGAGACATGGGAGGGTTCGTCCTCATCAGCGACGCGGAGATCCAAAGGGTGCATCGAATACGCTTCCCCCACGGCAGGAAAATATAACCAGCCGTGGCCGCGAAGCGCACCCTAGGTCTGTAAGATATCCACAAAACTGAAAAAGGATGTAAGAGATTTTGTCGAAAAATATTTTTTGGACACCCCTGAGGGGCCGAAAAGCCTTGATAAATCAACATTTCTAGAGGGAGGATATCCCGTATATAGAGCGTTTCTTCTTCTCCTCTTGCTCTTTTTTTGACGATTTGAAGAAACCGCCATGTCTCGTACCCTAATGTACAAAACAAGATATGGCCGATGATTTCAGGAATCGCGTGAGGAAAGACACCGGTCATCAACGGCTGCATGCCATATCCTGTGGCGACTCCTCTCACGATCACGCCTAGCATTGCTGCGTTGTAACCGAGATAAAGGGTATTGGCCATTCCTAGCGTCAGCCATCCGCCAACCATCAAAATGGCTCCAACCATCAAGTTGTGGCCTAAAGTGGTCCAAAACGCCATGGAAGTCGGATGAATCGTAAGCTTTTGTGAAAAAATCACTGCTCCAAAAGCAAAACATACAATGTACACACCTAACGACAATAACATATACGGCAAATGAGTGTGAATCGCTCGTCTGATCACCGCAAATGCCTCCTCACGTGCGCCGAGCATATTGAGAACTATTCCATAATACAAGGTACAGCATCAAGACAAACAAAACGCTGTAACATGCCCAACTCCAACCTTTCAAAAGCATAAAAAAGGCAGAAAGAAGCGATGAAAAAACGGTTATGTAAATCAACAAGCGATGAAACGAATGATTTCCGGCCGCAATCACCATATACCCCGCATAATCACGCGGAGATGTCAATGCCGCCTGCTCACCGCTGGCTAAAACAAGGCAGAATACTTCATAATCGGTGCGCAAAATCCGCTTGACAACAAGCGAATAGACGGGCATCATCACCACAGCTCCCATTGCTGCCCAAAGCCCTCCACGCATCCCCAATAATCCTATGTATTCGAGAAGTAGCAATCCTACTGCCGTCATGCATGGGTAGACGCCTAATCGCTCAAGCAGCGTCCATTTCGCTTCGATTAACGGTACAAGAGGAGGTGGAGAAAGAAGACGAAACACAGTGAGACGCTCCATCTCGCTTTCAAACTGAAAAATGTCGCGAAAGACGTCGGTAATGGCCCGCAACGTCCCTGTCATGACGATATACATTTCAAACATAAACAAAAACAAAATGATCGACCCGTTATGAACAATCGGCAACAGCGCCAAATTCGCTCCTGCGACCAAAAACCATTCCCCTGGCAAAAATAGCGACCAAGGCGGTTTCGTCAACTCACGGGCTTGGCGTGTTAACAGACAAAGATCTTTATATAAAATTGCATTATTCGTGCTGCGAATTTTTAACGACTCTATGACACGTTGATGCCATGAATATAGCATGTACGCTGTCTTGTCAGAATGAGACGCACGAGTGAAAGAAAAGCAAATCAAAGCCAACAGAGCGAATCCAGCACCGATGAATGATAAAGTTGTACTTGAAAATAACCACCCTTCCCTCCAACTTGTCATGCGTTCATAAAACAGCTGTTGCCAATGAGCAACATAACCATCCATATACACAAGGTAAGAGAGCGACAACCCATACATTCGAACCGCTTGGCGGGACAATTGCAGCAACGGCACAATCGCCGCAAGCACGACATAACCAATCGCGAATGATGCCATTCGAAAGAAAAAGGCAGAAAATGCGCCTATCGCTCTAAAAGTTGAGCCACGCACTATATGCGATGTCACATAAAGAAGCAACAACATCGTATGTCCAAACCATACGAATGATGCGCCTGTGATCCCGAACATCATCATCAACCCAATGGAAGGAGGCAACCAAATCGGCAATAGCCGCAGAAGAGACACAGCATA
This sequence comes from Geobacillus sp. Sah69, assembly GCF_001414205.1. Taxonomy (NCBI): domain Bacteria; kingdom Bacillati; phylum Bacillota; class Bacilli; order Caryophanales; family Anoxybacillaceae; genus Geobacillus; species Geobacillus sp. Sah69. The sequence continues at coordinate 33,673 of NZ_LLKS01000060.1, read as the reverse complement.
GTGGATTTTGAGCAATCGCTGCCACACCTCGTCATCCCGCACTCCAGACAGACGCACATAATGATAATGGTATTGACGTTGCAATGCCTCTTTGGACTCAAGCAAAACTCCTATGAAAGGACTGACAGACATGAAAAAAAGAGCTCCCATAACCATAGAAGGGCGAAACAGCGTCGAGGATCGAGCGCAAAAGGCTACAACCACAGCCGATGAAACAAGCCATTTCGCCGCTTCCACCAAGAACATGGTCATCTTCGGGGAAAAAGGCGATTTTCTCTGCAACGGCGCCAAACTGCTTCGTTGTCGTTGTTGATATAACAGCCATACGAGTTTCATTTCTCTTCCCCCACATTGATTTACTCATTAGGAACGGCAGGGAGTTTTTCCCCTGCCGTTTTGCCTTTTACCATGCAATCGCTGCTGCTTTTCCTCGTTCCGCCACTATTTTTTTCACCGTCGCGACAAAAGCTGACCACCCAATTTCCAAAATGGCGTCGACTCCACCTGACAAAATAGCGGTGATCCCAAGAATAATAGAAATGAGAGTGGAGCCGGTCAACACAATCGAAACAACCGTCGTCGCGATTGTCTGTGACACGCCGAGCGTCCCGGCAACAAGCGCCAGCAAACTCATAACCTATCGCCTCCTTCCAGTAAATGATAATCGATCAAAACTTTTTTCAAAAACATTCTGTGTCTATCTCATCCTTCGCACTAAACGAGAATAAACCCTGCCGTAAAGCAGCACCAATACAATAAATCCTATTTTGATGGGCATGCTGGCCGCTTTTAGGCGAAAAGCAACTCCAATCAACACAACAAGCGGCAGGCTAATCAGAATAAAATACGGCCACGACCATTGTTTCACCCACTTCACTCCTGTCTGCGATGCGGTTTCTAGTAAATTCCTTGTTAATATCATCCATTTTAATTATACACCTTGACTCTAAAAAACCCGTGGTGCTAGTTGAGCGTCAGCGCTCAACCAGCCCTAGTGTGACCAAGGAATAAGCCAACAAGATGCCATCGAGTGCCACTTCAAACCCGGCCATGGAATTCGCTCGAATGTCGGTGATCCGGTATTGGTCTACGAGAATCGAAAACACCGTCTCGATGACTTTGCGTTTTTTCCTGATCCATTCTTCCCATGCCTTGGATGGGCCGTGCTTTTGATTGTGTCGAGACGGTGTCCAGAACGCGGCTTGGTGTTCTTCGTACAGCTTTTCTCGAAGAGCGTGGCTGATGTACCCTTTGTCCCCAAAGTTGTAGGGATGAGGGATTTGAGTCATCACCGTTTCAGCGGCTTTGACGTCGTGGCAGGACGCTTCCGTCACGACATAGCCCATGGCCAGCCCTTGATTGGTCACTTGAAGATGCAGCTTGAAACCGTAGTACCATTGCTTTTTGGAAGCACAATACCCCATATCYGCGATCCCTCGAAATCGCTTGACGCGCTGCATTCTYRCGGGATGGCACAACGGAAGAGGCAAGCTGTCGACGACCGCATAAGCATGGTGTTGGCCACGTTTCGCCAGCTCATGACGGATCCATTTGATGGCGAAACCAAGCGCCCGGCAGCGGCGGTTGTATCGGGAGCGTTCAAGAAACGAGCCGTTTGTGAACAAATTTCCCGTGACAAAACGATGCCAGGCTCGTTCGGAAGAAAAGCCCAGCAGCTTCCCCAAAAGGTGAACCGCCATGACCACTTCGTCTTCTTGCTTGACCAAGTGACGGTTGCGGCGATGAAGATMCATTTGAATCAACGACAGTTGGGCAGAAACAAAACAGAAAATAGCGGCATATTGTTTTTGAAGTTTGGCTGGATCTGTAGTAAAATGAAAGTGCTCTTGCATGGGGGATCTCTCCTTTCGAATGTTGGGTGACACTTTCATTCTACTGGAGATCCGCCAGCAAGGGCTATTTTTATGCTTGATCAAGTTTATCTAGCACCACGGGTATAAAGATATTTTGTTAGTCATTTCCGCCGCTTTGTGCTTTACGGCCGGGGCCGATCGGCGAGCCGCTTTTGAAACGTTTCGCGCCAGCTTGCGGATAAGGCCGGATGGCTGGCGATTTGCTTCATGGCAGCAACATTGTCGCGCTCATGATAGTAAATGTGATTGATATACGCGATGGATAGCGCCCCCACGCCCCGTTCGACGAGAACGAGCGGCGCGCCTGGAGCGACGACGCCCTCTTTGAGAACGCGAAAGTAAAACCCGCTTTTTCCTGTCTGGCAGACGGCTTTCGGCAAATCGGGCAGCTGATGTTTGAACGCCAATTTGGAGCACGGCTGGCGCGGCTGCGACACTTGTACGAGCGCTGTGCCGGCGGCATAAATGTCGCCAAGACATACATCGTCTTCCGTCAACCCGAGAAGCGTCCAGTTTTCGCCAAACGCCCCCGCCGTAAATGGGCGGCCGTATCGCTCTTCCCAATAGACGAAATGCTCGGACGGATAGGCGCAAATCGCTTTATCTTCTCCTCCGTGATGGATGAGGTCGGCTTGTCCATCTCCAGCCAAGTTTTGTTTGCCGACCGCAACGGGATGAGCGACCGGCGTTTTGTCAATGCCGGTTGTGATCCGCTGGCCGCCGATGTGGAGCGTTTTCGGCTTCCCGACATTAATGGAGAGAATCTGCATCGCGTTCACCCCCATACCGCCTCGGCGATGAGCCGGAAGCTTGCGAGTTTATCCTCGAAGTCGTATGTAATCGTCACGAGCATGATTTCCTCTGTTTCATACGTTTCGCTCAGCCGATACAGCTTGTCTTTGACGCGCGTCGGACTGCCGACGATCATCCGCCGCCGGTTGTCTTCCACCCGTTTGCGCTCATACGGGCTGTACGGATACGCAGCCGCTTTTTCCGGGCTTGGCGTGCCGTTCAGCGCCATCCCTTGCTCGATCATAAGAAGCGACAGATCAAGGCTGCCGGCGATCCATTCCGCTTTTTCATCCGTTTCGGCGCAAATTGCAAACACCGCGACCATTCCGCGCGGCTCGGCCAAATACGGCGATGGAACAAACCGGTCACGGTACAGCCGCATATAATGTTCGCCGCCTTCCCCGTTGATAAACTGGGCGAACACATACGGCAGCCCTTTATCGGCTGCCAGCTTCGCCGTTTCCGAACTGGAGCCGAGCAGCCATAGTTCCGGCGGGGACTGCACGATCGGCGTCGCCTTGACGCCATAAAGCGGGTGGACGGGCGGAAGCGCATCGTGCAAATACCCAAGCAAGTCATCGATTTGCTCCCGATAGCGATCCGCTGAACGCGGCCGGCCGTCTTGGAGCGCCATCGTCGCCCGCGGCATGCCGCCGGGTGCCCGCCCGATGCCGAGATCGACGCGGCCGGGATGAAGGCCGGCAAGCACATGGAAGTTTTCCGCCACCTTGTACGGGCTGTAATGCGGCAGCATCACGCCGCCTGAGCCGATGCGGATGCGCGACGTTTTCGCTCCGATGTGTCCGAGCAGCACTTCCGGCGACGAACCGGCAAGGCTGTTTGTATCGTGGTGTTCCGACACCCAAAACCGCTTATAGCCGAGCTGCTCAACGTGTTGGGCGAGCTTGACGGTGTTCTCGAGCGCTTCTTCTGCCGTCATGCCTTCGGCGATCGGCGACTGGTCGAGGACGCTCAGTTGCAGCGCCATTGCGATTCCTCCTTCTTCCGCCGCAGCGGTGGAAATAATGATTAGTTTCTATTATGCGCTGTTTTGCTTCGGTTTGTCCATTCATTTGTCCACCCGCCTAGCAAAAAACCGATCCGCCGTCGGCGGATCGGCCAATCCCGTCAAGATGCGCGGCAGTGCGGCGATAATAAAACATCGGGTGGGATACGGGCGGTGCGGCAGCTGGCCCGTACACGCGCGGGGTCATGTGTTTATTCATATAAATCAATGCACAAACGCCTCCTTTCCGTCGTCTATGTGGCATCATATGCCGAGCTGTGCAGTTCGGTTTGGGCGCTGGATTTGTGACACCCGCCTTCCTTTTGATATAATGAAAGAAAATATTGGAGAAAGGGTGTTGTTGATGCCAGCTGTCGAATCGAACATGTTTCCCCTCGGCAAACAAGCGCCGTCGTTTTCCCTCACGAATGTCATCGATGGCAACGTCGTCCGTCTTGAGGATGTGAAATCGGACGTCGCAACCGTCATTATGTTCATTTGCAATCACTGCCCATTTGTCAAGCATGTCCAGCACGAGCTTGTTCGCCTCGCGAACGATTATATGCCCAAAGGGGTGTCGTTTGTCGCCATCAACTCCAACGATGCGGAACAGTATCCAGAAGATTCACCCGAAAACATGAAAAAGGTGGCGGAAGAGCTCGGCTATCCGTTTCCGTATTTGTACGATGAGATGCAAGAGGTGGCGAAAGCATACGACGCCGCTTGCACCCCGGACTTTTACATTTTCGACCGGGATCTGAAATGCGTCTACCGCGGCCAGTTGGACGACTCGCGCCCGAACAACGGCATCCCGGTCACCGGGGAGTCGATCCGCACCGCGCTGGATGCTTTGTTGGAGGGCCGCCCGGTGCCGGAAAAGCAAAAGCCGAGCATCGGCTGCAGCATTAAATGGAAACAAACACTGTAACAATGTGCTTGACTTTTCATTGTGAAGCGGGTATGATGGAAAAAGCATCATTCGTTCGTTGCGGAATCGCCACCGCCGTGCCGTTGGCTTGCGAGTGCAGCCGGCACGGCATTTTTGTGGCCGCGATCTACTGAACAAATTCACACTGGCGCCGCCTCGGAGCGGCAAGGATGGATGAGAGGAAGGGCTTCCATTGTTTTTGTTTCCTTTCCTTGAGTTTTCGTAATTTATGTTATGTAAACAAAAGGAGAACGAGGAGATGGCGGAAGGGCGATATTGGGTGTTTGTGTATGGAACGTTGCTGACTGGCGAAGAAAACCATGAAGTGGCCGCTCCATACTTTCGCGCCGCGTGTCCAGGGAAAGTAAACGGCCGCTTATACAATGTCGGTCCGTACCCCGCGCTTGTGCTTGGAGAAGAGGGGGAAGTGGAAGGGGAGTGGCTGACGGTGACGGAAGAAGGGCTCAAGGCAATGGATGAGCTCGAGGATTACGTTGAAGGGCGGTGCGATAACGAATACGAACGGGTGTGGGTTCGCGACGCGTGCAAACCGATCGAAGGATATGTGTACGTCTATCCGCCGGAAAAAGCGGCCGGCTTGCCGCTTATTCCGTCCGGATCATGGCGGCGGCGTGAGGAGAAAATGTAACATCTAGAAACAGCCTGTGAGGAACGGTCATCCTCTGGGCTGTTTATTTTTTACATGAATATGAAAACGGTTGTAAAAAATCGTTATAAAAATACAGAAAAATTGCTAAAAAAGTGTTGCCAAACGGCCACTCTTTTTCTATAATAAAAGCATGTTAGAAAAATAAACGTACGAATGTGAGGTAATGTTACATGTCGAAAACGTTCGTTTCCTCCACCCAAACGGGATTGCTCGAACAAATTAAAGAAACGATCCAACAAAAGAACGTTGAGCTTCTTCATTTGCAGTTTGTCGACATTGAAGGGATCTTAAAGCACGTGACCGTGACGGCTGAACAGCTTGATGATGTTGTCGAAGGGAAAATCATGTTTGATGGTTCGTCGATCAAAGGCTTCTCGCCGATCAACCGTTCCGACTTGTATCTTCTTCCGGATTTGAATACGTTTGCTGTTTTGCCGTGGACGGTCGAGGAAGGCTATGCGGAAGCGCGCTTTCTCTGCTCGGTGACCAATCCGGACGGCACGCTGTTTGAAGGCGACCCGCGCAACGTGCTGAAAAAAACGATCGAGCGGGCGGCGGAAAAAGGATATACGATCTCGGTCGGTCCGGAGCTGGAGTTTTTCCTGTTCAAAGCCGATGAAAACGGCAATCCGACGCTCGAGCTCCATGATGGCGGCGGTTATTTCGAACCGTCTCCTAAAGACTTGGGCGAACGCGTTCGCCTTGAAATTTACCGCGCCTTAAAAGCGATGGGCTTTACGATTGAAGCGTCGCACCATGAAGTGGCGGAAGGCCAGCATGAGATCAACTTCAAATATGCCGATGCGCTCGGTGCGGCTGACAATGCGACGACGTACAAATGGGTTGTCAAAACGATTGCCAGCAAGTTCGGCCTCCATGCGACGTTTATGCCAAAACCGGTGTTTGGCATCAACGGTTCAGGCATGCATGTCAACATTTCCCTCTTCAAAGATGGGGAAAATGCGTTCTTTGATCCGAACGATGCGAACCAGTTGTCAGAAACAGCGTACCAATTCATCGCGGGCTTGCTGAAAAACGTAAAACACTTCGCGGCGGTTACGAACCCGCTTGTCAACTCGTACAAACGGCTTGTGCCAGGGTATGAAGCGCCTTGCTACATCGCTTGGTCCGCTTCCAACCGTTCGGCGCTCATCCGCATTCCGGCCAAACGCGGCGTTGCGACGCGCGTTGAGCTCCGTTGCCCGGATCCGTCGGCGAATCCGTATTTGGCGTATGCCATCATCGCTGCCGCTGGCCTTGACGGTGTCGAAAAAGGGTTAACCGCTCCGGCGCCGATTGATGAAGACATCTTCCATATGTCGGAAGAACGACGTGCGGAGCTTGGCATTGACAACTTGCCGGAAAACTTGGGCGAGGCCATCGCAGCGCTAGAAAGCGGAGAAATCGGCCGCGCGACGCTTGGCGAGCACGTATTCAACGAATACGTCGCGATGAAAAAAGACGAATGGAACAGCTACCGCACGGCGGTCCACGCTTGGGAAGTCGAGCGGTATCAAGGAAAGTTCTGATCGAAAGCCACCATCCAAAAGGTGCCCCGCCGCCATATTCGGGGCGCCTTTTTTTCTGCAGGCAGCTGTTTGTCTTGATGGACGGCCGCGCGGCGCCTTCCGCCCGTCGGCCGCCAAGCTGCCGGCGTTCGCAACGTCATCTTGCGCGTGGGGAGGAAAAGATGACTGCATTTTTTTATTTTTTAAATTCATAGTTGACATCTATGAATAATGAGATTTAAATTATAAGTAACGCGCTCAACCATTGCAAACGGAGGGAAACCAATGAAAAAACTGATCGTTTTTGTGTTTGTAGGATTTATCGCCCAGCTGATTGACGGCTCGCTTGGAATGGCGTATGGCCTCACGTCGTCGACGTTGTTATTGACGTTCGGCGTTGCTCCGGCCGTCGCCTCGGCGTCCGTTCATTTGGCGGAAGTGGTGACGACGGCGGCATCTGGCGTTTCCCATTGGAAGTTCGGCAACATCGACCGCCGCATGGCCTTTAGGCTCATCATTCCCGGGTCGGTCGGCGCGTTTGTCGGAGCCTGCTTTTTAAGCAACTTGCCGGGAGATTTGATTAAACCATATGTATCCTTGTTTTTGTTGGCGCTTGGTTTTTACATTATTTATCGATTTTTAGTGTTGAACGGACGTGCGCCGTCGACGCCCGGAAAACAGTGGTCCAATAAGCAGCTCGTCCCTCTCGGATTGGTGGCTGGCTTCCTTGATGCGACCGGCGGTGGAGGATGGGGGCCGATTGCGACGCCGGTGTTGTTGGCCAATAAAAGCACGGAAGCGCGCAAGGTGGTCGGCACCGTCGATACATCCGAATTTGCCGTCGCGCTGTCGGCGACGCTCGGATTCGTCATTTCGCTTGGTTGGGAGCAAGTGAACTGGCACTGGGTGCTGACGCTCATGGCTGGCGGGGTCATCGCTGCGCCGATCGCGGCTTGGCTTGTGCGTAAACTGCCGTCCCATTTGCTTGGAGTGTTGGTTGGCGGATTGATTATTTTGACAAACGTTCGCACGCTTCTGCACGCTTGGGAAGCCCCGGCGCCGGTTTATCCTGCTGTGTACGGCCTCATCGTCATCGGCTGGGCGGCGGCAGTATGGGTGGCGATCAGAAATGGACGGAAAGGAAAGGCGACTGGCAGGGAGTTGGCGTCGTAAGCATTAGGGGGCGCTTGGCAAACGACAGTGTCTTTCCGTTGGCGGCAGCGTTGGATGCGATCGGGTTGAGCATCAGGGAGCTTGTTCGTGCTGCAAAGGGCAACGGTCGACAGCGCCTGCCCTCAAAAATAGCGCGCGGAGCAGTTGTTGCCCCGTTGACGACAGTTGAAACGAGAAGGTGGCTCTTGCCCTCTGGGCAGGGGCTGCTTTTTTATCAACCCCTGTAGCGGGAAGCCGGTTTCTATGGTGAACTACCCACCACCTACGCTTCGCTTAGAGGTGGGGGCTTCAAGCGACTTGTGTGTGTTCGCTGAACGGTAAGCCACACACAAGAACCCTTTACGCTTCCCTTCGTTCCGAAGGTGTCCGTTCTAGCCATATTCTATCATATTCGTTGGCTAACGCCAACCGAAATTCATCTCCCACTTTCACTGGTGCTGGCGCACCTTCACGTTTAGAAGTAGGAGACTTCTTTCGGAGGGAAGTTAAAATATTCGGCATCATCAACCAAAGGGGGAGAGGGAACAAGGCACAGCCGCTTGATCTCGGCCGCCGCATTTCACTCATCGATTTGTATGATTTGCGCATGCCGCGGCGCACCGGTACATACGTGCTTCACGAAGAGAACTTGGCGATCGTGGAAACAGGGCCAAGCCCGTCGGTGCCGTATTGCTTGCTGGGTTGAAAGCGTTTTATATTGATCCGTCTGATATTCGCTATATCATCGTCACCCAACGGTGATCATTCGATTGGCCTGGCCGATTCGGCTGGGTTTCTTTTTTGACGGGAAAGCGAAAATTGGAAAAACAGGAAAAACTGTTTTTGTGTGTTCGGTTTTTAGGCGGATCATTTCGTGAAATCGCGGTGTATATGTTAGAGTGGAAATAAGCGATCCTGATTCCTGTTGGAAAGAGCGTCCATGAGCAAGGGGGAACGGAAGAGTGAAACAGAGGCGGTCCGTCATGCATCACATTGGCGTCGGGCTCATCATCGCATCGTTCGTCGTTGGGGTCATTCCGCCCATCGCGCCATTTTTACCGTTTTCGACTGCGGCCAAAGCGTCGATCGTTGCGGTTGCCATTGTGACGGCGGAAATCATGTTTTGGATCGGGGTGCTGTTGGTTGGAAAGGAAGCGGCGTCGAAGCTGAAGAAGTATTGGGATCCGAAACATTGGCGAATAAAACGGCGGTTGTCGGATCAAACCAATGATGGCGAACAACGCCAAGACGGATCGCGAAAGATGACAACGATGAAGAAATGAGGTGGTTGCATGCGACGGAGCACAGTTGCGCTTCTCATAGCCGTTGCCGCCCTGTCCGGAGTACTTTGGCTTGGCGGCCTGGCATTGGCGGTGCAAGACCAGTTTTTTTCGGCCGCCAAGCCGCCGACGAAAGAACAACGGCCGCCGACGGCTGAAACAAGGCAACATGACGAGAAAATGGATATTGTTGCTCTTGGCGATTCGTTGACGAGAGGAACGGGCGATGAAAGCGGAAAAGGGTATGTCGGCTATATGGTCGATGAGCTTCGCCGGCAAACGGACAAACCGATCCGTGTGACGAACTTGGCCATCCGCGGCCTTCGCTCTGACGGACTGCTTCGCCAGCTTGGCCAGCCTGAGATTCAGCGGCAAGTCGCCATGGCGGATCTTATTGTGATGACCATCGGCGGCAACGACTTGTTTCAAGGCGGGGAAGCGTTGAAACTGGATCGAAAGCAGCTGAATGAGGCGAAACGGCGATATGTAGCCAACCTAGACCGCATTTTCGCCGCGCTGCGCCGCTTCAACAGCGAAGCGGTCATTTTTGCGATCGGTTTGTACAACCCGTTTGGCGATTTAGACGATGCCAAATGGACGTCGGCGGTTGTGCGCGATTGGAATTTTGCATCAGCGGAAGTGGCGGCCCGCTATCCGAACATCGTCGCGGTGCCGACGTTTGACTTGTTTGCCTTGCATGTCAATGATTATTTATATAGCGACCATTTCCATCCAAACAAAGAAGGGTACAAGCGGATTGGAGAGCGCGTCGCCTCGCTCATCACGTTGACGGAGGAGGACGAGCGATGACCAAACGGGCGACATTGATGGTCAAAGAGCTGCGAAAAACGATTCGCGGCAAGGAAATTATTAAAGGCATTTCGTTTGAGCTGCATGAAGGGGAAGTATTCGGTTTTTTAGGGCCAAACGGCGCGGGAAAAACGACGACGATCCGCATGCTCGTCGGGCTCATTCGGCCGACGGCGGGGACGGTGGCAATTGGCGGGTATGACCTTCATCGCCAGTTTACCGACGCGATCCGCCAGATCGGCTGCATCGTCGAAAACCCAGAAATGTATCCGTATTTAACAGGCTGGGAAAACCTTGAACATTTCGCCCGCATGATGCCGGGAATTGGTGCAGATCGCATTATGGAAGTGGCGAAGCTCGTCGGGCTGGAACAGCGCATCCATGACCGGGTGGACACGTATTCGCTCGGCATGCGGCAGCGGCTCGGCATTGCGCAGGCGCTGCTTGGAAAGCCGAAGGTGCTCATTTTGGACGAGCCGACCAACGGACTTGACCCGGCCGGCATTCGTGAAATGCGCGCCTTCATCCGCTTTTTGGCGGAAACGGAAGGGTTGAGCGTCCTCGTTTCATCGCATTTGTTAAGTGAAATTCAATTAATGTGCGACCGCGTCGCCATTATGGCGAAAGGGCGGCTCTTGGCGGTCGACACGGTGGAGCGGCTGTTAAACCAGCAGGCGCGCGTCGTTTGGAAAGCCGTTCCGATCGAGCGGGCGCGGGCGCTGTTGGCCGAGGAAACCGAGGTGCTGCGCGCTGATGAAGAGACGATCGTCACGCCATATGAGCCGTCGAGACTAGCCGCTTGGAACGCCAAGCTTGTCCAAGCCGGCGTCTCGGTGTCGGAAATTGAACCGCGGCTGCCGACGCTCGAAGATTTGTTTATCGAGCTGACAGGGGGCGAAACGATTGAGTAAGCTCGTGTATAATGAAATGTTGAAAATCGTCCGCAAAAAGCGGCTATGGGTGATCGCCGCCATCATTGCGGTGCTCGTCGCCTTGTTTACATACGCCCAATACCGCGAGACGGAAGAGTTGAGAAAACGGCTTGGCACGACCGACTGGCGGACGCAGCTGCAGCAGCAAATCGTCGATTTGCAAAACCGCTTGCAGTCGCCGAGCATGTCGGAAGAATGGCGGAAGTATTTGCAAATCCGTCTCAAGCAGCAGCAGTATTACTTAGAACATAACATCAACCCGTCCGCTCCCGGTGCGCCGACGTTTATGCGCACGTTTATCGAAAACGCCATCGACTTGTTTTTGCCGCTTTTAGTGATGGTGGTGGCGGCCGATTTAGTGTCGTCCGAGGCGAGCGCGGGAACGATCAAACTGCTGCTTGTCCGGCCGGTGAAGCGGTGGAAAATTTTGTTGAGCAAATATATCGCGTTGCTCCTGTCGGTGTCGCTCATTATGCTGATGGCGGCGGTGCTGTCGTATGCCATCTCCGGACTCGTGTTTGGATATGGCGGCTTCCGTCTGCCGCTATTGACCGGTTTTGTCCCTCAAGGAGAGGATCTCGATACAACGAACGTTCACATGATTCCGCAATGGAAATACATTTTGATCGAGCTTGGGCTCGCCACGTTTGTGAGTGCTGTTGTCGGCACGCTGACGTTTATGTGTTCCGTGCTGCTTCGGAGCACGGCGGCGGTGATGGGCATTATGCTCGCGGCATTGATTTCTGGCGCGATTTTGTCGAACATGGTGTCGTCATGGCATTCGGCGAAATATTTGTTTATGGTCAATTTGCGGCTGACGGATTACATAAAAGGAGCGGCTCCGCCGATTGAGGGGATGACGCTTGGCTTTTCGATGGCCGTGCTGGCCGTTTGGGGGCTTGTCGCCCTCATCGTCGCTTTTGTTGTTTTTACGCGGCGGGATGTGTATTGAGAAGGAGAGCAATAAAACCGCGGGGAATCCCATCGCGGTTGTTTCAACGAGCGTTGCGAACAACTCTTTGGCCTTTTCAAAATCGCCAAGCAGCGAGTATAATATACCTGTATTGATATGGGCTTTTGTGTTGATAAACAGCTCCCAGAGGATTAACATAAAGGCCGTGGCGTAGCGTTGCTGCATCAAATTGCCGAAACCCGGAAACGAAAAGGAAAAAAGGCGACGACAAGCGGATGACGCAAATGGAAATGGGTGGTTGTCAATTGCGACAAATGCGCCCGTTTGCGCCGCGCCGGCGGAATGAGTTTCACAAAGCGCCCCCTTTCCTTTACACGGTTGCTGTGTTTTTAGTAGTAGAAAAAAAGGAGCGGCAGCTATGCAGGTCGTTTCAGAAAAAAGATCAATTTTCATCCGTTATGGCGAAAAAAAGATAAAAAAACTATTGACTTTCCTTTGAGGTTCATATAAAATATGAATTGTCGCAAGGTAAACCAGCCTATGTCGGGAAGTAGCTCAGCTTGGTAGAGCACACGGTTCGGGTCCGTGAGGTCGCAGGTTCAAATCCTGTCTTCCCGACCATTATAGACATGGGGCCTTAGCTCAGCTGGGAGAGCGCCTGCCCCGCACGCAGGAGGTCATCGGTTCGAATCCGATAGGCTCCATTTTCATACGGAGGAATACCCAAGTCTGGCTGAAGGGGGCGGTTTCGAAAACCGCTAGGGGTGTCACAGCCCGCGGGGGTTCGAATCCCTCTTCCTCCATTTCTAATATCCATCTTGTCAAATTGTAAATCATGAACCCCTTGATACGACTGCGTTGGCAGTCGTTTTTCATTTTTTTTGGGAATCCTTTTGACTTTTCTTCAAATCTTTTAACATGTTCAGCGTCTTATCATCAATCGTAATCGTTCGTTTCGAATCGAAAACACCGTCTCGATGGCATCTTTTTTTTGAATTTATGTATATACTATGTATATACGAAATGAAAGGAGAGAGGTATAGTGGAATTAAACAAACAGAAAGGAGTGTCAATCATGACAATAACAGTTCAAAAATGGGGAAACAGCCTTGCGGTTCGTATCCCAAGCGTGATTGCTGAACGTTTAGCACTTCATCAAGGATCAGAAGTGGAGGTGATCGTTGAGAACCAAGCGATCAAGTTGATCCCGAAAAAGAAAAAGCCGACATTGGAGGAACTTTTGGCTAAAATCACGCCGGAAAATCGCCATGCTGAAATTGATTTTGGAACAGAAGGGAATGAATTGTTCTGATGCAAGCGCCGGATCGTGGGGATCTTGTTTACGTCAATTTCAATCCACAAGCAGGGCATGAGCAGGCAGGAAAAAGGCCCGGCATCGTTCTATCACCAAAGCGGTTCAATCAATTGACAGGGTTTGCGGTGCTTTGCCCGATCACCCGGCAACAAAAAGGATATCCATTTGAAGTGGAATTGCCATCAGGCTTGGCCGTTGAAGGCGTGATTTTAACCGATCAGGTCAAAAGTTTAGATTGGCGCGCCCGACAGCTTCAAATAGTAGGACGGGCGCCCAATGAAGTTGTTTCGGATTGCTTGGATCTGATTCATACTTTTCTTTCGTGAAAGGCCATTTATATTGGCCTTTTGTTCACTTTTAGCATACTTTTTGCGTACCTTTTTGCCCTTCACGCTCCTTGAGGCGGGAGACTTCCTTCGGATATTTTGTTAAAAAGGCAGAATCGAGCAACGAAAAGAAGGCGGATCGTCCCGCTTTTTTGCATGGATTGACACACTGGAGATTATTTTGCACAAATGCTGTTTTTCAGCCGCCACAACCGCGGCGAGGAAACGGAGCTAAACGTGACCGCCCCGCGAAAAACTCGCCTTCTTCTTTATGCCGGCGAGCCGGTGAACGAACCGGTCGTCGCCTACGGGCCGTTCGTCATGAACACGCCGGAACAAATCCGCGAGGCGATTCGCGATTACCAGGAAGGGCGGTTTGGGCGAAAATGGAAGGGAAAGAGCCGATTCGTTGTATGGCTCTTTCTTTTTTGTTATCATGTTCACAAAAAGAAGCCGTTGGGTTGTTCAAGGAGGACATAGTCATGAACCAAGTCATCGAAACGATTCTCCAGCACCGTTCGATCCGCCGGTTTGAAGACAGGCCGCTCACGGATGAACAAATCCGCACGATCGTCGAATGCGCCCAGGCGGCATCCACTTCAAGCTATGTTCAAGCGTACTCGATCATCGGGGTGAAAGATCCGGAGAAAAAACGGAAGCTCGCCGAGTTGGCGGGAAATCAATCCTATGTCGAGCATAACGGCCATTTCTTTGTCTTTTGCGCTGATTTTCACCGCCATGAGCTCATTGGCGAGCTAGAAGGAAAAGACGTGCTTCCATCGCTTGAGAGTACGGAAAAGTTTATGGTTGCGCTGATTGACACGGCGCTTGCGGCGCAAAACGCCGCCATTGCCGCGGAGTCGATGGGGCTTGGCATCTGCTACATTGGCGGGCTGCGCAACAACTTGCCGGAAGTATGTGCGCTGCTAAATGTGCCGAAGCGGGTCATTCCGCTGTTTGGGCTTGCCGTCGGCTATCCTGCACAAACGCCGGATCAAAAGCCGCGGTTGCCGTTTGAACACGTTTATCATGAGGACGAATACAACCAAGACCGCGCCCGATTCCTCGAACAATTGCAACGCTACAACGAAACGGTTTCGGCATATTATGAGCAGCGGACAAACGGCCGGCGCCGCGACACATGGACCGGGCAGATGGCCGATATGCTCAGCCGCCAAGTCCGGATGTACATGAAGGAGTTTGTGGAAGGGAAAGGGTTCAATTTACGGTAGCCTCGCTGCAGGCAGGAGCCCCCAGCTCCCATTCCCGAAGTCCAAGAGGTTCGTAAGAAAGGAGAGAACGAAAGTGGACAAAATCCGGCAACTGGCGCAATGGATCAAAGAGGCGAATACAATCGCCGTTCTGACCGGGGCCGGGATGAGCACGGAGTCCGGCATTCCTGATTTTCGCAGCGAAAACGGCCTTTACGCCCAAGAGGACCATGTCGAATATTATTTGTCAGAGCATTATTACAAAAAAGATCCGATTGATTTTTGGCGTCGATTCAAGCGGATGTTTTCATTAAAAATGATGGGCGGCTTTGCCCCGAATGACGGGCATCGGTTTCTCCGCTGGCTTGAGGAGATGGGCAAGACGGTGACGATTTTGACGCAAAATATTGACGGGCTGCATACGAAAGCAGGAAGCACGA
The DNA here is from genome assembly GCF_001414205.1 of Geobacillus sp. Sah69. Taxonomy (NCBI): domain Bacteria; kingdom Bacillati; phylum Bacillota; class Bacilli; order Caryophanales; family Anoxybacillaceae; genus Geobacillus; species Geobacillus sp. Sah69. The sequence goes on along the minus strand of NZ_LLKS01000060.1, from coordinate 18,516 downwards.
ATGTCATTGAGCTGCACGGCACGCTGCAGACGGCGACATGCCCGTCATGCGGCAACAAGTATGATCTGTCGTTTATCAACCGTCACGAGGTGCCGCGCTGTGAAAAGTGCCAGACGATTGTCAAACCGGATGTCGTTTTGTTTGGCGGGCTCGTGCCGCGCATGGAAGAAGCGTTTGCTGCGGCGGCCGCCAGCGACTTGCTTCTGGCGATGGGAACAAGTTTGGAAGTGGCGCCCGTGAATCAAATCCCGTTTTATGTCGCCGCCGAATCGCCGGCAACAAGGAAAGTATTGATCAACAAAACAGCGACAAGAATGGACGGGATGTTTGACCTTGTCATTTATGGCGGAATCGGGGAAACGGTCGCTAGCGTGCGCAAGCAAATACAGGCGGAATAGATCGATAGATTTCATGCCAACGGGAGAACACATATGGCGTTTTCCCGTTGGACAAAAAATCAAAAAAGGTATTGTACTTTTCAGAACATTCTAATATAATAAAGATAACATACCAACCGGTTGGTATTTTGATGAGTGGAGCCGAGCATAAAGGCGTAACGGAAAACGGAGGGGACCATCATGTATTTGCGCTTAACGGACGAGCAGCGCATGGTGCAAAAAGCGATCCGCAAGTTTGTCGAAAAAGAATTGATGCCGCTCGAAAATGAAGTATTGCGCAATGAGCGTCCAGCCAGCTTAATTTTCGAAAACGTGCGCGTGTCGGAAGAAAACATTTTAGGCGAGCTGCATCACGGCTATAAGCTTGGGCTTGAGTGGATCGGCTACGCCCGCTGGGTCGTCGGCGCTCGTGCGGTCGGAGCGGCCGAGCGGCTTTTGCAAATGGCCATTGACTATTTTGGGATTCAGCGAAAGCTTGGGAGCGACGTATGTGTCGAACGACTACAAAGACATTATCGCTTTTGCCATCCTCGTCATCATTTTAACGGTCAAACCGAACGGACTGTTTGCCAAGGAGGGACATTGATGGCTGTATTCGCCAACCGGCGCTTATGGATCGCCGTTCTTGCGGCGCCGGCTGACATCGTTCGCATTATGACGTTTTTTTGATTCGTTAATGATAGAATTGCCGCCTGGAAGCACTGTTTCGGGTTGATCAATTCTTATTGTGTACTTATTATCATAAAAAACTATGTTCTAAATAATCAAATAAACAAATAGAAAAATTTTCAATAATGCGATAAAATAAAACTGCTCTGCCACATGATGAATCTAATCACAGGAGGGGAGAGACCGACCATGCGGGAAATGGCCCTCGGCCTTGCCGCCTCGTTCTTTTTTGCCGTTACGTTCATATTGAACCGGTCTATGGAACTAGCTGGCGGGAGTTGGACGTGGAGCTCGTCACTTCGTTTTTTCTTTATGGTTCCGCTGTTGTTTGTCATTCTTCTTGCCCGCCGCAATCTCGGTCCGGTTTGGCGCGACATGAAGCGCCATCCATGGACATGGATCGTCTGGGGGACGGTCGGCTTCGGCTGTTTCGAAGGCCCAGCCTTCGTATCGGGTGGAGGGAGAGCGGTGAAAACGAGCATCTATATAGACTCCCATGACAAAAAAATTTCGTCACCATCGGAGGGATGAAAAGACCTCTATGTTGAATTTTACAACTTTACACATTTTGGAGTTCGGGTATTTTCAGGATAGATGCAACGAAGAAGTTTAACATATCCTTGACGGAAAAGCGGTTTGTCCATTTTCGACTGTCGAAGGCAAGCCATAGGCTTGCCCCGTCACGCCAAGGCGTGACGGAAGACCGAACAACCACCTGCTTCACAAACCCATATATGGGTCTGTGAAGCGGCGTTGTTCGGTCGCCTGACAGTCGATAAAAGCTGCAAATGGTAAATCTTCAAATTGCATCTATATACGCGCTGCTGGCCTGCCATGCGGCTGTGATTTATCTCTGGATTAGCGACTGGGACGTGCTTATGACGCCCGTGGGTCTTGTCGTATGGGGCGGAGGGGTTGCTGTCAGCCTCACCATCCTTCACTTTCGCCCCCGTATTCATCCCTGTTTGCCGCCTGCTTCCTTCAGATTCTGCGTCGCCGCAGAAGCTAACTGCTACTTCTGCCTTCGCAGTTCGGGACTTTCACCCTATAGACTGCACCCGTGCCGGGCGCACACGATGACGGCGGCGTCGATGCTTGCCGCCGTCTGTTCATTGATCATCGAATGGGCGGTGCGCTCGATGCCGTAGGAACACTTGGTCAGTCGTTGCGGCCGTCAGCGGCCCGGAAGGCTTCTGGAGCGATCCGGCGGCCAACCGCATACATGATCGGTGCGCCGATCGCCATGACAACAAACTCGCCAATGGCCGTCGTCAGCCATGTGAGCCAAAACGGAAAGCCGAGCGCGAGCTTTAGTTCAAAGGCGATGATGGCCATGGTCACGGTAAACGACAACGTATTGATCGCCATACGCGCCCAAATGTTCTCGACATAACGCATAGAAACAATCGTGATGAGAAGCGCCAGCACCGACTGGCCGACGCCGAATACAAGATCATACGCGACAATCGGCGAGAAAAACAAATTGGCCAAAAAGACGCCGAGCACGATGCCCACGGCGTATGTTCGGCGGAATACGACTAGGTGGTTTAACATTTCTGAGACGCGAAACTGAATGTTCGTAAAGCCAAACGGCTGGATGAACGCCGTCACGGCGATATACACGGCGGCGATCAAACCGTTTGTCGCCATCGTTCGAACGTTCATGGTATCCTCTCCTCTCGTGCATGATGATATGATTGTAGCATGCCATTCTCGTGAACGAAAGGAGCGGGATCCATGGCTGCAAAGAAACAAGCAGCAGACCGATACGGTTCCGTCTGGGAGGTCGCAATTACGGCGCTTCGCCTCGGCTTGACGTCATTTGGCGGACCGGTCGCATAGGTTGTAATAAAGAATTTCCGACTTCCATGTCCCGTCTTTACTTTATCACCTAACAAGCTGGCACGGTGACAAGAAGAGCGAACAATGCCATGTAACTCATATTTCGCAACCTTTGCATAATATACAAAAAATAACCAAAATATTCGCATAAAAATAAATTTTTATACAAATATTGTAAAATAACTAATTTTTATTCACTCAAATCAGGCTTATTTTGAATTTTTATTCAGGGTGCGAAATGTGAGATGTAAAACAAAATTGCAACTTAATATAGATCGATCAACAGCAGCGCCAGCCAAGAGAAACGCTATGAGAAAATGGATGGTCACAATAGCAGGCGGGAGGTCAAACCAGACAACTAGGGGCCGAGTGCGATCTGCGCCGCAAGCAATCCAGCCGCCGCCAACCGTCGTGGCGAGCACGATGGCGTCGATCGTCAACCTCGTTAGGACTGGCCAAGTTGGTTTAGTTTTCCGTGATCCGCTCATACTAACAACAGCATGATCGACTTGAAAGGAAGTGGATCAAAGTGAAACAGGCATGGCGCATTTATATGAGCGATTTGAAACATCTCACGACCAACTGGGCCGCATCCATATTGGCTCTCGGCCTGATCATTCTTCCATCGCTTTACGCTTGGATCAATGTAGAGGCTTCGATTGACCCTTATGCCCATACAGAGGATTTACCGGTCGGCGTCGTGAACGAAGACCGAGGGGCGGAGCTCGCCGGTCACCGGTTTCACGCTGGCGATGAGATCGTCAAGACCTTAAAAAACAACCACCAGTTGGGATGGCGATTTGTCACGCGGAAAAAAGGAATGGAAGGCGTTCGGAGGGGAGACTACTTTGCGACGATCGTCATTCCGGCTGATTTCTCGGCTAAATTAGCCACTGTAGTGCAGAAACGTCCGAAAAGGGCGGTTATTTACTATTATGAAAACGACAAACGGAACGCCATCGCTCCCAAAATCACGGAGCGCGGAGCAAGTACATTGTCAGCGCGAGTCAGCGATGAGTTTGTGAGGGTGGTCAATACCGCATTGTTTTCCTTGTTCCACCAAGCGGGAGTGACGCTCGAACAGCAGCTTCCCACCATTCGCCGCGTTGAAGCGTTCGTGTTTCGTTTGGAAAACGAATTGCCAACGATTCAACGACAATTGAAAGCCCTAGATCGCGATGTGGGAGAGGCAAGATCACTAGTTCGTACAGGCCGCGAGCTTCTGCCGGCTGCCAAAACAACGGTGCGGCGCGGTTTAGAATGGACAGGCCGCGTTGAGAAGTTGTTCATGCAAGTCAATGCTTCATCGCACTTATGGGAAAAGCCGGTGGAAATGGCGGTTCATGCGCTCTATTCCTTTGCAGAGCAGACGCCACAGTCCCTCGATACACCGGAAAAGCAAGCGCGTTGGGCGGCTCTCATCCAACAGGCGGCAACAGACGCGAGCCCATTGGTTCAGCAATTGCGCCGAACGTTGAGAACATGGGAGGGGACGATTGATTCCTCTTCGCTTCAACCTGTGCAACGCACAGTCAGCCGTATCGAGCAGACGCTAGCGTCTATTCAAGAAACAGCGGCGCTAGTGAAACAACATCCAACAGGCGTCGAAGGGGAGATCACTCACCTGCGTGAACAAATGGCCTTATTGGACGCACAGGCGCAGCAACTTGATCAAGCATATCGCCAACGGCTGCTACCTATGCTGCGGGCAAAATGGAATCAAACAGGGGAACAGGTGCGCCAAGCGAAACAAACGCTTCTTCGCATGGATCAAGCGTTACATGAGGCAGAGCAATGGTTGTCAAACACAGATCGTGATTTAGCGGCCGCGCAACAAGCGCTAAAGACCGCACAGGCTCAATATCCATTTCTCTCCCGCCAGGTCCGCGAGCTGGCCGCCTTCCTATCGAAAATCAAAAGAGAAACCGACATCGACGAACTGATTCGCTTGTTGAAACAAGATCCACAGGCGAAAGGGGCGTTTTTTGCTCACCCGGTTGACGTCAAAACGTTCCGCCTTTTCCCGCTGCCGAACTATGGTTCGGGCATGAATCCATTTTACACGGTGCTGGCCATATGGGTAGGATGTTTGTTGCTTGTTTCCGTCTTGTCGACCGATCCTTCTTCGTTTTCGGAAGCGAATGGGCGGGAACAATATGTCGGACGGCTGTTGACCTTTTGGACGCTGAATGCTTTGCAGGCGATGGTCGTGACAGCTGGAGCGGCTTTCATCTTGCCGAATATTTTCGTCCGTGAGCCGGGATGGTTCATGACGTTCGGCCTTTTGTGCAGCTTTGTCTTTATGGCGGTGGTTTTTTCGCTTGTTTCCTTGTTCGGCAATGTGGGAAAAGCGATGGCGATTGTGTTGCTCGTCTTGCAAATTGCCGGAGCGGGAGGCACGTATCCGATTGAGCTGATTCCTCCGTTCTTTCAGCAATTAAACCCTTGGCTGCCGTTTACCTACGCCATTGACATCATGCGCGAGGCAGTCGGCGGGATCGTATGGGAAAATGTTGAGCATGACGTCAAGCGGCTTCTCTTGTTTGCCGTTGCCGCCCTTTTGGCTGGGCTTGTGTTGAAAGGCCCGTTAAGCACGTGGATGCGCGTGCTGAAGGAAAAAGCTGTTCAAAGTGGTTTGTTTCATTGAAAATTGTCTGTTCTCTTTATGGAAGCATCTGTTACAATAGGGACGAGAGCGTTGCTTCATCCTATTTCGCGCAGGAGACTCCCACTTCAACGACCAAAGGGAGTAAGTGGGAGAGGAATGTGCGTTCCCCCTTTCTTTTGTGTATGATAGAATAAAGGCATGGAGAAAACCGTTCAATAAAGGCACTCCAATCACAGCTGCTCGATGTATGGAGTTGGTTGCAGGAAACGTTGCAACCGCAAAACATCGAGCGTAGGTCTGTCTGTTGTGTGTGGAAGCCAAGTACTGCCAACAGACACACCGAGAGAATCGGTAACGATGCAGGCATGACCTGCGTCGTTGGGCAGTCGTCAACCTGCCCCCTGATGCAACCCCAAGTCAAGGAAGGAGGACGAAGTCCGTTTGCACTTCTGGGGAGTTGCAAGCCCCCACTTCAAGCGTTCGCGAAGTGGGGGTAGTTGACTCTCAATTGCCCCGTAGGATAGACGTCTCCCAAGCATTGTTCACTGCTGCTTTTGCGCGATGGGAGAGCGCTCGATGGCGGGGAAAAGGGGAGAGAATCATGTCGATCCGTCGACTGCTTGGTTTTGCGCTCATTTTTTTGGCGATTTCGATGTTTATCGAGCAAATGTGGTGGGTCGGGGGAATTTGCCTCTTGATTGGAATTGGAATGACGGCGAAGTGGAGGAAAAGAAGCATATATGGTAACGATCGAGAGCGATAAGCTCAGACAGCACGATGAGCAGTTGATGACAAAAGCAGAACAGTTTATCATAGCTTGACACCAACTCCAACGCATCATTATGGAAAGACAAGGCGTTGGTCGAATTGAATATCGCGGTTTTGTATTCCTACAAAAAGGCGGGCGTCAGCATCGTTGACCATCATACCGCCGCGCGCCAATTTCAGTTGTTTGAACAGCAAGAGAAAGCAGCCGGCCGCCATGTCACCGGCGATTGGACATGGCTGATTCCGCCTCTTTCTCCGGCGACAACGCACATTTTTCACCGAACTTATGACAACACGACCATGTTGCCCAACTTTTTCTATCAGGACCGTCCATACGAACGACAAAAGGGAGAGGAACAATGACCGTCATCATCCGCATGCGCGATGTGTCATGGGCAAGAGGAGAGCGCACGATTTTGCGCGATATAAACTGGGAAGTAAAAGAAGGCGAGCAATGGGCGATTCTTGGACTAAACGGCTCCGGGAAAACATCGCTTCTCAATATCGTCACCGGCTATCAGTACCCGACGCGCGGGGATGTTGAAGTATTGGGCTATCGGTTTGGACAGGCGAGTCTGCCGGAGTTGCGCCGGCACATCGGGTTTGTCAGCAGCGCGCTCCTTGATCAATTTCACGACACGCTGCAAACGGAAACGGTTGAAGATGTCATCATCAGCGGCAAGTTTGCAACGATTGGCCTGTATGATGCAGTAACTAGCGAGGATCGGGATCAAGCGGAGGCATTGATGGAATCGTTCCGCCTGCAAGCGGTAAAAGGGAAGCGATACGCGACGCTGTCGCAAGGGGAAAAGCGAAAAACGTTGATCGCCCGGGCGCTGATGGCAAATCCGAAGCTGCTGATCTTGGATGAGCCGACCGTTGGCCTAGACTTATTGGCGCGTGAAGAAGTGCTTTCCTTGATCGAACAGGTCGTGTCCCGTCCGTGCCATGTATTATACGTCACCCACTATATTGAAGAGATTGTGGGATCGATCACCCATGTGCTGCTCTTGCAAGACGGGCGCATTGCCGCCGCTGGGCGAAAAGAGGATGTGCTGACCGATGAGCGGCTTTCAGCGGCGTTTCGCCTCCATATGCGCGTTCATTGGGAGAACGGGCGGCCGTGGGCGTCTGTGCGCCGCTGAGCCGGCCGATTCCTCCGCCGCTAGGCCGCTAGGAGGTTGGTGATTTAGTACAAAATAATGCTAGCTCCACCTGTTTCTCAATTTTCAACCCGCATAGCGCCATCAACGCATAGAGGATGTCCGCCAAACAGCGTGACATCCTCTTTTGTGGCTCGACGTTTCAAAACGCCCGGTCAACGGGCGGAAAATCGATATCGTCCGCTTGTTGGCGGCCGTCAGCGGGCGTGATTTCAATGACCGGCGGCCGTCCGTTTTCAAAGCCGCGGGCGATATCGCGAATCGGACTCATTTCATCGGGAACGCCGATTCCCGGGGTATAGCGCGGCAGGTTGGAAGCGGCGCTGCGTTCTTCCCAAGGTTCTCTCATGAACCAACACCTCCATATTCTCAGTATGGCCATTGATGGATGCCGTACAAATGGAAATCAAATCCTTTCCCGCCAATTTCTTTTGTGGAGCCCTGTCATCTGTTGTAGGCATACTATGGATGACAATATGGGCAACAGGAGGGAAGGAACTCAATGCAATTTGGGAAAGATGCGATCGAAGCGATTTGGCGCCGCCAGTGCGGAGCGTGGGAGTGGAGCGATGTGGCATGTGTCCAATCATTTTTGGTGGAATGTTTACAACATAACCTTGATCCGCAAGACGGGCTCAATTGGATCATTGAGCACCGCACCCAGCTTTCTGACGCCGATGCAGTGGTGGACGCGGCACTCCGTTGGGTGAATGAACATACGTCCACTGGCTCCCCGGTGTCAGGAATCGGGGCGGAACAACAAGAGTGAGGCGGCGAACAGGAAAGGGCGGAACAAAGGATGGTATGGGTCATCAAAACAAAACACGAAAATGACCAAGGGGAGACGGTCGGGCTGGAGCTCGAGAGCGAAGATGGGTGGCTTGACGCCAACGTTCGCTGGGACGGATGCATGGAAATTCACTTGTACTTGGTGACGGAGGAAGGCCGCGAACTGAGCGATACGCTCCATACGTGCGATTTGCAGGGGCTGATCGAGCGGTTGCAGTCATTGGATTCCGTGTGTCGATCGTTCTTTTTCTAAATTTCAAGACAGGGGAGATGATGAAGGCCGAACCACCAGTAGCGCCGCTGACCTTATCGATGGATAAACGAGGAGCCAAAACTGCGGCTCCTCTTTTTTCCTTAACAGCATGGTGTTGAAACAGCCCCCTTTCCAAATGGGGAAAAGGGGTGGCTGGTCGGGGAACGGTGCGATCAAACGTCAAAGCGCCCCTGCTTGATTCCGGATGGGTTCTGCGAGCAACTGATCCACGTCGTCGATCAACTCGTCAACATGGTCATACGGCGCATCCAGCTGCAGCATTTTCCGCAAGATCCGACGAGCGTTTGGTGATAAATCGAGCTCTTCTTCCCAGCTTTTTTCCTCGTCACTTGTCGGTTCATAGGCAGAATACAATAAAAACAAGGTGAAGTGTCCAAGGGCATAGAAATCGCTTCGTGGATGCGGTTCGCGCCGCAACCGTTTCTCAAGCGGGTCGTCATCGCGGAAATCCACCGGTTCGCCGATGCGGCAGGCCAAGCCGAAATCGATGATCGCCGCCGTTCCATCGCGCCAGATGATGTTCGGGATGCGCAAATCGCGGTGGACAATCCCCAAAGTATGCAGGTGGCACACGACCATCAACACGTCGCGCAGCAGCTGGAACGCTGCCTGTTCCGTATACGTGACTCCCCGTTTGAAGATCAAGTCTTCCACGGTTTCTCCTTCGATGTACTCCATCACGAGATGCGGCTGTCCGCGCTCCACAAACCGATCATACAGCCTCGGAATTTGCGGGTGGCGCAGGTGGGCGAGCACGTCAGCTTCGCGCTGAAGCAAGCGGCGGCCGTCTTCGCCTTTTGTCCGCCGCGCTTGTTTGATGACGACAAGACGGCCTGTCAGGTGATCGCGCCCTTTGTAGGCGATGCCGTAGCTTCCCATCCCAAGCTCTTCGATGATTTCATAGCGGCCCAAAAGCACCTTCCCGCCCCGATGCGGCCGATCAACCCAGTGGGAAACGAACGGATGGCGTTCAAAAAACCGTTTCATCAGCTGCCGAAAAAGCTTGAGAAGAAGCTGCCGCTATGATGTTTCTTTTTGTAGTGATGATGCCCGTACTGGGACGGGTGGTGGTGCGAATGATACGTCGGGTTGTAATAATGGTGGTCGCTGCTGCTGTAATGTTTATGGTAGTGCGACGGATGATGGGGATGGCCGAAAAGGGATTTTAGCCATTTTTTCAACATCGTGATCGCTCCTTTGTGATAGATTTATCTATATATACGAGGCAATGAGAGGGAGGTTTCAGATTCAAAGATGAAAAAGAAACCGCCAGGGGCATTAGCCCCTAGCGCGGTGCGGCAACCTCATTCCTTTTTTTCGTTCAACGCCTGCTTGAGCAGCTCCCCTAAACTCGTGCCAAACGATTCGTTGGCCGGGCTGTATTTTTTCAGCAGCGCCCGTTCGCTTCCTTTTGCGGCGATGCGTTTGGTCTCGTCCGCTTTTTCGACAATATTGCACGGGCGGCATTGGAAATAAAGTCCTGCTTTTCCTTCATGCATTTCCATACGCCGGTGGCATTGCGGGCAACGGCGGTTCGACAGTTTCGGATCGCGCCGACGGCGGTAGCGGCACGCTAAGTTCGAGCAGACAAGCATCCGTCCGTCTTTCGTTTTCCGCTCTTTTAAAAGCGCGCCGCATTCTGGACACGTCAGATTCGTGAGGTTTGGCGCTTTGTATACCTGCTCGCTTTGCTTAATTTCGGCAACGAGCTGCTGCGTTTGCCGGCGGATGTTGGCCAAAAATTGTCGTGGATTTCCTTTCCCGTGGGCGATCGCCTCCAGCTCCCGCTCCCAGCGGGCGGTCAATTCCGGCGATTTCAGCTCTTCATTGACGAGCTCAATCAGCTGTTTCCCTTTTTTTGTCGGATAAAACCGTCCGTCTTTTCGCTCGACCACTTCGGTTTCAACCAGCCGTTCGATGATGTCCGCTCTTGTCGCCGGCGTGCCGAGCCCGTATTTCTCCATTTGCGCGAGCAAGTCAGCTTCCGAATAACGGGCAGGCGGTTCCGTGAACGATTGTTCCAGCTCAAGTTGCACTGATGGGAGCGTCTGGCCTTCCGCGAGATGCAACAACGTTGGTTGGGCCTTGTTGTCTTCTTTGCTGAGAACGGCTTGAAATCCGGCGTTGACAACCACCGTCTCCTTGGCGACAAACGTTTCGCCGCCGATGTCAAAGACGGCTGTCGTCGTTTCGGATTCATGCGGCGGGTAGAAAAGCGCCAAAAAACGGCGGGCGATGAGATCATACAGCTTGCGCTCATCAGTGGACAGCCTGCTAAGGTCGAGCCGCTCATCCGTTGGAACGATGGCGTGATGATCGGTTACTTTGTCATCGTTAAATACCCGCTTGGCTGCTTTGGCTTTGCCTTTGGCGAGAAGCGGAACGATGACGTCCTCATAACCGGATTTCATCGCCAACAACCGCTCGGTCATCGTCGCTTCCATATCGCTTGGCAAATAACGCGAATCGGTGCGCGGGTACGTGACAAGCTTGTGTTGTTCGTACAGTCGCTGCAACACCGAGAGCGTCTTTTTCGCCGAAAAGCCAAACCGCTTGTTTGCGTCCCGCTGCAGTTCGGTCAAGTCATACGGCAACGGGGCGGACTCGCTTTTTCGTTTCCGTTTGATCGATGTGACGCGCGCCGGCTGGCCTTTGAGACGAGTCATCAGCCGGTTGGCCTCGTCTTGGTCAAACAGACGATGTCCGCCATGCCGCTCCCATACGGCTGTGATGGACCCGATCTTGGCCCGAATTGTCCAATATGGCACGGGAACGAACGATTGGATCTCGCGTTCGCGCTCGATGATCATCGCAAGCGTCGGCGTCTGCACCCGCCCGGCTGAGAGCGGATCGTTGTATTTGGTCGTCAAGGCGCGCGAGACGTTTAACCCAATCAGCCAGTCGGCTTCCGCGCGGCAGACGGCCGATTGATACAGGCGTTCAAACTGCACCCCGGGCTTGAGTTGGCGGAAGCCGTCGCGGATGGCGCGGTCGGTTTGCGACGAAATCCATAGCCGCCAAATCGGCTTCGTCCAACCGATCATCTCTAAAATCCAGCGCGCGACCAGTTCCCCCTCGCGGCCCGCGTCGGTCGCGATGATGACATCTTTCACATCCGGTCGTTTCGCCAACCGTTCAATGGCGCGAAACTGGTGGCTTGTTTGCCGAATGACTTTCAAGCCCATTTTCTTTGGGATGATCGGCAAGTCCTCCAGCCGCCATGTTTCGTATTTTCGGTCGTAGTCTTCCGGCATCTTCAGCTCCACTAAATGGCCGAGTGCCCAGGTGACAATGTGCTGCTTTCCTTCAAAATAATGTTTATGTGCTTGCTTGCAGCCGAGCACGCGGGCGATGTCGCGGGCGACGCTCGGCTTTTCCGCTAACACGAGCGATTTCATCGATAAACCCCTTTCTGTCGTCTCTACATGAGCATAGTCTGCTTCTTAAGTATAAAGGAAGAAGGAAAAAGACGCATCCGTCAAGGTTTGTCTCCTTGGCGGGACAAGACGCCTTGGCGTGGCGCAAAGCTGCATCTCCACACTTTCTGCACATTTGCCAAATAAAATAGTAAAATTGAAATGACACTCGGACTTGATGGATGAGGAGAGGAATCCGTGCGAAAACTGTCATGGAAACTCGGAATGCTGTTTTTTGCCTTTGTCTTGGCCATTGAAATGGTGCTGTTCGTTTCCCTCTACGCTACGCTCGTCCATGCGCGCATCGAGGAAGAATTCGCGCAACTGATAGCGCGGGGAAACAGCCACCGCAACGTCTTGGAGAAAAATAACGATCGAACGACGTTGGCGCATGTCGTGATGATGGAATCAGAGGCGGAAACCGATGTCGCCATCACGGACGCCCGGCGCCGAATTGTATCGGCATCTAGCGGCATTGTTCCGTTTGCCAAGCGCCTCATTCCTTTAACGAACGGCCGTCATATTCCCCGCCGGGGAATGATGGTCGAAACCGACTGGAAGCGGGCGTCGCATATCGCAGCCGTCAGCCCGATTCAAATCGGGGGGAAAACAAGGGGATATGTGTATATGTTTCAAGACACTCGCTCGATCCGGACGATGGTGTATAAACTGAAGCATCATTTTATTGTCGTTGGCGTGCTGTCGGTGGCGATCACCGTGTTGACCATCGCCTTTTTCTCCCGCGCCATCACGATGCCGCTCCTTCGCATGAAGCGAGCGACCGAAGCGCTCAGCCGGGGGGATTTTTCCGTCCGCCTCGAGATGAAAGGCAACGACGAGCTGGCGCAACTCGGGAGAGCGATTCAAACGCTGGCCAACGATTTGGCGTATTTGAAACAAGAGCGGAGCGAATTTCTAGCGAGCATCTCTCACGAATTGCGCACGCCGCTGACGTATGTGAAAGGATACGCCGACATTGCTAGGCGTCCGCATCTGTCTGAGGAGCAACGGGCGAACTATATGGCGATCATTTACGAAGAAGCGGAAAAGATCGAAAAGATGGTCAAAGATTTGTTTGAATTAGCCAAACTGGAGCAACACTCGTTCCAGATTGAAAAGCAACCGACAAATCTTTGTTCGTTTTTGACAAAATTGTGTGAAAAACTGCGCCCCGCGTTTCAGGAAAAATCGTTGTCGCTTGTGTGCCAGTGCCCCGGTTCGGTCATGGCTGCGATTGATCGGCAGCGGTTCGAGCAAGTGATGATCAATGTGCTTGACAATGCACGAAAGTACGCGTTTTCTGGCACGACGGTGGCCGTCGCCGTTCACCTTCAAAAGCAAGGAATCGTCATTGCCGTGTCCGATGAAGGAACCGGTATTCCACCGGAAGATGTGCCCCGGATTTTCGAGCGGTTTTATCGGGTTGACAAATCGCGGTCGCGGACAAGCGGCGGGACCGGACTCGGTTTGGCGATTGCCAAAGAAATCGTCGAGGCGCACGGGGGAACGATCGCTGCTCGAAGCGAACAAGGAAAAGGAACGACCATCCTCATTACGCTGCCGGAGGGATAATGATGTATACCTTGCTGTTGGTTGATGATGAAGAGCGGATGCTCGATTTATTGGAATTGTATTTAGCGCCGAACGGCTACCGTTGCGTGAAACGGCGTTCAGGGGCGGAAGCCATTGACTATTTGCGGCGCCATCACGCCGATTTGGTGCTGCTTGATGTCATGATGCCAGAACTCGACGGATGGGAAACGTGCCGCCGCATTCGATCGTTTTCGAATGTGCCGATCATGATGGTCACCGCTCGCGATGAGACGGCGGATATTGTCCAAGGATTGAAAATCGGAGCGGACGATTATGTGACGAAACCGTTTGACGAGGGGGAACTGCTTGCTCGCATTGAAGCGGTGCTGCGCCGTACAGCTGGCGGTCGTTCCGCCATTCGCGCGGCCGGGCTTGTATGGGACGAAGAGGAACATACGGTCCGCTACGAAGATAAGCCGATTGCGTTGACGCCGAAAGAATTTGCCATTTTGGGGCTGCTGTTAAAGCACCCGAATCAGGTGTTCAGCCGCGGGCAAATCATCGCATCGCTATGGGGCTATCTCGCTGATACGGAAGAGAGGACCGTTGACTCCCACATGAAAAACATCCGCGAAAAATTGCGGAAAGCGGGGTTCCCAGTGGACGACTATTTGCAGACGGTCTGGGGCGTCGGCTACAAATGGGAAGGGCGCAAGTCATAACCATTTTCGGAAAGAGAGGCGTTTGGGTCAAATGGAAGAACGGATGATTGAGTTCCTTCAAGCATACGGCGGAGCGGCGTACTTCTTGAGTCTAGCCTGCAATGTGGTGATCAGCGTGCTCGGAGTCGTCCCAAGCGCCTTTTTAACTGCCGCCAATTTGACCGTTTTCGGATTTTGGCCCGGCTTTTGGGTGTCGTTTGCCGGCGAGGCGATCGGAGCGGTCGTCTCGTTTGTCTTGTATCGAAAAGGACTTCGCCGATGGAGCGAGACGACATGGCTTTCCCATCCCAAGGTGAAGCCGTTGCTCCATGCAAGTGGCAAGGAGGCGTTTGGGCTTATTTTCGCGCTTCGACTGTTGCCGTTTGTGCCATCCGGGGCGGTGACGTTCGTTGCTGCCATCGGCCGCACGTCTCTTTCTGTGTTTGCAACGGCTAGCTCACTCGGCAAGCTCCCGGCTTTATGGATGGAAGCGTATGCCGTCCATCAATTCCTCGAGGCCGCTTGGGCGGGCAAACTGATGCTCGCTGTTGCATCGATCGTTCTTTTGTGGTTCGTCTGGCGAAAGATAGGGCAAAAAGCAGCGGGGTGAAACAGCCCCCGCCCAAAAGGACAGTCAGCCTAGGCGCCATACGGCCTTTAGCGGCAAATCCAAGGCCATCTCCACAAAATCTGCAAAAATGTCCGGTATGCTAACAAGGCAAGGAGGGTGAAAACGATGAAAAACTGGAAAATGTTATTGGGAACAACTTCAGTTATGGCAGCGCTCTTGTTATCGGCCTGCACCGGTGCCAACGACAACAAAGCGCCAAGGGAACATACAGCTTCTCACACCGGGCATGAAGGAATGAATCACTCGGGCTCCAAAGAGGTGCCGGCCGGATTGAAGGAGGCAAAACAACCAAAGTATCCGGTTGGAAGCCAAGTCATCATCCATGCCGACCATATGCCGGGAATGGATGGAGCCAAGGCGACTGTCACCGGTGCCTTTGACACGATCGTCTATACGGTCACATACACCCCAACTACAGGCGGGGACCCAGTGAAAAACCATAAATGGGTCATTCACGAAGAAATCGAAAACGCCGGAGACAAACCGTTCCAGCCGGGCGATGAAGTCGTCTTGAATGCCGATCACATGGAAGGGATGAAAGGGGCTAAAGCAGTCATTGATTCGGCGAAACAAACGACGGTGTATATGGTCGATTACATCGATACGGAAACTGGTCAAAAAGTGACCAACCACAAATGGGTGACCGAAGACGAGCTGTCGCCGGCCAACTAACGAATCATCATCGGTGTTTCCGCAAAACGCGCAGCCATTTCCCTTGGAGCATAGGGGAATGGCTTGTTTTTTTCGGCTCATTTGTGAAAATTGTGGTATAATTATACGAAAATCCCCTATTTTTTCAAAACGGGAGAAAGAAAGGGAGAAACGATGCGGAGATTTTGGTTGGGAGTTATGTGGTTTTCAGTGGTTTGGGTGCTTTACGGCATCGGAGCGGCAGGGCATCACTTATGGACGGAACACCGGATGGACGGACAGGCGCTGATTCTCGCGCTCGGCATGGCGATCATGGCCTGGCGGGCATGGGACGAATATCGTGGGAACGGTTGGACACGAAAAAAGGAAGACGGGCGCCGTCTATGATGAAAGGACGCCCGTCTCTAGCTGTCGCCCGAGCGAAAAGAGGCGGTTTGGTTACGCCGTTCGCCCGGGCGCTTTTGTTGCTTGATGCTGCTTTTCTTTGACAGTGGAATAGATGAATAAGAGAACCAAGACGGCCACGCAGAGAAGCGAACCGATTCGATGCTCTCTTTGAAGCAAAAAGCCAAGCCAAATCGCCCCGAGCGCCCCGACCGCCGCCATCGTTGTGTACGGAAACCCTTTCGTTCGGAAAAACGGCTTCGTTTTGTAGTGCGGCCGCAGCTTCAGCTGAGCGGCGCCGATCATCATCCAAACGATGAGCACGGTAAACCCAGGAATCGTCATCAATTCCCCGATGATTCGCCCGGGCGCCAAGTAGGCGCCGATCACGCCAGCGGCGATGCAGATGGCGACCATGCCCATCCCGTACAGCGGAACCCCGTGTTTCGTCGTCCGCTGCAAGCGGCGGCTTGCTTCTCCTTGTTCAGCCATGGTGTACAGCAACCGAGAAGTCGCATAGACGCCTGTATTGGCCGCCGATAAGACGGCAATGAGCAACACCGCGTTCATGACATGGGCCGCGCCGGGCAACCCGATCGCTTCCAACACTTGGACAAAGGGACTGTTCGTTTCCGAAACGGTGTTCCATGGCATAATGCCGCAAATGATGGCCATTGGCAAAAGATAAAAGCCGACAACCCGCCAGATTGTGGTGCGAATGACGCGCGGCAGCACCTGCTCGGCGTCTTTCATCTCCGTCACCGCCACCCCGATCAGCTCCGCTCCGCCATAGGAAAACATCACGATAAGCAAGGCGCTGAGCGTTCCGGCAAACCCGTGCGGAAACCATCCGCCGTCGCTGGCAGACGGAAATGAGCCGCTTATGCCGCTTGGGATCACGCCAGCCCATACGCCCGCCCCGAGCACGATAAACACCACTAGCGCCGCCACTTTCAGGCCGGCCAGCCAAAATTCCGCTTCCCCGTAATACTTCACAGGGAAAAGATTCAACCCCATGATCAGACACGCGCACAGGAGGGCAAGCAGCCATAACGGCGCAGACGGAACCCAATAGTTCAGAAAGCTGCCGGCAGCCAGCAGTTCGACAACAGTGACCAACGTCCAATTGATCCAATACAGCCAGCCGATGATCCATGACAGGCGAAAGCCAAACGCCCGGCGGATCAAATGTTGAACGTTCGAACCCGGATACGCGATCGCCATCTCGGCCAGTGCAGCCATAATCCAAAACAACAGCACGCCGCCGATCAAGTACGTGAGCACGACGCTTGGTCCAGCGGTATGAATGGCCTCGGCGCTTCCTTTAAAAATGCCGGTGCCGATCATCCCTCCTAACGCGATCAGCTGAACGTGGCGGGGCAATAGTCCTTTTTGCAGCTGAGGACGGGATTGTTCCATGTTGACAACAACCTTTCTGCTCTAATGTTGATTCATAGATGTGCTTTTTTGCTTTTATGCGGTTAAGCAAAAAAGATAATTTCAGAATATAATAGTTCAGTTGTTCTGTCAACGATTGTCGAAAAAAGGCATCACCAACATGGAAATTGGTGGATGAAGATGACGCCTAGACGCTGCCTTCATCCCGTTGCGATTATGGCGGGAGTCGGAAAAGAACTGAAAAACATGGTCGTTCCGCTCCTTGTGATCATGGTGGCGGGCTTCTCTTGGCGGGATTTCATCGTGCCGCTGTCGGCTGTCGTATACACGGTGGTGATGGGGGTTCTGTCTTGGCTCCGCTTTACCTACGCTTGGGATGAAGACCGCTTGCTCGTGGAGGAAGGCGTGTTTGTCCGCAAAAGACGTTCGATTCCGTTCGGTAACTATTCAGCCACATCATAAAGTGAGCTGAATATTTTTTGCTTTTCCTGTCTATGATGTGAATATTGATAGACAAGGAGGTGAATCACATGTTGACGGTACAACAAGCTGTATTTACAGTTGAGGGCTTAATCGGCAAAGTCCAACAACAAAAACAGCTCATTCATCAACTCGTTCAAGAAAATGAACATTTGCGTCACGAAAACAAACAACTACGCAAAGAAAATGAACAACTGAAGTACCGTGTTCAAGAGCTGGAAGCACGCACGAAAAAAAACAGCTCCAATAGCCATTTGCCCCCATCTTCTGACCGTTTTGCCAACACACGTTCTTCTCGTCAACCATCTGGCAACAAGCCAGGCGGACAAGAAGGACATCAAGGAACGACGCTCCGTCAAGTGGAACATCCACATCATCGTGTCGTCCACCGTGTGCATACGTGTCAAGGATGTGGGGCTTCTTTGCGTGACGTCAAACCGTTCAAAGTCGATATCCGTCAAGTGTTTGATGTCCCTCCTGTGGCGATCGAGGTGACACAACATGAACGTGAAGTGAAATCGTGTCCACATTGTCGATGCGTGCAACAAGCCGAATTCCCATCCCATGTCACGAATCATGTGCAATACGGTCCACGGCTCACGGCGCTCGTTGTTTATTTACATCATATCCAATTGATCCCGTACAAGCGTTTAAGTGATACAATCGAAGCGTTATATCAACACTCGATTAGTACAGGAACTCTTGCCAATATGGTGAAACGAGGACGCGAAGCGCTGGAATCAAATATGGACATCATCGAAGACGCCTTACTTGAATCCAACATCCTGCATGTCGATGAAACGAGTTTGCG
>NZ_LLKS01000059.1:0-3607 GCF_001414205.1 Geobacillus sp. Sah69 | reverse complement strand
CTCCCCAGAAGTRCAARCGGACTTCGTCCTCCTTCCTTGACTTGGGGTTGCATCAGGGCAGGTTGACAACTACCCAACGACGCAGGTCATGCCTGCATCGTTACCGATTCTCTCGGTGTGTCTGTTGGCAGTACTTGGCTTCCACACACAACAGACGGATCTACGCTCGATGTTTTACGGTTACAACGTTTCCTGTAACCAACTCCATACATCGAGTAGCCGTTATTGGAGTGCCTTTATTAAACGGTTTTCTCCACGCCTTTATTCTATCATACACAAAAGAAAAGGGGAACGCGCATTCCTCTCCCACTTACTCCCTTTGGTCGTTGAAGTGGGAGTCTCCTGCGCGAAATAGGATGAAATTGAGGTGCATGCGAAAGAAACGCTTGTCGCCGTCGAACAAGGCGACACGCTGCGGATGATGCTCGCCGCTCTCCGCCGGTTGATGCGCCATACGCCGATCAATGTGATCGCGAAAAAACGCGAGGCGGCTGCCGCCCTCATTGAAGCGGAACGGTATATTGTGTGATAATGGGAAGTGCCAGGCGTTTGCCTGCTGCTTCTTTTTCCATGAATTCCAAGCCGTCGAATGAAAGGGAGGAATGCGGATGGCGCTGACGCTCTACTGGTATCCAAAATGCGGAACGTGCCGGAAGGCGAAGCGTTGGCTCGATGAACACGGCATTGAGGTGCAAACGGTGCATTTGGTCGACGAGCCGCTGACGAAAGAACAGCTCGCCGACTTGTATCGAAAAAGCGGGCTGCCGCTCAAAAAATTTTTCAATACAAGCGGCATGAAATACCGCGAACTCGGATTGAAAGACAAGCTCGATGGCGCCTCGGAAGACGAGATGCTCACGTGGCTCGCCTCGGACGGCATGCTCGTCAAGCGGCCGATTTTAACGGACGGCGAGCGGGTCGTGGTCGGATTCCGCGAACAAGACTACGAATCGTGTTTTGCCGGGCGCGTTTCGACGGAAATATAAAAAATTTGGCCGAAATGAAATGAATTCAGTGAGTTTTGGCGAAAAATCGGTTATGATGAAAAAGAACACAACTTGCCGCACTGGAGGGATTTAATGAACACGCCGAAAGAACTCCGTTATTCGAAAGAGCATGAGTGGGTGCGCGTCGAAGGGGATAAAGTGCGCATCGGCATCACCGATTTCGCCCAATCGGAGCTGGGCGACATCGTGTTTGTCGAGCTGCCGGAAGTCGGCGCGGAACTGACAGCGAACGAGCCGTTCGGCAGCGTTGAGTCGGTGAAAACCGTCTCGGAATTGTATGCGCCGATCAGCGGCACGGTCGTCGAAGTGAACGAAGCGTTGAACGACAATCCGGAATATGTGAACGAATCACCGTATGAAAAAGCATGGATGATCGTTATTGAGCCGAAAGACTTAAGCGAAGTGGACAACTTGTTGACGGCCGAACAATACGAAGCGATGATCAACGAAGGATAAACGTTCCTGCAAAGTTCGCTTCGAACCGGGCCCCCTATACATACCGGAATGTGATGAAAAAGGGGTGCTCGTGATGGTGTTGCAAACGAAGCAACTGGATGTCACGGACCGGGTCACCGGCAAATGGAACGGCCGCACGATCGAACTGTACGAGGGAGGCGAGCTCATCGGCCGCCTTCCGCTTCCTGCGGCTGTAGCGTGGAAAAACGGATAAAGCGAACAAATGGGAAATTTGAAAATGGGTCACCGCTACCGTTGAACTGGATCAAAAATATGTCGACTGCGACGGGGAGGCGGGCTGGTGTTAGGAGGCAACGGCGGATGGCCGTTGCTTTTCTGTTGCCATACAATATTGTATCCTCATTCACGTTAGGTGGGTCGGACATGCGACAGGTGGAAAAAGTGATTATTGTGGAAGGGCGGTCAGATAAGGAAAAAGTGGCGGCCGTGCTGAACGAGCCGGTTGTCATCATTTGCACGAACGGCACGATCAGCGATGCGCGCCTTGAGGAGCTGGCCGATGAACTCGAAGGGCGGGATGTGTACGTGCTCGCCGATGCCGACGAGGCGGGGGAAAAATTGCGCCGGCAGTTCCGCCGGGTGTTTCCGGAAGCAGGGCATATTTACATTGACCGGGCGTATCGCGAAGTGGCCGCCGCCCCGATCTGGCATTTGGCGCATGTGCTGCTGCGCGCCCATTTTGACGTCCGTATCGAATCGTTCATGAGAGGAAGAGGCGAGTGAACACAATCGGTCGAAACGATATTAAGCGAATGGTGGAAGGGGAGCCGCTTCTCGCTCTTTCGTTGTATACCCCACTGTGCGGCACGTGCCAGTTGGCGAGGCGCATGCTTGTTGTCCTAGAACAATTGTTTCCGGACATACCGTTTTGCGAAACGGACATCAACTACATCCCCGAGCAGGCGGCGGCGTGGAAAATTGAAAGCGTTCCGTGCTTGCTTCTTTTCGCCGGCGGAGAGATCATCGGCAAATGGTATGCGTTCCATTCGGTCCCTTATTTGTACGAAGCAATCCGCGCCCGTTTGCCGCGTTGACGATCCGCCATTTTTTGACGCCGTTTGACACATTTCATGGGAAATGACAAAAACGGCGTTGGTTCGCCACGGCGGCTGTCGAGATTTTTGTAAAGGATTCTCCCCCTTCGGCATGGAAATAAAAGGACAAAGGAGATGGGGGGAGGATGCTCAATGGAAATGTGCGAGTTGGTAGGACAGTTTATGGAACGGATGCAAACGTTGCGCCATTTGTTGCCGATTTTGCCGGATGAGCAGCTGTATGTTCGCTTTGAAAGCGAGGAAGAGACCGCCATGGTGGCGCTCGGCAAGGAGCTTACTGCCGGAAGGGAACCTGATGAACGGAACGTCTTGACGGTGCACGGCTCCAAAAAAGCACTTTGCTCGCTTTTAGACGGCGAGCTGAAGCTGCAGCAGCTCGTCCGGCTGCGCGAAGTGCATGTATCGGGAAGCTTTCGTCATCTGTTGCTGCTTGAGTCGCTCCTCCATTTGGYTRAGCCATMTCKKCATGTTSSGTRAAGTGTGAGTAAAATATTTGTGGGTGACATTCMGRAATGATCCCCGACGAGGGTTGCGAACTTTTGTTCGCGACGCTCGTCGGGGCCACCAAGCGAAGCGCGGTAGAAAAAAGCAAATGTCATGCAAAAAGGACTCTCTCCCTGCTATGATGGTGATKRYCAACATCMACCKAAAACAGGAGGGAGAGAGTCCATGAAACATCTTACCACAGAATGGCCTTTATTAAAAGAGCTGGAGGAACAATTAGTCAGAACTCTTCAAAAGGTGTTCGCTGTCTTGTTGGCGGCCCTTTTGGAGGAGATTGATCAACAACTGGCGGAAGCGCGGGACAAGCGCCGGTATCAGCTGAAAGACAAACGGCCGACTACGATCCAAACGCTGTTTGGAGAAGTGACGTTTCGACGGAACTACTACTATGACCGGCAAACGGGGAACTATACCTTCTTGCTGGATGCCGAATTAGGCTTTGATGGGGCCCGATCGATCAGTCCTTGCCTCGAGGAAACGGCGGTCGAGTTGGCCGTAGAGTGCTCTTCCTACCGCAAAGCGGCCCGTACGTTGGAGTCGATCGTGGGGTATGCGGTCCTAAGC
>NZ_LLKS01000058.1:0-10378 GCF_001414205.1 Geobacillus sp. Sah69 | reverse complement strand
ACATGCACCCATGCGAGTTTCCCATTGATGCGCAAACTCGTTTCATCGACATGCAGGATGTTGGATTCAAGTAAGGCGTCTTCGATGATGTCCATATTTGATTCCAGCGCTTCGCGTCCTCGTTTCACCATATTGGCAAGGGTTCCTGTACTAATCGAGTGTTGATATAACGCTTCGATTGTATCACTTAAACGCTTGTACGGGATCAATTGGATATGATGTAAATAAACAACGAGCGCCGTGAGCCGTGGACCGTATTGCACATGATTCGTGACATGGGATGGGAATTCGGCTTGTTGCACGCATCGACAATGTGGACACGATTTCACTTCACGTTCATGTTGTGTCACCTCGATCGCCACAGGAGGGACATCAAACACTTGACGGATATCGACTTTGAACGGTTTGACTTCACGCAAAGAAGCTCCACATCCTTGACACGTATGCACACGGTGGACGACACGATGATGTGGATGTTCCACTTGACGGAGCGTCTTCCCCTCATGTCCCTCTTGCCCACCAGGCTTTTTGCCAGACGGCTCGCGGGAGGAACGCTTTTTCTCAAAACGGTCAGAAGATGGGGGCAAATGGCTATTGGAGCTGTTTTTTTTCGTGCGTGCTTCCAGCTCTTGAACACGGTACTTCAGTTGTTCATTTTCTTTGCGTAGCTGTTTGTTTTCTTTCAACAGTTGCTCAATGACTTGTTGCTGGTGAGTAATGAGCTGCTTTTGTTGTTGGACTTTGCCGATTAAGCTCTCAACTGTAAATACAGCTTGTTGTACCGTCAACATGTGATTCACCTCCTTGTCTATCAGTATTCACATCATAGACAAGGAAAGAAGAAAATATTCAGCTCACTTTATGATGTGGCTGAATAGTTACCTCATATGCATCGCATGCTGAATTTTATCCGTCATATTGTGGATTAGACATTAATCCAAATGATTATGAAGGAACTACAAGAGAAAGATTTATTAAGATTCTTACAGAAGCTGATGCATATCAACAATCAAAAATTCTGCGGGGTGTATTAGAAAAATATCCGTTAGAATATTTTGAAGATAGATTCGAAGAAGGTTTTCTTAATAAAACAGAAATAGAAAACAAAAGGCGACTTTATACAAAAATAAAGGGATGGATAAGTCAACTCGAAGGTAATGGCCTTATTAAAGTTGACGAATTAGATTATGAGCTTGTAGAAGAAGTATTAAAACAAGCAGAAATTTTAATCAATAATCATTCTGCAGCATCTGCCGTTGATCGAGTGCATACTGCTTTACATGGTTATTTAAAGAAAATTTGCGATGAAGCTGGTATTGTATTTGAAAAAGACAGACCCACAATCCAAGAGATATTTAGTAAATTAAAAAATGAACATCCTTGTTTTAAGGTAGATAATGATCCAAATTTTAACGCGATTATAAATAGCATCAGTAAATTATTACATAAATTAAATGATATTAGAAATAACAGATCTTTTTCTCACCTAAATGAAAATATATTGGGAGAACCAGAAGCACTTTTTATTATTAACTGTAGATGAGCATTTTTCATTACAATAATTTCCATGGTTAGAGAGACAAACAGGGTACCCCTTACGCGATACGGAGCTGTTTTTTGATCACATCAATGGGAATATCTTGCTTTGCAGCGTCATAAATGAACTCGACGACGCTGTGGYCTTTCCGCGACCGAAGAAGCTCCAGCCCGGYGGAGAGGTTTTGTCGGGATTCGGCGATGCTGTACACGCAGGAGAGCAGCACCACCGCCCAATACCGTTTCACCGCCCGAATGTGGCGAACGCGGTATCCATCCAGCTTCAGTTGATCTTTCGCCTGCCGGAAAAAGCACTCGATCGTCCAGCGCTGGGCGTAGTAACGCAAGATGTCTTCGTCCCCGAGTTCCCGGTCGGTGCTCAAGATGCAATGAAGATGTTCCGGCGCCATCGGCTGATCCGCCTTCCAAGCCAGCAGCACCACCGCGTCATCGAGGCCATGGATGGCCCCCTCATAGCGATACACGCGATAACGCTCCTGCCCCACCGTGACGAGGCGGGTGTCTTTGGACTCGATATAGCGGGCAAACTGCTTGGCTTGGATGGCGATGCCTTTCGGGTAGAGAATCCGGTTCGTCTTGAGCATCGCGATGACATGGAATCCCTGTTTCAAGCAGGCTTCAATGAGCTTTTTGGACGGATACCACGAATCCATGAGCACATACACCGGCTGAGCCCGCTTCACCTTGAGCGAGGAAAGCATCTCGATCGCCAGGTCGATCTTGCTTTTTCCCGCTTTCTTGTCATACAGGCGGAACGCAAATGGGAACGCCTGCGTGAAGGTGTGCACCATCAGCCAAACGAGCGAATGCCCCCAGACCGATTGATGATCTTTATGCGAGTAGTGCCAGTCGCACCCTTGAATGGCGTGCACAGCCCGTGACGAAGGCTTTGTTTTTTGGCAAATCGTATCATCAATCGAAACMAAAAGGGGTTGATTCTTCCGTTTGGCCAGTCGTTCGACCTGGGAAAGGATCCACTCTTGAAGCTTCCCAAGCAGCCTTTCCTCGTTCCAAGGGCTTTTCGTGAAAAAGTGACTGAGCGTCGTTCGATGATTCGGATGAAAGCTCCAGTAATGAATATCAGTCAATGTTCCCGAGAATCCCTTGGTGGTCAAGGCATCGACAATATGAATGAGATGCTTGATGACCGGTTTGGAAAGCTGCAGCGTCAACCCCAGCGTGAAGAAAAACTTGTGGATTCCTTGGTGATGTGCTAATCTATTCATGAGACATGAACCTCCTTGTGGATAGTTGGTGGTACATCTATTCTAACCAAGGAATCGGGTTCATGTCTCCTTTTTTGTTTAGTTGTCAATTTATGTCAGTGAATTTGCTCATCTACAGTTATATATTATCCAAAAAATGCATTAACGATTAGTAGCGTGATTAAGGATACAGCCCATGCAAGAGTTGTTGGAATTGACCATGTTAAAATTTGTTCTTTCACTTCTTTTATTCCAAGCATACGGTTAATGACCCAGAATAGGCTATCGTTAAAATACGAGAAGATCATAGCTCCTAGGGCGGCTGACTGTGCGGCTCTTTAGTGTTGCCTATTTGTCCATTGCCTTTGCCGCTTTGGCGATGGCCGGTCTAGCCTGTGCCGCAGCTTGATGAATGAGGTTGTCTAGGAGTACCAATGTGACCGATTTAACAGCGGAAAACGGCAAGGATTGATAGGATGGTAAACAAAAAGGTGTTGGAGACATGAAGTGGATTCCGTCCCGATTTAACGCGATGGCGCAAACGAAGCAAGGTGAATTGATTCTCTACAATAGCTATACAGGGGCGATTGGCGCGGTGGCGGAAGGCGAGAGAGCCGCCGTGCTTGAGGCGCTCAAGAGAACCGGGATTGACCGCGAACTGTCACCGGTGGAACAAACGCTGGTGGAGTGTGGGTTTCTTGTCGCTGAGAACGTCGATGAGAAGCGACGGGCGCAGTTTTTGCATCAATCGTTGCACCGGACGGATGTGATGCATCTCGTGATCTTGCCGACGGAGGCGTGTAATTTCCGTTGTGTCTATTGTTATCAAGAGTTTTTGCGCGGACAGATGAAACGTGAGGTCATTGACGGGTTGAAACGTTTTTTGACGAAGACGATTCCGCGTCTCACCCATTTGACGGTCAGCTGGTTTGGCGGCGAACCGCTGTTGGCGATCGATGTGATTGAAGAGATTAGCACGGTGATCATCGAACAAACGAAACGGTATGGCGTTGCGTATCAAGCGGACATGTCAACGAACGGCTACGGTTTGTCGAAAGAAACGATGCGGCGTTTGTTGCGGTGTGAAGTGACCCGTTTTATGGTGACGCTTGATGGAAGCAAAGACGTGCATGATGTGCGGCGGGTGCTGGCGAATCGGGGACCGACGTACGAGACGATTCTTGGCCATTTGCGTGATATTCAGACGCTTGACGAATCATTTGAAGTGGACATCCGGGTCAATTTTGATGAAGACAACCTTGACCGGATTCCGCTGTTTTTAGACGAGCTGGCTTGTTACTTTGCCGGGGACCGGCGTTTTCAGCTGTTTTGCCGTCCCGTTGGGAGATGGGGCGGGGCGAATGATGAGCGGTTGCCGGTTTGTGACCATCGGACGGCAGAGGTGAAAATATGGGAGTTGACGGAATACGGAATCAAGAAAGGACTTTCGATGAGCTCGATGGTGGAGTCGATGTTGATGCCTTCTGGGGCGGTTTGTTATGCGGCGAAGCCACATTCCTTCGTCATCGGGGCCGACGGCCAAGTGTATAAATGCACATGCGCCTTTGACGAGGAATATAACCGTATCGGCCGTCTGCATGCCGATGGAACGATGGATGTCGATATGGATAAGCTCGCTCTATGGGTAACGTCAGGAGAGGAAACGGATGAACAGTGCCAAGCTTGCTTTTTCCGGCCGGCGTGTCAAGGGAATCATTGCCCGTTGTACCGCCTGCGAACAGGGGATCGTCCTTGCCCTCACGAAAAGCGAAAAATCAAAGAAGTGCTCCGGCTGATTGATGCGCAGTCATTCGTACGAGATGAAGGGAAAGGGAGGTGAGAATATGCGTATTTTGCGTCCTGCCGCATCGCCTGTTGCGTTGTCCCATTCTGGGCGGCTGACGAAATCAGTGCCTGGTCATTTGAAATGATGAATGGGAGAGAACCACGGTTTGGTAGGCGATCCGAGAAAAAGCTGTGAAATGGTTTAAGATTCTTTCCCGGCTGACGTCACTATGTATCAAGCATTCCTTTTCTCGCGATGCGAAAAGATTTCGTTTTTTCAAGAAGATACACGATCAACCATGCGCCAAATGAAGTGAACGAAAAAGTATTTGATCATGACAATGGCCCTTGTCGAATAGACAAGGGCCATTTTATGTGCTTCATGGCATGAATAAGGATGGTGATGTAGTTGGAAAAACGATTTGATGTTCCTCTCGATGGCTCTTGAGAACATTGTGTGGCAAGAAACAGTTGTTTCTCGTCCTTTACGAGTCTCCATTCAGGTGGAAAGGCGGTTAATCAATTGTTGCAGCGAATGAAGTGAACGTGGCTTAAAGGCAGTTTCGATACCGCTGGTTATGCTTTATAGTTTTTCATGAAAAATTCAAATAAAATGTCAATCAGAACAACGAGGGTCGAACGGGCAGATAGGTCATAACCTGCAAACTGGACACGTTGCACGTAGGCGCTGATATGTTTTCGTACAAGCTTGGCTAATGTACTATCGGCGCTGTTCGTGATCGCTACCGTTTCGATGTTTTTAAAGCGAAGTTTCTCTGCCGCTTGCACAATGGTTTTTGTCTCTCCGCTGGATGAAATGAAAATGACCATATCTTTTGGTTGAACCATGTTGGGTAAAAGGTCAATAATATGTGATTCATACACATACGAGCTCGGTTTGTTTACTTGGATGAGAAGTTTGCTAAAATATTCCCCGATCATTTTGGATAGACCAACTGCCACAATCAACACCCGATTGGCCTCAAAAATCAACTGGCTAATTTCTTCCACATGTTTTCGTTCCAACGAATCAAGTGTCTGATTCATATCGGCTTTGTACCGTTCAATCGTATTTTCTCCAACGGGAATGGCTTGGTCGTCGATCGTTTTCAGAATATATTTCAACTCTGAGAAACCTTCTAAGCCCAGTTTATGACACATACGGATGATGGTGGTGGTGCTGACGTTGTTTTTTTCCGCCATAGCAGTTAGCGATAATTGTTTCGCTTGTTCCACATGTCCATCGATATGGTCAAGAGCGTCATTCAAGATCCTTGTTTTATATTGCCAAATAATCCGGACGATCAGCATGATACAAGACAAAAATATATAGATCTTGTGCAATTGCCTAAGTTTAAGTCGCTAAAGGCATTGGTCGTTATTGTCGACCATGAAGATGAAGCGTATGGTGACGTTGTTACCGTCATCGCCAAAAGCAGGTTAAACCAAGAGACAGGAGGTGCGATTTATGTTCGTCCAAAATTTACAGGAAAACGTTAAATACTCCTATGACTATGATCACGATGTTCTTTATATTTTTTGGGCGAACCAAAAGTGTCGTACGATGACGAAGCAGCTCCTGGTGTGTTTATCCGGTTTTCTGAAGAGGATGAGGTCATTACTGGCATTGTGATTATGGACTACAAGAAGCGGGATATTGAGCGTATAAAGAAGTTTATACCGGTGAATATTAATTTTCATATGATTAACGAACAAATCCATTAGTTTTGGCCGATTTTGCCTCTGGAATGGATTCCACTATATTATCCTTCGCTACGTTAATGCGGCTGGGGCGCACGAGCCGGGGGCAAAGCGGTTCTATTTTCTAGAGCTTAAGTGCACTGGATGGGAGCCGTATTTGACATAAACATTAGGACTTGATTTTATGCGAATATTTTCGTTATTTTTTGTATATTATGCAAAGGTTGCAAAATATGAGGTGCAACATTTGATTGAACAATTGAAACAAACGCGCATTATCTCCTCCTGAATGGGGGGGCAGGGCTGATGTTTGATGCAAAACGAACACAACCGTTCTGCGCAGCCGCGGAACTTCAGGGCATAAAAAAGATGGCTTGTCAGTTTCGAACATTCGCTTTTCTAGTGAAGGGTATGGAGAACGAAACAGCGAAGGGAAAAGGTTTTTCCAAGGGATCTCCCCCTTCCCCGTGATGCGGGTGGGAGGGGGATCAAATGTATTTTATCATCGCCGTTTCATCGCAACAGTCCAGTTTCGGGCAGTTGACGCAATCAATCCACACTTTTTCCGGCAGTGTTGATTTATCCACGATCTCAAACCCGCATTTTCGAAAAAACTCGACTTGGTAAGTAAAGGATATTAACCGCTTCACCCCGAGTCTGGCCGCTTCGTTCGCAATATGGTCAACGAGCAGGCGGCCGATTCCTTTCCCCATATGGTCAGGGGATACGACGAGCGAACGCACTTCCCCGAGATCGTGCCCTAGGATATGCAGCCCGGCGGTGCCGACGATTTGACCGTTTTCCCTGGCGACATACATGCATTGCAAGTGCTGGTAGATGGACAGCAGCGAGCGGGGCAACACCAATCCTTTTTCCACATAGTGTTGGATGAGCGCGTGCATGTCTTTGACATCGCTCGTGACGGCATGGTCGACTTGCATTTGGATCCCTCGCGATCAGTCGTCATTGTATGTTTATAAATATACAATATTTTGTGTCTATATTCAATTACGAATTTTCGTTGGCTGGGGGATGTTTCTGCCAAACGCTGCACGGCAGGAGGAACAAGAATGCCATTGTCGAAAGAATAAAGTGTTTTTTGGAAAGCAACAGGAATATGCATTAGATGATGGCATATTGGTCGACTGAATCGTATGGAAGTGTAGGGTTTTTCATGAAACGAGGGGGGAAGGATATGAGCACGATTACCACGTTTGACAGTACGGTCGAAAGTTTGCTTGATTTGCTTGAAAGCATTCAGGAATGTCGAACACAGCTTCCTGATTTTCAGAGAGGCTGGGTTTGGGATGACGAGCGGATTCGAAATCTGTTGATCAGTGTTTCTCTCTCTTATCCGATCGGTGCGGTGATGATGCTCCAGACGGGAAATCCGAATGTCCGTTTTGCCTCAAGGCCGATCGAAGGGGTCGATAACGTGAACCAAGTGGAACCGGAACGGCTGATTCTTGACGGTCAACAGCGGCTGACGGCGTTGTTTCAATCATTGAAATTGAAAGCGCCTGTAGCGACAAGAGAC
The DNA here is from genome assembly GCF_001414205.1 of Geobacillus sp. Sah69. NCBI lineage: Bacteria > Bacillati > Bacillota > Bacilli > Caryophanales > Anoxybacillaceae > Geobacillus > Geobacillus sp. Sah69. The sequence goes on along the minus strand of NZ_LLKS01000058.1, from coordinate 2,593 downwards.
AAGAGAGACAAGGCAATCAAACGGTTCTACTATATTGACATTGACAAAATGTTAGATCCGAGCGTCGACCGGGAAGAAACGATTGTCAGCGTCCCGGAAGATCGAATCATTCGCGGACCGGGAGGGAGAGTCGTTCTTGATTGTTCTGACTTGGAGAAAGAATGCGAGGCGGGAATGCTTCCGGTGAATTTGCTTTTCGATCCTGCGGGGTTGTTGGCGTGGCAGACGTGCTATTTTTCGGATTCAGCGAGGCTTACGGAACGGTCGTTGAAATGGCAAAAGCTCATGATGGATGTATTTCCTCGTTTTCAGCAATATCAAGTGCCTGTTATTATGCTTCGGAAGCCGACTCCGAAAGAGGCGGTTTGCCAAGTGTTTGAGAATGTAAACACGGGGGGCGTCTCTCTGACCGTCTTCGAGCTTCTTACCGCCACATTTGCGGCGGAAGATTTCAAGCTGAGGGATGATTGGGAAGAGAAGGAAGCGAAATTAAAGAGATCTGGAGAAATTTACAACAAAGTGTTGGCCGATATCAGCAGCACCGACTTCCTGCAGGCAGTTGCGTTGTTGGCCACGTACAATCGACGAAAAGCGGGGGACGGCGTGGCGGTCAGCTGCAAGCGGCGCGACATCTTGCAGTTGAAGTTGGCGGATTACCAAAGATGGGCGGATCGGGTGACGGAAGGGTTTATTCAGGCGGCTCAATTTTTGCATGAGCAGCATGTGTTTTCTGCGCGAGATTTGCCGTACGGAACCCAGTTGATCCCGCTGGCAGCCATTTTTGTAGAACTAGGGAAAGAAGCGCATAATGTCCATGTCCGTGATCAAATTGCCCGCTGGTATTGGTGTGGCGTATTGGGTGAACTATACGGAGGAGCGACGGAGACGCGGATTGCCCGTGACGTGGTGGAAGTCGTCGAATGGATTCGCGGCGGTGCGGAGCCGACGACGGTGCGGGATGCCCATTTCGCCGCTGACCGTCTCTTCACGCTGCGCACGCGAAACAGCGCCGCTTATAAAGGGTTGCACGCCTTGCTCATGAGGGAAGGGGCGCGGGATTTCTTATCTGGGGTGCCGATTGATATTCAGACGTATTACGGCGAATCGATTGATATTCACCATATTTTCCCTCGTGACTATTGTGAAAAACGAGGGATTGAGAAAGCGAAGTACGATTGCATTATGAATAAAACTCCATTGTCCTATAAAACGAATCGGATGATTGGCCGTGATGCTCCAAGTGTATATTTGAAGAAACTAGAGGAGAGGAAAGGCGTTTCGGCAGCGGTATTGGATGACATCCTGCAAACGCATGTCATTGATGTGGCATCGATAAGAGCGGATGATTTTGACCAGTTTTTTGAAAAAAGAAGGCTGGCTCTGCTTGCGATGATCGAGCGGGTGATGGGCAAGAAAGTGGAGTGAACGGGATGGGCGGATGTTGTAGGGGAGAGGTTTTGGTTTATATTTCAAGGAAAAGGACCTTTAGGACCTTTTTTGGCAAATGCCTTGGAACGACGTATCCGCGGGGAGATCAAAGGGGGAAAGCTTGATGGAAAAACAGGAACAGATACATTGGCTGCTGGACAGCAGACAAATGGAAATAGAATATTTAAAAGAAATCATAAGAAGTTTAGGCAATACGAAGGAGAGGCTTTTAGACATCATTACTAACCCTGGGAATTATGATGAACAAACGGTTCAACGAGCATGGGATCATTTGAAAATGATCGACCTAAGATTGTTGGGGGAAAGAGACTGGGTAAAAATACATAATGAGATGATCAACGTCAAGCGGGAATTGAAAAAGATCCGGAAATGGTGCCGCCAGCGGAAACGGGATCATGGTGATGGGAAATGAGGGCCCCTGCATAGCCATCAAGTGAAGCCTTGGAGCGAGTAGCTCCAAGGCTTCACTTTTCATCTTTGGAGGCTGTGACCGTGAGAATATATTCCAAGGCTTCACTTTTCATCTTTGGAGGCTGTGACCGTGAGAATATATAAAGATAGGCATGCCAAATACACCTTCCCTATAGAAGGTTTTTTTCATGGTATGAGGCGGTAATTTCTTACGACACCGGCATGATGACCAAACTCTCGATAATGTCTAAAGCGCTCTTTTTTGTATAACGCCTTGATTTTTTTTCCGTGTTGAGCGATGATGTCACACAGTTTTAAAAGGAGCATTCCCGTTAGGAGCTTTTCCGGGGACTTGATCAAAAAAAGCCCTCTTGGTATGATGCAGGGGTGTCAAACAATACCTACCATCATGCCAAGGAGGACTTCAGATGAATTGTACACAAAACTATAAAATTGATCAAGTTACGGAACAAACGCTTGTCGTGGGCATCGATATCGCGAAACGAACCCACTACGCCTGCTTCGTGGATGACCGGGGGCGCGTGCTTCGCAAGTCGTTCCCGATCTTCCAGTCGAAAGAGGGGTTTCAGCAGCTGTATAAAGCGATTCAGGAGGCGATGCAAGCGTTTGGGAAGTCAGAGGTGATCGTCGCGGTGGAGCCGACCGGGCACTACTGGTTGAACCTGGCCTACTTCCTCGAGGAGCACGGGATCCCGTTGGTCATGGTCAACCC
>NZ_LLKS01000057.1:0-13786 GCF_001414205.1 Geobacillus sp. Sah69 | reverse complement strand
CTGCATGAAGATTACACGACCCGATCCGTCAATCCGCTGACCGGAAAGCAGTCCATCGTCGCCTTGTGCCGGAAGCTGTTGAATGTGCTGTTTGCGATTTGTACGAAGAAACAAGCSTTTGACGCGGAGCGAATGAAACAGGACGTCTTGTCCCAGGTGCAACGGGCGGCCTAAGGCCTCCCCCCTGCGAACGGAAGAATCGTTGGACAACGAGATGACACCGGAGAAGCTGGCGTGATTTCATCCATTCGACCTTGAGTCCCTAAAGGAGCTTGGCCGGCCTCCGCCTGATGACGAGACCGAACGAGGGAATGTTGGCGCGAAGACGCCCGGAGACATGGGAGGGTTCGTCCTCATCAGCGACGCGGAGATCCAAAGGGTGCATCGAATATGCTTCCCCCCCGCGGCAGGAAAATATAACCAGCCGTGGCCGCGAAGCGCACCCTAGGTCTGTAAAATATCCACAAAACTGAAAAAGGATGTAAGGGATTTTGTCGAAAAATATTTTTTGGACACCCCTGAGAGGCCGAAAAGCCTTGATAGATCAACATTTCTAGAGGGAGGACATGAATCATGACGGTTGCAACACAAGTGAAACAAACATTAGCGGGGTTAAAATCGGCTCAAGCGAGCTTCGAAACGTTTGCTTTGCAAACCGAAAACCAAGCCGCGAAACAGCTTTACCAACAAGCTGCCCAACAAACGCAGGCGGTCGTTGATTTGGTGAACTCGCGCATGCAAGAAATTCAAAACGAAGAGCCACAATATAAACAACAATAACCTTCGCTGAAGCGAATGGGATGGTTCAGGCGGAAAGGTTGGCACAGCACGCCAACCTTTCCCGACTTGGCGGAAATACATAAAAACGAATGGGTTGATGAAGATGAAAAAATGGTGGTTGGCGGCCGTCGTTGCGATGATCGCGGTCGGCGGCTGCGCCAAAGAAGAAACGGAACAAAAACAATCGCTGCAAGGGGCAAACCTACTGAGAACCCAAACGTCCGGGACGGCGAAACATGCGGAGCTGAACCAAGGTCCGGCCGAGCGGGCGGCCAGCTATTTGCGCGGGCGCGACGATGTTCGGGACGTGGTGGCGGTCAACAGCGTGGATCGGTTGCTCATTGCTTATCAAATTCCCCATATGAAGCGGTGGAGTCGAAAACAAATTGAGAAAGACATTGACCAAAAACTGCGCGACCTGTTTCCTGGCTATGATGTTGTTTCCTCGAGCGATTTGAAAATTTTTTGGAAGACGAAGGAATTAAAAGCCAACATGGACAATCGACGCTGGGATGAACGAAAAGTCAATCGGGAAATCAAGCGCATTGAAAAGCTAAGCAAAGAGCAAACATAAGAGGTGTCATTATGGCGAATGAAAAACGGAAAAAGCTGACCCCGGTTCAGCAGGAATATCATTTATTCGAAAAAGAGCGGGAAACGAAGCGTCCTATTGTTCGAAACTGTGTTTGCGCGTTTCTCGTTGGCGGAATCATTTGCACGATCGGGCAGGCGATCTCTTATTTCTATATGTACTTCTTTGATTTCACCGAGCAAACGGCAGGCAATCCGACGGTGGCGACGATGATCTTTTTGTCGATGATTTTAACTGGGTTTGGCGTTTATGACCGGATCGCCCAATTCGCTGGGGCGGGAAGCGCCGTGCCGGTGACAGGGTTTGGCAACGCCGTCATCTCGGCGGCGATTGAGCACCGGACGGAAGGATTTGTGTTAGGCGTCGGCTCGAACATGTTCAAGCTCGCCGGATCGGTCATCTTGTTCGGTACGTTTTCCGCCTTTGTTATCGCTCTTGTCAAAACGATTGCGACCCAGTGGGGGGGATTGTAATGCTGAAAGGGCACCGCACATGGGTGTTTGCGAACAAGCCGGCAATCATCGCAACAGCGGCGGTCGGCGGGCCGTTTGAGGCGAACGGCCGCCTCGCGGAAGACTTTGATCTTCTTCACGAAGATTTATGGCTCGGAGAGGAGTCGTACGAGAAGGCGCACCGCGTGCTCATGGAAGAAGCAGCGTTTCAGGCGATGGAAAAGGCCGGATTAGAGAAGGAAAAAGTACAGTTTCTCATCGCCGGCGATTTGATCAACCAGATGACGCCGACAAGTTTTGCCGCCCGAACGCTCGGCATGCCGTACCTTGGCATTTTTGGCGCCTGCTCAACCTCCATGGAAGGGCTTGCGCTCAGCGCTTTTATTACCAACTATGGCGGGGCAGACTATATCTTAACCGGTGCGTCAAGCCATAACACCGCTGTCGAAAAGCAGTTCCGCTATCCAACCGAATACGGCGGGCAAAAGCCGCCGACAGCGCAGTGGACGGTAACGGGAGCTGGCGTGGCGATCGTCAGCCCGAAAGGGGACGGGCCGCGCGTGACGGCAGCGACGATCGGCCGCGTTGTGGATATGGGGCTTGCCGACCCGTTCAACATGGGTGGAGCGATGGCGCCGGCGGCGGTCGATACGATTGAGGCGCATTTGCGCGACATGCAAATCGATGCATCGTATTACGATTTGATCGTCACCGGCGATCTAGGGCGAATCGGACGCCAAGTCTCCCTTGACTTGCTGCGTCAGCACGGCATTGACATCGATGAAGAGCGCTACCAAGATTGCGGACTTCTCATTTACCGTGACGGACAGCCGGTTTTATCCGGAGCGAGCGGGGCGGCTTGTTCCGCTGTCGTCGTTTACGGGCATCTCATCAAACGGATGCGCCGCGGCGAACTGAAGCGCATTTTGGCGGTGGCGACAGGGGCGCTGTTATCGCCATTGTCGTTTCAGCAAAACGAAACGATCCCGTGCATTGCCCATGCGGTGGCGATCGAGTACGGAGGTGAGGCGTAGCGTGTTGGCCATGTTTTTTTGGGCGTTTGTCGTCGGCGGGCTGATTTGCGTGATCGGGCAAATTTTGATGGATGTGTTTAAACTGACACCTGCGCATACGTTGACGATTCTCGTCGTCGTCGGGGCGATTTTGGATGGATTCGGTTTGTATGAGCCGCTCATTGATTTTGCTGGCGCCGGGGCGACGATTCCGATTACGAGCTTTGGAAACTCGCTCGTTCACGGCGCGATGCAAGAGGCGGAAAAACACGGCATTATCGGCGTATTGACCGGCATGTTTGAAGTGACGAGCGCCGGCATCTCCGCGGCGATCGTCTTTGGGTTTATCGGGGCGCTCTTGTTCCGCCCGAAAGGATAGGAGGGATCTTCCATGACCGTTGCTTCGCAGGTGAAACAAACGTTGGCGAGCTTAAAAGGCATTCACGCTGGGCTGCAACAGCTGGCGCTCACTTCCCAGGATGAAACGGCGCAGCGGACGTTTCATGAAGCGATGCTTGCGACAGAGGAGATCATCGCGGACATCAAAGACCGGATCGGCCGGCTCGAGTTCGAGGAGCCGCAATATCACGGAAAGTAAGGAGCATGATCGATGCCTATATGGTTAGAAACCGCCATTCGTTCGATTTGCATTTTAATCGGGTTGTTTGTGATCACCCGCATTCTCGGCAAAAAGCAATTATCAAAATTGTCGTTTTTTGAATACATCGTCGGCATTACCGTCGGCGATATTGCTGGAACGATGTCGGTCGATTTAGGAATTTCGTTGCAAGAAGGCATCACCAGCATTTTGATTTGGTCGCTGTTTCCAGTGGCTGTCGCTCGTCTCTCGCTGCGCAACAAGAAATTTCGCGATTTTGTCGAGGGCAATTCCACGGTTTTTATTAAAAACGGCAAAATTTTAGAGGAAAACTTGAAACGGGAGAAATATACGGTTGACGAGCTGCTCGAACAGCTGCGCAAAAAAGATGTGTTCCGCGTCGCCGACGTCGAGTTTGCGGTGCTTGAGCCAAACGGCGACTTGAACGTGTTGCTGAAGCGGGAAAAGCAGCCCCTCACCGTCGGAGATGTGTTCCCAAACCCACCGCGGGAAAAAGAGCCGCAAACGGTCATTATGGACGGCATGATTTTGGATGAGCCACTCGCTACGATGGGGCTTAGCCGCGGCTGGCTGAAGGAACAGCTTGACAAACAAGGAGTGGCGATTGAAAATGTGTTTCACGCCCAAGTCGATTCATACGGACAGCTGACGATCGATTTGTACGATGATAAGATCCAAATTGCCGAGCCGCAGGAGAAAAAGCTGCTCTTGGCCGCGATGAAAAAAATGCAGGCTGATCTGGAGCTGTATGCGTTGCAGACGAATTCCGAAGAGGCGAAGGCGCTGTATGAACGAAACGCCGCAAAAATGGCAGAGCTTGTGCAAAAAGTCGAACCGCTCTTGCGAAACTGATGACACAGGAGTAAAAGACGATGGAAGACAAACGGATAAAAACGACGGATGAGGAAATTCAAGTCCAATTGAAACCAAACGACCGCTCCGAGCGGACGCGGACGACCGATGAGGAAATTTCGATTGAATTCATGTTTGACAGCCCGCAGCTGATGCGCCAGCCGAAAGACTACGACGAAACTGAATATTGACGGTTTCCGTTTCCACAATCAGCGATCCATAAGGAGCTGTCTGTTCATTCGCATGGCTGTCCGAGAAGGAAAGCTTCCTTCTCGGACAGCCTCTTTTTGTTGCCCTTCTTCTCTGGCGAGGCAAGGATGCCGCCCCGTCTTACTCCGGCAGGGACTGCAAAAAGGCGCGCACTTCTTCCGGCGTTTTCGCATCAGCGCTATGCAGATGGGCGATTTTTTCCCCGTTTCGGAACACAAGAAGACTTGGAATGCCAAGCACTTGGTACTTATCACTAATATCTGGAAACTGATCTCGGTCGATTTCGAACCAGTCGTACTGCCCGTAATCGCGGATGATGTCATCGATGAACATGTTCAGGCGCACGCAGTCTGGACACCAAGTTGTGTAAAACTTCATAATCGCTGGCTTATCGCCGGAAATGGCCGCCTCGAATTGCTCAACTGTTTCAATTTGTCTCACATTCGTTCCCTCCCTTTCATGTTGCCGTTCATCTTTACTTTACCATATGGCAAGGCAAAAAAAGAACGGGGACGCCTTCACCTCGGGCAGTCGTTTTTGCATACAACAGTAAGAAAGGAGGGGAAAGTGTGAGCAAAGAGTTGGAAAAAGCGCTCGAAAATTGGGTTGCGTCGCGCAAAGAAGGGCATGAAACGTTCATCCGTCTGTTTGAACAATGGGGAAAGGACTTTAACAAACAGCTGCAAGAAATCGAAAAATTGAACAATGGATTTTTAAAAAGTGTACAAGGCAACTTGGACTACATCGAGCAATGGTTTGCGAAGAAGGAGCGGGAATTTGCCGAGCTGTTCCGCCGATTTGGATGACAAAATGGCCTTTGCGCCCATACGCTCCGCTAAGCCGGTGAATACGATACAGTAAACGGAGAAGGAGGTGAACATTATGATGGGCTTCTGCGGTTATGGTTATCCTTACGGCTACGGCTATGGCGGTGGCTATGGCGGTGGCTTTGTGCTGATTGTCGTGTTGTTCATTTTGTTGATTATTGTCGGCGCGGCATTTGTCGCCTAACGGAAAAAGCGAATGGGATACGGGCCGTTTCGGCGCCACGGAGCGGCTCGTATTTTTCTTTCCCTAATTTGATGCACGCCGAGGCGGGAGCATCATACGATATAGCAGGGAGAAGGAGGCAGAACGATGGATCAGCAATTTTTTAAAAACATCGAACAGAAAACAGGTGTCAATATGAAAGACGTTTTTGAGCTCGCCAACTCGCTGCAAAACGCCAATTTCAGCGATGAAAAAACGGTGCGCCAAGTGGTGAAGCGGGTGGCGCAAATTGCCAACCGGAAAGTGCCAAAAGAACTTGAGGACCAAATCGTCAAGGCGATCGTCCATAACGGCAAACAAATTGATTTGAACACGATCGCCAATATGTTGAACAACAAAAAGTAAGCAAAAGGGAGCTTGCGTGCGCACAGCTCCCTTTTGCTCTGCTTGGCTCAGGAGAGCGAAACGATGTTCGATGATCCCAAGCCTTGGATCAGTGTAGACGAGGCTGTTCTATGGCCATCATTCGAGCGATTTCACCATCGTGACATGTGGGATGCCGGCGTCCATAAAGACGCCGGAGACGGTCGTATAGCCGAGCTTTTGGTAAAACGGTTCTGCGTGCGTCTGGGCGTTCAGTTTCGCCGTTTTCGCCCCTTTTGTTTTCGCAAGCTGCTCCAACGCCTCCATCACCATCCGGCCGACGCCGCGGCCGCGGTAAGCCGGCAAAACGCAGATGCGCTCCGCTTTGCCAACCCCTTCATCGACCAGGCGAAACCGGCCGGCTGCGACTGCTTGTTCGCCATCGTATAGGACGAGATGGAACGATTCATGTTCAAATGCATCGATTTCTTCTTCTTCCGGCACGTTTTGCTCTTCGATGAATACAATCCGACGGACGCGCAACGCGTCTTCATACAACGCGCGGTCTTCCGTTGTTCCAATGGCGACGTTCATTCTCCCGTTTCCTTTCCTCCAACGATAAAGGTTTCATAGACAGTCCATGATCCGTTCTCGAGCTGGTAAAGAAGGTGGAACCGGTCGACCGTCTCTTCAAAATGGACGTTTTGCAGCCGCAGTTGGCTGTAGACGTCAGCGTATTCCGCATTCGGCAAATCGCGGCCAATTGTAATGTGCGGCACGAACACGAATTCCGGCTCCCCGGCAAACAAGCCGCTGTGCAGCTGCTCGTGCAACCGTTCCAGCACTTCGTTTGGCTCGACTTTCAAATAAATGATGTGGCTTGTCGGGTAAAACGAGCTGAATTTCGTCACTTTGATCGGAATTGGCTCCGTTTCCGCTGCGATGCGGCGCAGCTCTTTCGTCATTTCTTTGATTTGCTCCTCATCCGCCTCAAACGGGTATTTTAATGTAATGTGCGGCGGGATGAGGGCGTAATGGCTGTCGTACCGCTTCCGGTACGAGTTGGCGAAGTCTTGAATCCGCTTTGGCGGAAAAATGACAATGACGTACTTCATTCCGCTTTCCCTCCTTCAGATGGTTCGTTTGCCGTTATTTACAGCGACAAAATGGCCGATACCGCCCGGGGCACATCCGGCTGCCAATACGTCCATGCATGCCCGCCGGCAAATTCATGGTACGTGTAGGAAAACCGCTTTTCGATCAATAAGTCCCGTGCGGCCCGGTTCGGGGTGATAAAATCGCGTACATGGCCGTCCGTCGTTTTGACCGCCGTTTCTTCTGCGCCGATGGAATGGTAAAGGGAAAGAAGCGACGGGGCGCGGAACGCGCGGATGCGTTCGAGCACCGAGTCGTCAATGTAAGGAGACTGCATGGCGATTTTTCCAAATGTATGCGGATACAACAGACCGGCTAGAAGCGACACGGTTCCTCCCAGCGAATCGCCAATCAGCGCTCGTCCTTTGCCCATTTGATACGTCGGCAGCTCGCGATCCAAAAACGGCGCGAGCTCATGGGCCAAAAAGCGGATATAGGCTTCGTTTTTTCGACCGGCTGGGTGGTATTTCTCGTAGCGGTCGCTGACGTTCCGGTACGGGATGCCGACAACGATCGTTCGGTCGATCGTTCCTTCGTCCATGAGCGTCTCGATCACGCTTTTGATTTTTCCGTACATAAAATAATCCTTGCCGTCTTGCGCGATTAATAAAGAATATTTATGCAACGGAGAAAAATTGCTTGGCAAGTAGACAAGCAACCCGATTTCTTCTTGCAGCTCCCTGCTGTAAAGCGTATAATCGCGCATCGTTCCTGTTGCTGTCGCCATGATCATCCTCCATGAAAGCGCAAGTTCACTTGTTATTGTAACATATTTAGGCAAAAAGATGTTAACGAAGGGCTCGAATTTTTCGTGAACTTGCCGAACATTGGCGCCGGCAAAAAAATGACTTGCAAAAATGGCCGGAATGCGTTACATTTTTTAATAAATTAACAATTAACAAAATTAAATACGCAGCGGTTCTTATCAAGAGAAGCGGAGGGAACTGGCCCAATGAAGCTTCAGCAACCAGCCGCCCGACGGCCAGGTGCTAAATCCAGCGAATTGAGCATTCAATTCGGCAGATAAGAAGAAGCATGACCATGTTCGTATGGAAAAGTCTTCTTCTTAGAAGACTTTTTTTATTTACTCAAGCGGCCGCTCCCTCAACCGAGAGGCGTCGAGGATCAAGGCCCTCGGCTGCTGCTTGACCAACAGCGGCGCTTCGTTGGGCGTTAAGTGGTTGGCCGTTGATCCATGATGGAATTTTCAACAGAAGGAGAGAGATGAGGTGGAGAAACTAGAAACGTTGTTAGCGCAAATTGGCAACCGGAGCGAAACGGTGACGGGGACGGTCAACCCGCCAGTTTATTTTTCCACCGCCTACCGTCATGCCGGCATCGGGGAGTCGACCGGGTTTGACTATATCCGCACCGGCAACCCGACGCGCAAAATCGTCGAAGAAGCGATCGCGAGACTGGAAGGCGGCGACCAAGGCTATGCGTTCAGCTCCGGCATGGCCGCCATTCAGACAGTGCTCGCCTTGTTTGAGAGCGGAGACGAGTTTCTCGTATCGGCCGACCTTTACGGCGGGACGTACCGCCTGTTTGAGCGCGGCTGGCGCAAGTACGGTCTCGGCTTTCATTACGTCGATTTTGCCGATCTTGATGCTGTGGAAGAAAAAATCACGGAAAAAACGAAAGCCATCTTTTTGGAAACGCCGACGAACCCATTGATGCAGGAGGCGGATATTTCGGCGGTCGCCAAGCTCGCCAAACGGCATGGGCTTTTGTTGATTGTTGACAACACGTTTTATACACCGGTGATTCAACGCCCGATCGAACAAGGCGCCGATATTGTCATCCACAGCGCCACGAAATATTTAGGCGGCCATAACGACGTGTTGGCTGGCCTTGTCGTCGCCAAGGGCGAGGAGCTCTGTCAACGCCTGACCGAGTATCAGAACGCCATCGGCGCGGTGTTGTCGCCGTTTGATTCATGGCTGTTGATTCGCGGGATGAAAACGTTGGCGTTAAGGATGCGCCAGCATGAAGAAAATGCGAAGCGAGTGAGCGCCTTTTTGCGCGAACATGAAGATGTCACTGATGTGCTGTATCCAGGGAGAGGCGGGATGCTGTCGTTCCGGATTGCCGATGAAAAGTGGGTGAACGGGTTTTTAAAAAGCTTGCGCCTCATTACATTCGCGGAAAGCTTAGGCGGAGTCGAAAGCTTCATCACGTACCCGGCGACGCAGACGCACGCCGACATTCCGGAAGAAATCCGCATCCAAAACGGTATTTGCAACCGACTGCTCCGCTTCTCGGTCGGCATCGAGCATGCGGATGATTTAATCGCCGACTTGGCGCAAGCGTTCAAACACATGAAAGAGGTGTAAGCGATGGAACGGGAATGGTCGTTTTCAACGAAACTGCTCCATAATGAATGGAAAGTCGATCGCCACACGGGAGCGGTGAGCGTGTCGATCCAGCACGCCTCCACGTTCCATCAGTTCGATTTCGATTCATTCGGCAAATACGACTACAGCCGCTCCGGCAACCCGACGCGCGAGGCGCTCGAGGAAACGATCGCGGCGTTAGAAGGCGGAACGCGCGGGTTTGCGTTCGCTTCTGGCATGGCGGCCATTTCGACGGCGTTTTTGCTCTTGTCCCGAGGCGACCACGTCCTCGTGACCGAAGACGTCTACGGCGGCACGTACCGGATGATTACGGAGGTGCTCGGCCGCTTTGGCATTGAATATACGTTTGTCGATATGACCGATTTAAACGCAGTAGCGGAAAACATCCGGCCGAACACGAAAGTCATTTATATGGAAACGCCGTCCAATCCATTGTTAAAAGTGACCGACATTCGAGGCGTCGTCAAGCTGGCGAAGGCGCATGGCTGTTTGACATTCTTGGATAATACGTTCATGACGCCGGCGTTGCAGCGGCCGCTCGATCTTGGAGTCGATGTCGTCCTTCACAGCGCCACGAAATTTTTAGCCGGCCATAGCGACGTCGTCGCCGGGCTGGCGGTCGTGAAAGACGAGGAATTGGGAAAAGAATTGTACAAACTGCAAAACGCGTTTGGCGCCGTCCTTGGCGTCCAAGATGCGTGGCTTGTGCTGCGGGGATTAAAAACGCTCCACGTTCGGCTGAAGCAGTCGTCTGAATCAGCGGCCGCCATCGCCAAGTATTTGGCTTGTCATCCAAAGGTCGAAGAAGTGTATTATCCGGGGCTGGAGAACCACCCAGGCCATGACATCCAGCGCCATCAGGCGGCCGGGTTTGGCGCTGTGCTGTCGTTCCGTTTAGCCGATGAAGAAGCGGCTCGGACGTTCGTCCGAAACGTCCGCTTGCCGGTGTTTGCTGTCAGCCTTGGGGCGGTCGAGTCAATTTTATCGCACCCAGCGAAAATGTCGCATGCGGCGATGCCAAAAGACGAGCGACTCCGCCGCGGCATTACCGCCGGCTTGCTGCGGCTGAGCGTCGGACTGGAGGATGTCAACGATTTGATCGCCGATTTTGAGCAGGCGTTGTCGTTTGTTCAGGAGCGGCCGTCAGTTTCAACGCCATAGCCATCAGCCCGCCAAGCCTTCACAGCTTGGCGGGCGGGTCAAGATGCCGCTGAGGTTGACAACAGCCGCTCCTCTTTTAACTTCCCTCCGAAAGAAGTCTCCTACTTCTAAACGTGAAGGTGCGCCAGCACCAGTGAAAGTGGGAGATGAATGTCGGTTGGCGTTAGCCAACGAATAGGATAGAATATGGCTAGAACGGACACCTTCGGAACGAAGGGAAGCGTAAAGGGTTCTTGTGTGTGGCTTACCGTTCAGCGAACACACACAAGTCGCTTGAAGCCCCCACCTCTAAGCGAAGCGTAGGTGGTGGGTAGTTCACGCAAAATGGCATCGGGAACGCCGATCTTTCCGATATCATGCAGTAGAGCGGAACGATACAAGGCATCAAGCTGTTCATTCGGAAGGGAAAGCTTTTCCCCAATCGCGAGTGCGTAACGGGCCACGCGCAGCGAGTGCCCAGCTGTATAAGGATCGCGGGCGTCAAGCGCCGCTGTCAGGACAGTGATGAAACGGTTGAGCAGTTCTTTGTTCGTTCGGTCGCGTCGATGCACAGCGTCGATCATATGATTAAATCCGCGAAGTAAATAGGCAAATTCATCGGTATACACATTGTGGGCGACGGGTTTATACGTTTCGTTTTCCGCCCGTTTCATATGACTTAACAGCACACTGACCGGCTCATGGGTCTCATCGACCAACAAGCGAGTCAAGAAAACGGAAAACGCGATCGAAAACAGCAAAATCACGGCTGCCCAGAGCCAATACGACCAATGGGATGCACTCGGTCCGGCGATCGACCATTTGATTTCCATCGCTAAGCTGAACAATAAAACAGGAAATGTGCTGCTGAACAAGACCGTCAGCTGCAGTTTCATTTTGAGCGACACCGGAAGCGGCGGGCGTTTTTCATCAATTCCCCCAGCCTTTGCAAGCAAATTCTCGTTTGATAGAACAATCAGAATGTAGAAAAAATACGATGTCGAACCGTTCCAACACGCATTATTCCTTTCGGGGAAGGCACCTTTCCTTTTTTCATCATGAATAGCGATTTTTTTAAAAAAGTTGTTGACAACCAACTTGCCCGTCTATATAATTAAAAATGTGTTCGATAGCGAACAACAAAATATGATTCCGTAGCTCAGCTGGGAGAGCGCCACCTTGACAGGGTGGAGGTCGCTGGTTCGAGCCCAGTCGGAATCACTAAAGTGAAAAGCTTGAAATCCTTGCGTATCAAGGGTTTCAAGCTTTTTCGTTTTATTAGCAATTGTGTTACAATCTCCGTAATTTAAAAATTTGCACAAAACTTGCACCTTTAGTCAACTAAAGGATTTTAACTCTGTTTTAACAGGGCATTTTCAAATTTCTCTGCCGCTTGCTCTTGTAAATCATCGCTGACATGTGAGTATAAATCTAAAGTTATACCAACGCGAGAATGTCCCAACCGCTCGCTAACCACTTTTGGATTTTCGCCTTGCTGCATTAAGATGGTTGCATGTGTATGCCGCAAATCATGGAAGCTTATACGTGGTACATTTGCTTCTTTGATCAAGCGATAAAATTGGCGTAACAAGTTTCGTGGATTAAGAGGTTTTCCGTCATCAGTGCAGACAATTAAATTGTTATCTTGGTATTGAACACCCAAATTCTCCTTCTGAAATTCTTGTTTTTGTTTATGTTTTTTTAATACATCTACAACATGAGGAATTAGCGATCCTAAAAAAGGCGCTAGGCATCTTCACCAGAAACCAGAAGTAATTTACGCGTTCATTTTTCAACACCGAAACGAATTTCTTGTTGTGAAGATGTGTCAAGTGCTCGGTGTTTCCAAAAGTGGGTATTACGATTGGCTCAAGCGCGCGAAAAGTAAACAGAAAGAACGAAAAGAACAACTAACTCAACAGATTCGAAATGAGCATCTAAAGTCCCGTAAGATTTACGGAAGCCCGAAAATTACGCAAGAACTGCGCAAACAAGGGATTCGTGTGTCTCAAAAGACGGTTGCTCGCATCATGAGCGAAGAAGGATTGAGATCCATTACCGTCCGTAAATTCAAAGCCGCTACGAACAGCAACCATCCTTACAACGTATATGACAATCTATTGAAACAAAACTTCCAAGCAACGGCTCCGAATGAAGTATGGATGGCGGATATCACGTACATTCCTACCGATGAAGGTTGGTTGTATTTAGCGGGCATCATGGATTTATATACTCGCAAGATTGTAGGATGGCATATCGATACACGAATGACGAAAGAGTTAGTCATCAAAGCGTTACAACGAGCGTTAAACAACGAGAAACCAACAGGGAGAGTCCTTCATCACTCGGATCGTGGGAGCCAATATGCTTCGAATGACTATCAACAGCTCTTACAGGAACATCATTTTCAAGTGAGCATGTCGAGACGTGGAAACTGTTACGACAATGCTTGTATCGAGTGATTTCATAGCCTCATCAAGAAAGAGTGTATTTATGAATCGATTCCGCACGCGAAAAGAAGCGAAACAAGCCATTTTTGAGTACATCGAATGTTTCTACAACCGTAAAAGAAGTCATTCCGCCCTTGGCTATGTATCGCCATGTGAATTGGAGGCTGCTTACTACGCTAGTCAGAGAAAAGCAGCTGCCTAAGTTCAGCTATTTCTCTCTGTTTAATGTGTCCGTTTTCTTGACATAACACCATTTTTCTTGTTTTAATGCATACCTTTCACCTTGAAATAAGTATGCATGGAAAAGATCCATGGGCAATGGTTTGCCCTCCACTCGGGCATGAAAATCACCACTCACCAACGTGGGATTTTCACGGAAAAATCGAAATTGTACATTCTTATACAATCATCATTGTACATTCTTAAACTAGCAGCATTTATACTATTCGTTATAATTCCAGATCTATAGTTACACAAACCCGTGGTGCTAGTTGAGCTTTAGCGCTCAACTAGCCCAAGTGTAACCAGGGAATAAGCTAACAATATACCGTCTAGTGCCACTTCAAATCCGATAATCGAATTGGCTCGGATCCCCGTGATGCGATAGTGGTCAACCAGAACCGAGAACACCGTCTCGATCACTTTGCGTTTTTGTTGGATCCACTGCTCCCATGTCTCAGACGCACGATGTTTCTGGTTTTTTCGAGACGGAGTCCAAAGCGCCATTTGGTATTCTTCGTACAGCCTTTTTTGCAAGTCACGGCTAATGAATCCTTTGTCCCCAAAGTTATACGGGTGGGGAATTTGGTTCMTCAC
>NZ_LLKS01000056.1:0-66634 GCF_001414205.1 Geobacillus sp. Sah69 | reverse complement strand
ATATAGAATTGTCAAAACGCAATCGTGATTCATTTGATTATATTGATTTAGAATATGGACAATACGAAGAAGATTTTAGGATATGTTCAGCTTATCGTATAAATCCTGAAACAAAACAACTTGAATTTAGTTATCCCGACCCGAACGCAACCGAGCCGCAAGAGCCGGTTTATCAGAAACCACTTACAGAACAGCTAAAAGAAACGCAACAAGCAGTAGCAGAATTGACACTGCTATTATCAACAATGACAGGAGGTATGTAAAATGGTATTCACTGAAAACAGCGGGTTAGTAAAAGTTTGGGTAAGTCTTGTGTTAGCAGGAACTTATACACTTGACCAAGTGCCTAACTTGAGCAACCTAAAAGACGTCGTAACACAAGTAATTAACAGCATGAAGTAATGAACATTCGGACGATTATGCGCAACAAGCACACTTCCGAGGGTGCTTGTTATCCTTAAAGAAAGCGAGGAAGGCAAATGAAGCACAATACAAACACGCTATACACAACCATCACAGGCGGTAGCGCATCAGCTATCGCCTATTTAATTGGCGGGGTGGATCACCTTGCGATTGCACTCGGAATCATGATGGCAGTGGACTACATTTCAGGTCTGATGGTTGCTATTGGAACAAAAGAAGTTTCATCCAAAACAGCGTTTCGAGGACTGATGAAAAAGATGGCGATGATCTTGGCTGTCATTGTAGCAAACCAACTGGATGTGGTGACTGGGAGCGGCGATTTTATGCGCAATACGATGATTATGTTCTTGATTGGTAACGAAGGAATCAGCTTTATTGAAAATCTCGGCCGTTTAGGAGTGTCTATCCCGGGACAGGTTTCGAAAGTGTTTGTACAGTTGAAAAGTGAAAATCAGAAGGGAGAGAACAAACAATGAGCGTATGGACAGAAAAGTTTATTCGTGTGAACAAGTATTCGCGTCCAGGGTTAAAACTCAAAGGTGTGAAAAAACTTGTCTTGCATTGGACAGCAAATCCAGGCGCATCGGCAGCGAATCATTTCACGTATTTTGATCGAACCATCATTCAAGCACAACGATACGCCTCGGCGCATATTTTTGTGGATAAAAACGAAGCAATCAACATCATTCCACTTGACGAAGTCGCCTATCATGCGAACGACGGGACGTATCGCGGCGTTCCGGAACTGAAGCCGAACGCGAATTTTCTATCCATCGGTGTGGAAATGTGTGTGGAAAAAGACGGCACGTTTCATCCAGACACCATCTCTCGTACAGAAGATGTATTTGTAGAGCTCTGCAAAACATTTAAGTTGGATCCAATTAAAGACATTGTGCGGCATTACGATATTACCCATAAAAATTGTCCGGCGCCATGGGTAAAGGATTCCAAGGCGTTTGAAGACTTCAAACAACGAGTAAAGGCTAAAATGAGTCCACCTAAAGCCAATGTGTCATATTACACGGTGAAACCTGGAGATACACTGTCTGGAATCGCGGCAAAAAACAAAACGACAGTAGCCACTTTACAGAAACTCAACAACATCAAGAATCCGAATCTCATTCGTGTCGGACAAAAATTACGCGTGAAATAATCCCTGCCGCTTGGCAGGGACTTTTTTTATTTTTGTTGAAACAAAATAGGGAAAATAGTGGTATTATAGGCAGAGAGAATAAAAAAGAAGGGGGATAATATGGACAACGTTGCTTTAGTTATTAGTCTTATTGCGGTGGTTGCTTTTCTTGTTTATTTGGTTCGTGGCATCGCGGGGGTTGCGAAAAAAAGAGAAGGAACAAAAACGCTATTTAAACGCTCGCTTATTGCTTTAGCAGTATCTCTCGTAGGATTTATTGTATTTGGGATGACGGCAGAGCCGCCAAACGAAACAGCGAAGGAACCAAAGCAAGAGCAGCAGAAAGGAAAGACAAAAGAGCAAAAACCCGAAAAATCATCTGATGAGCAAAAATCTAAACCAGTCGTAGCTCAACCGAAAGAGAAAAAAGAAGAACCGAAAAAAGAAGAGGTAAAAAAAGAGGAGCCAGTTAAAAAGGCTGAACCTAAAAAGCAAGAAAAAACAATCGATGAGGTTGTAAAAGAAATCATCTATGACAAAGTTGGTAAAAAATCGAATATGGGGGAAAAACGTATTATCGAACTGCAAGTCAATGACAATTTAGGAACACCTGATAAGACAGATAAAATCATTATCGCAAAGTTGTATGCTAATGAAAATTTAACGACTAATATGACAAGAGATGGAATCTTAATGGATAGTAAAGACCTGTTTCAAGAAATGTTTAAACATAAAGAGATCAGCGAAGCTGTTTTAATGTGGAACCTTACTCTTGTCGATCAGTACGGAAATGAATCGGTTGATACTGTTTTAAAGGTTGGGCTAGATCGTGCGACAGCTGACAAAATCAACTGGAAGAACTTTTCTTACAAAAACTTCGAAAACGTTGCTCCACAATATTTTGTGCATCCAGCTTTATTGAAAGAATGAGCCTACTCGCTTTGAGTAGGCCTTTTTTGTCCATCATAAAAAAAGAAGGCGGAGTGATCCGCCTTATTGTTTTTCGTTTATGGTTAGAGTATTATCGTTGAGAAGGAACAATCAAGACGTTATAAACCTGTTTAAAAGTTAAGTTCACATGGGCAAAGTTGATGACCGGGTCGTCCGTTCCTTGGCTGTAGACGTAAATCGACGTTTCCGAGCCGACAAGGGCGATGTCCGCGCCGCCGGAAAGCAGCGTCGTCATCGTTTTGTCGCCGCCCCATGTCGTCGTCAGTTCGACATCCAGCCCCTCTTCTTTAAAGAAGCCTTTTGCCAGGGCGACGTACTGTGGTGCGTAAAAAATCGAGTGCGTCACTTCGGCGAGCCGCACTTTTTGGAGCGGCTTTTCGCTTTGGCCCCCGTCATTCGTGCAGGCGGAAAGCGGCAAAAGCAGCAGAAGCGAGCATAACCATACGGCCCATTTTTTCATGTTCGTTAACCCCCCTTGGTTCGCATGCGGTAAACCGTGGTTTCACCTTATCGTATGCACGCAGCCAAAATGTGTGAATGTCTAGAAAAAATGGGCGGTCGAACGAGAACGGGCGGCGGTCGGGACGCTCCTCGCGCTCGAGGGCTTTTTCAAGCTGACGCTCGGCCAAGGGACGGCATGCAAGAGCGGCGAGGCAGTTGGACAGCCCCACTTGCCCTAATGAAAGAAGGCGTTGGGGGATGATGACGGGTGGTTCGCATCATCTGTTTTCGCGTAGGAAGGAGGCAGGCGTATGGACGGGGACATCATCGACCAATACCGGTTTCCGTCGCCGCATCCGGGAATCGATGTGTTCTTTGTCACCTATATGTCCCAAGGGCTGAAGGTGAAAGGATTTTTAGCGGCGCCGAAGCGAAAAGGCGTTTATGACGGGTTTTTGTATTTGCGCGGCGGCATCAAAAACGTCGGGCAAGTGCGGGTGCCGCGCCTTGTCCAATTCGCTTCGCACGGGTTTGTCGTCTTCGCTCCGCTCTATCGCGGCAATGGGGGCGGAGAAGGAAACGAAGATTTTGCCGGTGAAGACCGTTATGACGCGCTCGCTGGGTTTCATCTCCTTCGCCGCCATCCGCTCGTCCATCCCGGGCGCGTGCACGTGTTTGGCTTCTCGCGCGGCGGGGCGATGGCGCTCCATGCCTCCCTAATGGCCGAGGGGGTCTGTTCGGTGGCGGTCTGGGGAGGGGTGGCGGATATGGAGCTTACGTATTGGGAGCGGCCTGACTTGCGGCGGATGATGAAGCGCGTCATCGGCGGGACGCCGAACAAATGCCCGGAGCGCTACCGGCACCGCACGCCGCTCTATCATCTGGAACGGC
Organism: Geobacillus sp. Sah69; assembly: GCF_001414205.1. Taxonomy (NCBI): domain Bacteria; kingdom Bacillati; phylum Bacillota; class Bacilli; order Caryophanales; family Anoxybacillaceae; genus Geobacillus; species Geobacillus sp. Sah69. The sequence goes on along the minus strand of NZ_LLKS01000056.1, from coordinate 62,796 downwards.
TCAAGGCCCCGGTGCTCATCATCCACGGCGAGCGCGATGAGAACGTCTCGATTGAGCACGCCTGGCGGCTGGAACGGCGGCTGAAGCAGCTCGGCAAACCGGTCACGGCTTGGTACTTCCCTGAGTTCACCCACTATTTTCCGCCGCAAGCCAATCGCGAGACGGTGCAAAGGCTCACGGAATGGATGAAACAACAGCCGACGATGTGATACGATACAACTAGAGGGGCGGCTGCGTGCGCCGCTCGGGTGGCGGCGCGGCCGCCAACGAATCGATGGGGTGCCAAGGAGGTTGGAATCATATGGGCATGCCGATGGAGCTGCAGACGGTCATTGTGACAAAAGGAAAGGAACAGCGCGTTCAAGGAAATGTGTTTGTGTTGAAAAAAGAAGGCTACCGCTTGTATCCGCTTGACGTGCCGCTTGAAGTGCGCCGGACGGTGCAAAGCGAAGCGAGCGGCGTCGCGGTCGTGAGAAAGCTCGAATGGGAAGACAGTCGGACGACGGTGACGTATGAGCTCGTCAGCCTGTATTCGACGAATTGAACGAGGCTGCACACCATGAAGCGGCTGAATGAGAGCTGAACGGGTTCATCGGACAGGAGCGCAAACGGAAGAACGGTTTGCGCTCTTGGCTCAAGTTTTTTCCGTCTATAGTTAACTTGTGGCGTCAGGCCGGTTCAGACAAGCATAAAAATAGCCTTTGCTTGAGGATTTCCTGTGCGACGTTTGATCATACCATAAAAAAAGTAGGGGGGAGGAGAAGGAGTTTGGCCGCGGAGAGCGAATATCATACGATGAATTCGATGCCGCAAGGAGGGGAAACGTGGCCAAACCGCGAATCGATCACGACCGGTTGTTCAAAGAGCTGCTGTCGACGTTTTTCGAAGAGTTTTTGCTTCTTTTCTTTCCCAACGTGTACGAGCACATCGACGTTCGCCACCTTTCTTTCCTCACAGAAGAACTGTTTACCGACGTGACGGCCGGAGAGAAGCATCGCGTCGACTTGTTGGTCGAAACGAAGATGAAGGGGGAGGAAGGGCTCATCATCGTCCATGTCGAACACCAAAGCTACGCACAGCGGACCTTCCCCGAGCGAATGTTCCTCTACTTCAGCCGCTTGTTTCAAAAATACCGCCGCCGCATTCTTCCGATCGCCATCTTCAGCTATGATGAACACCACGATGAACCTTCCTCATTGGTCGTCCAGTTTCCGTTTTTGACCGTTCTCGACTTCCGCTTTCTGACGGTGGAGCTGCGCAAACTGCCGTGGCGCGCGTACATCCGCCATGACAATCCCGTCGCCGCTGCCTTGTTAAGCAAAATGGGGTATAATGAAGAAGAAAAGGTCGAAGTGAAAAAAGAATTTTTGCGCATGCTCGTCCGCCTTGAGCTCGATGAGGCGAAACAGCGGCTGTTGTTCGGTTTTTTTGAAACGTATTTGCGGTTGTCCGAAGAGGAGGAAGCCAAACTGCGAAACGAGGTGAGCCAAATGGAAACGAAGGAAGCGAAGCAAGTGATGGAGCTCATCGTCTCGTACGAACAGCGGGGAATGGAAAAGGGAATTCAACAAGGAGTCAAACAAGGGATGAAGCAAGGGCGCCAAAAAGGGATTGAGGAAGGGAAAATCGACATCGCGAAGAAAATGTTGGCGAAAGGGTACGATGTCGACACGATCCACGAGCTGACCGGGCTGCCGGCGGAAAAGATTGAACAGCTGAAGAAGTAAACCCGCCTTCGCATTGTCGTCGACCTCCAATCGTACAAAAATCCCGGGGGATCGACGACAATCATTTTATGCGTTCGAAAAAACAGCCGGACAGGGAACGGCTCCCTGTCCGGCTGGGTTCTTGTTACACGAGCGGTCCGCCGAGTTTTTCGATGGACGGATCGATGTGGGCGAATTTTTGGAAGTTGGCGCGGAATTTTTGCGCTAGCTCTTTTGCTTTTTGTTCGTATGCTTGTTTGTCGGCCCATGTGTTTTGCGGCTGCAGGACGTCATCCGGCACGCCCGGGACGCGGGTCGGGATGGCGAGGCCGAAAATCGGATCTTTGACCGTTTCGACGTTGTCGAGCTCCCCTTTGACGGCGGCTTGCACCATCGCCCGGGTGTAGGCGAGCTTCATGCGGCTTCCGACGCCGTACGGCCCCCCTGTCCAGCCGGTGTTGACCAAAAAGACGCGGACGTTGTGTTCGGCGATTTTTTGCCCGAGCATTTCCGCGTACTCAACGGCCGGGCGCGGCAAAAACGGTGCGCCGAAGCACGTTGAGAACGTTGCTTCCGGTTCGGTGACGCCGCGTTCGGTGCCGGCGAGCTTGCTTGTGTAGCCGCTTAAGAAATGGTACATCGCCTGTTCGCGCGTCAGCTTGCTGATCGGCGGCAGGACGCCGAACGCATCGGCTGTCAAAAACACGATCGTGGACGGATGGCCGGCGACGCTCGGGTCGATGATGTTTTGGATCGCCTGAAGCGGGTAGGCGGCGCGTGTGTTTTCCGTCAGCGTGCCGTCGTCGTAATTCGGCACCCGCGTCGCGTCATCGAGAACGACGTTTTCGAGCACCGCGCCGAAGCCGATGGCGTCAAAAATTTGCGGCTCTTTCTCGCGCGATAGCTTGATGCATTTCGCATAGCAGCCGCCTTCGATGTTGAAAATGCCGCGGCTTGACCAACCGTGTTCGTCATCGCCGATCAAGCGGCGGTTCGGGTCGGTCGAGAGCGTCGTTTTTCCCGTTCCCGACAAGCCGAAAAAGAGGGCGACGTCGCCTTCCTGCCCGACGTTGGCCGAGCAGTGCATCGGCAGGATGCCTTGTTCCGGCAGCACATAGTTCATGACCGAGAAAATCGATTTTTTCATTTCGCCGGCATACTCGGTGCCGCCGATCAACACGGTGCGCCGTTCAAACGAGATGATGATGAACGCTTCCGAGCGCGTCCCGTCCACCTTCGGGTCGGCTTTAAAGTTCGGCGCGCAAATGACGGTGAATTGCGGCTCGTGCGCGGCGAGCTCCTCGGCGCTCGGGCGGATGAACAGCTGATGGACGAACAAGTTGTGCCAGGCGAATTCGTTGACGACTTGAATCGGCAGCCGGTATTTCGGATCGGCGCCGGCAAAGCCTTTAAAGACGAACAGTTCATCTTGTTTCATTAAATAATCGAGCACTTTGTCGTACAGTTTCTCAAACGTTTCCGGAGACATCGGCTGGTTGACCGTTCCCCAGTCGATCGTTTGCTTCGTGGACGGTTCTTCGACGATGTATTTGTCTTTCGGCGACCGCCCCGTGTACTTGCCGGTTGTCACCGCGACGGCTCCGGTGTGGGTCAGCCGTCCTTCGTTCCGTTGCAGGACTTTCTCGACGAGCTCGGCGACGGACAATTGGTGATGTACGTACGGTTTTTGTAGCAATAAATCAAGCTTATTCGTCATGTTTGCGATCCCCATGTTCAAAACCTGCCTTCTTTTTGTAATCACTCTTGAAAATAGTATAACACATTTTTATTAATAGCCCATACTAATTGCGTGGGTTTTTCAAACTTTATTTTTGCCCAATGTGTCGATTTCCTTGAGGAAATAATTTTCTCGGCTGGAAATGATAAAAAATGAATTTTGATAGTTGACTTTGCCGATTCCGTTGCGATAAGATAAGTCATTGAACGGATACTCTTATCCCGAGCCGGTGGAGGGACAGGCCCGATGAAGCCCAGCAACCGTCACAACTGGACATGTGTGAAATGGTGCTAACCTGTGGCAAGGCGCAGTCCTTGAACGATAAGAGTGAAAGGAAGCAATACGATTGCCATGACCTTTCCTCAGCCGTTACAGGAAAGGTTTTTTATATTGCGAAGGGAAAAAGGGAAATGAGTTCCGTGTCGCCACATTATGCCAAGAGGAGGAAACAAACCGAATGTCAGCCAAACGCCGCTTGTTTACTTCAGAGTCTGTGACGGAAGGACATCCGGATAAAATTTGCGACCAAATTTCTGACGCCATTTTGGATGCCATTTTGGAAAAAGATCCGACCGCCCGCGTCGCCTGCGAAACGAGCGTCACGACCGGGCTGGTGCTCGTGAGCGGGGAAATCACGACATCAACATACGTGGACATTCCGCGCATCGTCCGCGATACGATCCGGGAGATCGGCTACACGCGCGCCAAATACGGATTTGACGCTGATACGTGCGCGGTGCTGACGTCGATTGACGAACAATCGCCGGACATTGCGATGGGGGTGGACCGGGCGCTCGAGGCGCGCGAAGGTCAGATGACTGATGAGGAAATTGAAGCGATCGGCGCCGGCGACCAAGGATTGATGTTTGGGTTCGCCTGCAATGAGACGGAAGAATTGATGCCACTGCCGATTTCGCTTGCGCACCGCTTGGCGCGCCGATTGGCGGAAGTGCGCAAAACGGACGTCTTGCCGTACTTGCGGCCGGACGGGAAAACGCAAGTGACGATCGAATACGATGAAAACGGCAAACCGGTGCGCGTCGATACGATCGTCGTTTCCGCGCAGCACCATCCGGAAATTACGCAAGAGCAAATCGAGCGCGACATTAAAGAGCAGGTCATCAAGCCGGTCGTGCCCGCGGAGCTGCTTGATGAGAACACGAACTATTTCATCAACCCGACAGGACGGTTTGTCATCGGCGGTCCGCAAGGGGATGCTGGGTTGACGGGGCGCAAAATCATCGTCGATACGTACGGCGGCTACGCCCGCCACGGCGGTGGCGCGTTCTCGGGCAAAGATCCGACGAAAGTCGACCGCTCGGCAGCGTATGCGGCCCGCTATGTCGCGAAAAACATCGTCGCGGCAGGACTGGCCGACAAATGCGAAGTGCAGCTCGCCTACGCGATCGGCGTCGCCCGTCCGGTATCGATTTCCATTGATACATTCGGCACCGGCAAAGTGTCGGAAGATATTTTGATTGAGGTCGTGCGCAGCAACTTCGATCTCCGCCCGGCGGGCATCATCAAAATGCTTGACCTGCGCCGCCCGATTTACAAACAGACGGCTGCTTACGGCCATTTTGGGCGTACGGACATCGACTTGCCGTGGGAGCGCACTGATAAAGCGACGACGCTGAGAGAACAAGCGCTGGCGCTGGCGGACAAGTGATGAAAGAAAAAGAGCTGCCTGATCACGGTAGCTCTTTTTTGTCGGCGCACGATGTCCGCTGTTGCTGCAGCGCTTTGTAATACTGCCCTTTCTCGACATATTCGCGGCGGATGCGCTCCATTTCGCGGATATCGTCTTCCGTCAGTTCGCGGACGACTTTCGCCGGCCGGCCGAGGGCGAGCGTGTTGGGTGGAATTTTTTTGCCCGGCGGCACTAAACTGCCGGCGCCGATAAACGCGCCTTCCCCGATTTCCGCGCGGTCCAAAATGATTGAGCCCATGCCGATGAGCGCGTTTTTGCGAACGATGGCGCTGTGCAAAATGACTTGATGGCCGACCGTCACCCCGTCCTCAATGATAAGCGGATTGTTTGGACTTTGATGCAAAATTGAGTTATCTTGAATATTGACCCGGTTGCCAATCACCGTTGGTGCCACATCGCCGCGAATGACGGTATTGAACCAAATGCTTGTCTCTTCGCCGATCACGACATCGCCGGTGATCGTCACATAGTCGGCGATAAAGGCGGAGGCGGCAATTTGCGGCGTTTTGCCTTTGTATGGGTAAATCATGGGCGTTCGTTCCTTTCTGTTGCAAAATCGATCGTTCACCATGTATTGTACAACGCTGCGTCCAAATCGCCAACGAAAGCGAGCGCGCCTAATCGGGATTGGTGAAAAATGTTTCGTTTCGCCCGATGAGTGGTTGGGATCGGGGAAGAAGATCCGATTTCAAAAAGCTTCTCAACGTGAGAAGAACCGTTGTTGAGCGGCTTTTTCATTCCGTCGCCAACCCTTTTATGATTTGCCCCGGCCGCATTGATGGCAATACTGGAAGACGAGATCGCAAGCTGTTCAGACGCGAAACAATTTTGGTTGCCGATAAGATGGAAATGCTAGGAGACGAGACCATGGTGTTTGCACCTGAGGTGAACCGATTGAACATTCCGAAAAACCCCATCGCCTTGATGAAAATGGTGTATCGTGACGTGCTTCCGCTTGTCCACCGCGAGCTTGCCTATTGGCGGCGCCAGGCCGAGCGCATTCCCGACCCGGAGCTTCGGCGCCAGGCCTTGGCGAGCATCGCGTCGAAAACGTTCCATTGCGAAGGCGGCTCCATTTTGGCGCTTTTGGCCGGAGAAAACATGGAGGATTGCATCCGCTTTATCGTGGCTTACCAGACGATTAGCGATTATTTGGATAATTTGTGCGACCGCAGCACCTCGCTCGATCCGCTCGACTTTCGCGCCTTGCACGATTCGATGCCGGACGCGTTGACAATCGGCGCCGAGCCGTCGAACTATTACCGCCATCGCCGCGAACAGGAAGACGGCGGCTATTTGCCGGCGCTTGTCCGCACGTGCCAAGAGGTGCTCAAGACGGTGCGCCATTATGAGACGATCGCCCCATTTTTGCATGAATTGGCCGGATATTATTGCGACTTGCAAGTGCATAAACATGTCGAAGCGAGCGAGCGGGTGCCGCGGCTGGAGAAATGGTTCGCGCAATACAAAGACGCCTTGCCGCCGATGGAGTGGTATGAGTTTTCCGCCTGCTCCGGTTCGACGCTCGGTATTTTCTGTCTCGTCGCCTATGCGTTTGGCGAATCGCTGCCGCCGGAGATGGCGAGACAAGTGCGCGACGGTTATTTTCCATACATTCAAGGGCTGCACATTTTGCTCGACTATTTGATCGATCAAGAGGAAGATCGAGCCGGCGGCGATTTGAATTTTTGCTTTTACTATCCGAATGAAACGGTGATGCTTGAGCGGCTTTGCCATTTCATCGAAGAGGCCGACCGCCATGTCGGCGCCCTTCCGCACGGCCAGTTTCACCGCCTTATTCACCGAGGGCTTCTTGGGTTGTATTTGTCGGATGCCAAGGTGAAAAAGCAACGCGGTCTGCACCGGCTGGCGCGCCGGCTCGTCCGCGCCGGCGGGGCGGCGTCGATGTTTTTTTATTGGAACGGAAAAGCGTACCGCTTTTGGCAGGAGCGACAAAAACGGCTGTCCTTTTCGTAAGGGCAGCCGTTTGCTTGTACTGGCGAGAGCAGTGGTTCGTCGGCGGATCGGACGGAATCAGGCGCTCCCATCCGCCCGATTCTCGAGTGCGATCAAAAACGGCGGGTTGTTTTGCCGATTGATGAATTCGTATTTCAAGGCATGGACGCGCCGTTGATCAAGAAAGCGGACGTAATCAAGGAGCGCGTCGCGTTCGCGCTTTCCCTCCGGATGGCCGTGGTAGACGACAAGAACGATGATGCCGCCCGGCTTTAGGATGGAAAGAAGCTGCTCGACCGCTTGAATCGTCGATTCCGGCTGGGTGGCGATTTGCTTATTGCCGCCCGGCAAATAGCCGAGGTTGAACACGGCGCCGGCGATGCGTCCGTGAACGGAGTTGGGGAGCGTTTCGAGCAGCAGGCTATGGCTTGTCTGAAACAGCGTCACCCGCCCGTCCAGCCCGTGTTCGGCGAGGCGGGCTCTGGCCGCCGCGATCGCTTCGGCTTGAATATCAAAACCAAACACATGCCCGCGCTCCCCGACGAGCTCGGCTAAAAAGACGGTGTCATGGCCGTTGCCAACCGTCGCATCGACGGCGATGTCGCCTTCGTTGACTGCTTGATCAAGCAAAAAGCGGGCAAACGGCAAAATATTCATGATGGCCATGCGTTTGCCACCCCCTGTTCGCGCCGCTTTCCTTGAAAGCTGTCCCGCCGCTTGAGTTCAGCGTCAATGGCGTTTAGCCCTTCCCATTTGTTGACGCTCCACATCGGGCCAAAATCGCCCGATCTGGCGGCGCTGCAAAACGTGCAGTCGCCATACGTCACCGTCCCATCGCGGTTCGGGCAGTCAAACCTGCCGTCAAGGGCGACTTTGAACACGTTTGGGCCGAACGTTTGCTGCAAATGGCAGTTCCATGTGTGATACCGTTTTCCGTCGGCGGCATATGGAAATGGGATTGCGTTTGTCACGGCCGTTCTCTCCTTGTGCTGAAATGGCATCATCCTTGCATTGTACCACGGATGGCGGCAAAAAGCGACTGTTGCCAATCATTGACGTGATACAGATGAAAGCGTCGGCGCATAGTAAAGATGAGGGAACATCATGAAAAGAGGTGAGCGCATGGCGACAAGACAATCGGTGGAAGAATTTTTGCAGCGGTGCGAAGACGTCATCCGCTTTGCGAAAGAACAATATACGGAAGCGCAAAAGCAAGAGCACTACAACATCACGGAATACACAAACGCCCAGCAAATGCTTGAGCAGACAGTCAACGATTTGGCTCACTTGGCGCGAAGTTGCAACGCCCAGCAGCGCGAACAGCTGCATCGGATGCGGCTTCAGCTTGAGCAGCTGCAAAACGAGATGATTTTGCTTGACCGATGAAACAAGAGCTTTGCACGATGGCCGCTATCGAAGGTCCTGGTGCATAACAAGCGGATGTTGCCTGACCGGTGAAACGGAAAGCAACCGCAGGGCGGCTGTCTGCTTGATGGCGAACACAAGGAGGAACAAGGAATGAAGCGACGTCTGAAACAAACGAACCCGGAGCAAAAAACGCGCAACGGTCACAACAACAACGATTTGGAACTCGGCCAAGACTTTGATCCGGTGAAACTGGCGAAAAAACAGTATGAACAAACAGGTGGCCAGCCGGCCCGCTCCAAGCAGCGGAACGGGTGACGCGCCGCTGTCTGTGAGGGCGCCATGCCGCCCTCTTTTTTTGATTGCTTTTTTTCGCTTTCCCACATACAATTAGTTTGGGAGTCGAAATAGCAGACGAAAAGGATGATGACCGATGCCCCGCGCTCTTTGGTGGCTGCTTGTCGGCATGGCGCTCAATGTCACAGGAGCGTCGTTTTTATGGCCGCTAAATACCATTTATTTGCATGAACAGCTCGGCCAGCCGCTCGCCGTAGCGGGAGCGGTGCTGATGCTCAACTCCGGCGGCAGCGTCATTGGCAGCTTGCTCGGCGGCATGTTGTTTGACCGGATCGGCGGGTTTCGCACGCTCGTGTCCGGAGCGTGCCTGACGATGGCGGCGCTTGCCGGTTTGGGCGTCTGGCATGGTTGGCCGCATTATGCCGTCTGGCTGGCGCTTGTCGGCATCGGCAACGGCGTCGTCTTTCCGGCGGCGTCGGCGTATGTCGGGGCGGTTTGGCCGGAAGGGGGACGGCGGGCATTCAACGCCTTGTATGTGGCGCAAAACATCGGCGTCGCCGCCGGCTCGGCGCTTGGCGGCGTTGTCGCCTCGCATTCGTTTGCGCTCGTGTTTTGGGCGAACGTTTGGCTGTATGCCGCTTTTTTGGCGACGGTCGTCATTGGGCTGCGGCGCATGCCGCTTCCGCCGCTGCGGAGAAAAGAGCGGAAGCGCCGAACGGGGGACGGGGCGCCCCGGGCGCACATCCGCGCCCTTGTCCTTCTTTGCGCCGGCTATGGATTATGCTGGATGAGCTACGTCCAATGGTCGACGACGATCGCCGCCTATACGCGCGAGCTTTCCATTCCGGTTCATCACTACAGCTTGCTTTGGACGATCAACGGCGCCTTGATCGTGCTCGGCCAGCCGCTGTTGGCGCCGTTGGTCCGCCGCTTTATGCCGGGGATGAAGCGGCAGATCGCCATCGGGTTCGCCGTTTTCACCGTCTCGTTTGCGATATTGTTTGGCGCGGATTCACTTTTGCAATTTGCGACGTCGATGGTTGTGCTCACGATCGCCGAAATGATCGTCTGGCCGGCGATTCCGGCGGTGGTGAACGAGCTGGCGCCGCTGGGGAGAGCCGGGTTTTACCAAGGGATCGTCAACGGCACGGCCACGGCTGGACGGATGATCGGGCCGGTCCTCGGCGGGTGGGTCGCCGATGCGTTCGGAATGAAACCGCTCATCGGATTGCTTGTCGCCTTCGCTCTGCTGGCCGCCGGCGCGGCGCTCGTGTATGACCGGGGGCTGCCGAAGCGGGCGGAAGAGGCGGGGGAAAAAACGGCTGTGACCGTCTAGTTTTTCGCTTGCAATCGATCGACAAATTTTTTACAATAATAATAAATTTGTCATCATAAAGCGAACAACGGTGAAGAGGAATAGTAGCGGGCTTGATGGACGGCAGAGAGTTGACGGTCGGTGCGAGTCAACCGAAGTCAATCCGCGAACTCGCCTCGGAGTTGCCGGCGTGAACGGCTGCGGCCGATAACGCCGGCCGTGAATCTGCGTTAAGGAACAAAGCGGGTGCGCCATAGGCGCGCCAAAAAAGGGTGGTACCGCGGGAAGCGTTCCTCTCGTCCCTTTTGTTCGGGATGAGGGGTTTTTTTGTACATATTTTCGTCTATGATGCAAGTAGAACTGGATAGGAGGAGTGCTGCGATGAGCTTCAACCACCGCGAAATTGAACAAAAATGGCAGGACTATTGGGAGAAAAACAAAACGTTCCGCACGCCCGATGATGACGACAAGCCGAAGTTTTATGTGCTCGACATGTTCCCGTATCCGTCCGGCGCCGGCTTGCACGTCGGCCATCCGGAAGGATATACGGCAACCGACATTTTGGCGCGCATGAAGCGGATGCAAGGGTACAACGTCCTTCACCCGATGGGCTGGGACGCATTTGGGCTGCCGGCCGAGCAATATGCGCTTGACACCGGCAACGACCCGGCGGAGTTTACGCAAAAGAACATCGACAACTTCCGCCGGCAGATCAAATCGCTCGGGTTCTCATACGACTGGGACCGTGAAATCAACACGACCGACCCGAATTATTACAAATGGACGCAATGGATTTTCTTGAAGCTGTATGAAAAAGGGCTCGCCTACATGGATGAAGTGCCGGTCAACTGGTGCCCGGCGCTCGGCACCGTGCTGGCGAACGAAGAGGTGATCAACGGCCGGAGCGAGCGCGGCGGGCATCCGGTCATCCGCAAGCCGATGCGGCAATGGATGCTGAAAATCACCGCCTACGCCGACCGGCTGCTCGAAGACTTAGAAGAGCTCGACTGGCCGGAAAGCATTAAGGAAATGCAGCGCAACTGGATTGGCCGTTCGGAGGGAGCGGAAATCGAGTTCGCCGTCGACGGCCATGACGAAACGTTCACCGTCTTCACGACGCGGCCCGATACGCTGTTTGGCGCGACGTACACCGTCTTGGCGCCGGAGCATCCGCTCGTGGAAAAAATCACAACGCCGGAGCAAAAGCCAGCCGTTGACGCCTACTTAAAGGAAATTCAAAGCAAAAGCGACCTTGAGCGCACCGATTTGGCGAAAGAAAAAACGGGTGTGTTCACCGGCGCGTACGCCATTCACCCGGTCACCGGCGATCGGCTTCCGATTTGGATCGCCGACTACGTCTTGATGAGCTACGGCACCGGAGCGATCATGGCTGTGCCGGCGCACGATGAGCGCGACTATGAATTCGCGAAAACATTCCACTTGCCGATCAAAGAAGTCGTTGCCGGCGGGAATATCGAAAAGGAAGCGTACACCGGAGATGGTGAGCATATCAACTCCGAGTTTTTAAACGGCTTGAACAAGCAGGAAGCGATCGACAAAATGATCGCCTGGCTTGAGGAGCATGGCAAAGGGCGGAAAAAAGTGTCGTACCGGTTGCGCGACTGGCTGTTCAGCCGCCAGCGCTACTGGGGCGAGCCGATTCCGATCATCCATTGGGAAGACGGCACGATGACGCCGGTGCCGGAAGAGGAATTGCCGCTTGTGTTGCCGAAAACGGATGAAATCCGTCCGTCGGGAACGGGCGAGTCGCCGCTGGCCAACATCGAAGAATGGGTCAATGTTGTCGACCCGAAAACCGGGAAAAAAGGGCGGCGCGAAACGAACACGATGCCGCAATGGGCGGGCAGCTGCTGGTATTACTTGCGCTACATCGACCCCCACAACGACAAGCAGCTCGCCGATCCGGAGAAATTGAAAAAATGGCTGCCGGTCGACGTCTACATCGGCGGGGCGGAGCACGCGGTCTTGCATTTGCTGTACGCCCGCTTCTGGCATAAGTTTCTCTACGACCTTGGCGTCGTGCCGACGAAAGAGCCGTTCCAAAAGCTGTTCAACCAAGGGATGATTTTGGGCGAAAACAACGAAAAAATGAGCAAATCCAAAGGTAACGTCGTCAACCCGGACGATATCGTCGAAAGCCATGGCGCCGACACGCTGCGGCTGTATGAAATGTTCATGGGGCCGCTTGAAGCGTCGATCGCCTGGTCGACGAAAGGGCTTGACGGGGCGCGGCGCTTCCTCGACCGCGTCTGGAGACTCTTTGTCACCGAGAATGGCGAACTGAACCCGAACATTGTCGACGAACCGGCGAACGATACGCTCGAGCGCGTCTATCATCAAACGGTGAAAAAAGTGACGGAAGACTATGAAGGCTTGCGCTTTAACACTGCCATTTCGCAGCTGATGGTGTTTATCAACGAAGCGTACAAAGCGGAGCAAATGAAAAAAGAATACATGGAAGGCTTCGTCAAGCTCTTGTCACCGGTTTGTCCGCACATCGGCGAAGAGTTGTGGCAAAAGCTCGGCCATACGGACACGATCGCCTACGAACCGTGGCCGGCGTATGATGAAACGAAGCTCGTCGACGACGTCGTCGAAATCGTCGTGCAAATCAACGGCAAAGTGCGGTCGCGCCTGCACGTGCCAGCCGACTTGCCAAAAGAAGCGCTCGAGGAGCGGGCGCTGGCCGACGAAAAAATCAAAGAGCAGCTCGAGGGCAAAACGGTGCGCAAAGTGATCGCCGTCCCCGGCAAGCTCGTCAATATCGTCGCCAACTGATCGTTGGCTGTTCGATCCGCACAGGCGGTGGCGCGTGCCGTTTCCTGCGAAGCAACCGCAACGGCGCCCGCGCCGTCTGGGCCGGCTTTGTCCCTCCGCTTGGCGCGGAAGCGGGCGTCCATCGCCGATGTGCTTTTAGGCAGCGGGCGGGGAAACTGCGCTTTCTCGCCGCCGTTTGTCGAAGCGGCCAAAAGCAAGAACCGTTTGCTGAAACGATCAAAGAAAGGAGTCGGTCCGCCATGGAAGAGATCAAAGAAATTACCCCGGCTGAGGTGAAGGAAAAACTCGAACGCGGTGAAAAGCTGAACATTGTCGATGTGCGCGAAGACGAGGAAGTCGCCCTCGGTATGATTCCGGGCGCCAAGCATATCAAAATGGGCGACATCCCCGATCGGCTTGAGGAATTCGACCGCAATGAAGAATATATTTTCGTCTGCCGCTCCGGGCGGCGTAGCGAAAACGTCTGCCGCTATTTACAAGAGCGCGGCTACCGTGTTTGCAACATGACAGGCGGCATGCTTGAGTGGGAAGGGGAAACGGTGCCGAAACGATGATGCCTCGTCGCGCCTGCCGTTTCCGCCTGACCGCGGCCGGGCGTCCGTGCGAATGGCGATGTGGGCTTTCGTGAAGAAGGTTTCCATGTTAACGAGACATCACAGTTTCGGTCGACATGCAGCCGGCAGCCGAAGGCGGCCTGCACGTTTTGTTCGACAGGTGTCCCAATCGTTTGGGGCGCCTGTTTTGTTTTTTAGTGCCGAAGGGCGATGGAAGCAGACAGAAAAAACGTTATAATTTTCAGTAAAATAAACCGGCACGCAAGACAACGGCGGCGTCCATACGAACAGCGGCATCATCAATAAAGCGGCGTACTTGCTCAGCCAAGGCGGCGTCCATTACGGCGTGAGCGTCACCGGCATCGGCCGCGACAAAATGGGGAAAATTTTCTACCGGGCGCTTGTCTACTATTTGACGCCGACGTCGAACTTCAGCCAGCTGCGCGCCGCCTGCGTGCAAGCGGCCGCTGATTTGTACGGGTCGACAAGCCAAGAAGTCAACTCGGTGAAACAGGCGTTCAATGCGGTTGGAGTGTATTAAGACGAATGAAGTTTCTGACGTCACGCGTCCCGCTGTTCGGGGGCGCGTGACGCCTTTTGTGGGCAGGATTTTCCCTAAATGCGTGGAAAAGGAAAAAGAAAACGGGGGAATGGCGATGTACAAAGTGAAAGTGTTTGATAAAGAGCATGAAAAAGATTTGGAAGCGGCGGTCAATGATTTTTTAGCCCGATTGAAAGACGGACAGTTGATCGATGTCAAGTACAGCGTGGCGGCGATGGAATCGGAAGGCGAGCAAATCTACTGTTTTTCCGCCATGGTCATTTACCGGACTTGACACTTCACACGGCTCCAGACTGCGGGATTCTTTGGCCGTTTTCGTGCTGATCCCCCCAAAGCGGGCGACGCTTTTTTCGTTTCGGCATTTCCATTTCAGACGGCGAAATTTTGCGATCGCCCGCCTTGAAGACGGGCGTTGTCGGAATGTCAGCGAACGCCCCGGAGCACCCGAGGGGCATGAGGACGGCGGTCAATTCGTTGCTGTCTGCCCCGCGGAGCCGCTCGCCCCGTTTTTTTTCGCCAATGCATAGCGGGCGGCGTTCACGCCGGCGAGCCGCCCGGTGACAAGGGCGGCGGTGATGTTGTAGCCGCCCGTGTAGCCGTGAATGTCCAAAATTTCCCCACAAAAGTAAAGGCCGGCCATGCATTTGGAGGCCATTGTTTTCGGCTCAATTTCTTTGACCGACACGCCGCCGCCGGTGACGAATGCTTTCTCAAGCGGCAGCGTGCCGTGGACGTAAAAGGTAAATTGTTTGCACTGTCGGACAAACGCCCGCAGCGCCTCATGGCCGACCGTGCCGGCAGAGGCGTGCGGGTCGATGCCGGCCCGCTCGAGCAAAAAGACGGCGTACCGCTCGGGAAGCACCGTTTTGGCGATCGTTTTCATCGCCTTTTTCGGCTCCTCTTTGCACAGCTTGGCGAACTGTTGAAACAGCTCTTCCTGCGTCACGTCCGGAAGCGCGTCGATGCTCATTTTGACCGCGCCGTCCGCCGCTTTTTTCAACGCCTTAACGACAAACTGGCTGCAGCGGAGAGCAGCTGGGCCGGAAATGCCGAAGTGCGTAAACAGCATATCCATCCGGTGGGTGATGATCGGTTTGCCATTCGGCTTTAAGACGCTTAACGCGACGTCGCGCAGCGACAAGCCTTGCAGCGTCCGCTCTCGGATGAACGGCTCATGCGAGACGATCGGAACTTCGGTTGGAAACAATTCGGTCACCGTGTGGCCCGCTTTTTCCGCCCACGGATAGCCGTCGCCTGTTGAGCCGGTTTGCGGCACCGATTTGCCGCCGACGGCGACGACAACCGCACGGGCGTGGATCGTCTCCCCGCTTTTCAGCGTGACACCGACTGTTTTTCCTTGTTCATACAACACGTCCGCCACTGGCGATTCAAGTCGAACATCGACGCCAAGGCGCGACAATTCGCGAACAAGCGCGTCGACGACCGACTGGGCGCTGTCGCTTTTGGGAAACATGCGGCCGTGGTCTTCCTCCTTGAGCGGCACGCCGAGCCGCTCAAAAAAGCGGATGATGTCTTCATTGTTAAATACGGAAAAGGCGCTGTATAAAAAGCGGCCGTTGCCGGGAATATGGCGGACCATTTCATCCACCGGCAGCCGATTCGTCACGTTGCAGCGTCCGCCGCCGGAGATGGCGAGCTTGCGCCCGAGCTTCGTTCCTTTTTCCAACAAGAGCACCTTCGCCCCTTCTTCGCCGGCGCCGATGGCCGCCATGAGCCCGGACGGACCGCCGCCGATGATGATGACGTCGTATCCCATGTTCATTCCACCCTTTCTTTTTGCGCGTGGCCGATATTTTTCGTTCCATTGACAACTATGGTAAAATAGATACGTTATCATTTTCAACGTCCATGGCTAGGGAAGGGGTCATATGTCAACATCGAAACTGCTGCGCGGCACGTTTATTTTAACGGCTGGCGTGATGATTTCTCGCCTTCTTGGTTTATTTTACGTCATCCCGTTTTACCATCTTGTCGGCGAGCGCGGCGGGGCGCTGTACGGATACGGCTATGTGCCGTACCAAATTTTTTTGAGCTTGGCGACCGGCGGGCTGCCGGTGGCGGTGTCAAAGTTTGTGTCGAAATACAACGCGCTTGGGGAATACGGCGTCGGCTATCGGCTCTTTCGCTCCGGCCTTGTCTTGATGATCGCAAGCGGCATCGCCTCATGGCTCATTTTGTACGCCCTGGCGCCCATCTTGGCGCCGCACGTCATCGATGCGAAAACGAACGTCAACTCGGTCGACGACGTCACGGCCGTCATCCGCGCGGTCAGCTTTGCGCTCCTCATCGTGCCGGTGATGAGCTTGATCCGCGGATTTTTCCAAGGACATGAGTCGATGGGCCCGACGGCGCTGTCGCAAGTCGTCGAACAAATCGCGCGCATCGCGTTTTTGCTTGGGGCGTGCTACGTCATTTTGCGCCTGATGGACGGCTCGATCGTCTCCGCTGTGAGCGCGGCGACGTTTGCCGCGTTTGTCGGGGCGGCGGCGGGGCTTTTGGTGTTGCTTGTCTATTGGTGGAAGCGGCGTCCGTATTTGCAGTCGCTGCTTGCGCGTGACCGCGGCGAAGCGGACGTGTCGCTTTTGGCGATGTATAAAGAGCTGCTTCTTTCTTCGATTCCGTTTGTTTTTGTCGGCTTGTCGATGTCGCTGTACCAGCTCGTCGATCAGTTTACGTTCAATCACGCGATGGCGGCGGCGGGCCGCGGGAGCATCGCGGAGCACGCGTATTCCGTGTTCAACATGTGGGCGCAAAAGCTCGTCGTCATCCCCGTGACGCTCGCGACCTCGTTCAGCTTGGCGCTCATCCCGACGATTACGAAAGCGTATGTCGCGCAAGACCGGAAAGCGCTGCGGCAATATTTGAACCAGACGTTTCAAGTGCTCATGTTTTTAACGCTCCCGGCGGTGATTGGCATGGCGGTGCTGGCAGGGCCGGTGTACAGCTCGTTTTACAGCTATGATCCGCTTGGTGAACAAGTGTTGCGCTGGTATGCGCCGGCGGCGATTTTGTACGCTTTGTTTTCTGTGACGGCGGCGATCATGCAAGGCATCAACGAGCAGCGGTTTACGGTCGTCAGTTTGACAGCCGGCTTGCTTGTGAAGCTTTTGCTCAACACGCCGCTCATTATGAAATGGTCGGCCGTCGGGGCCATTGTGGCCACGATGGCGGGCTATTTCGTCTCGGTGGCGTTCAACTTATGGGTCATTCAGCGCCGCACGCGCTACCGCTATCGGTTTGTCGCCCGCCGGACGGCGTTTATGGCCATCCTGACGGCGGCGATGTCAGCGGCGGTTATGGGGGTCGAGGCGCTGGCGTCCCGATGGATCGATTACCGCGCCGGCACCGCTGAATCGGTGGGCGCTGTTTCCATCGGCGCAGCGGTCGGGGCGGCCGTCTACTTGTTTCTCAGCATCCGCTTCGGGTTGTTTTCGGCGCTGTTTGGCGACCGGTTTGCGTTTTGGCGCCGGAAAGAGAAAAAGGCGGTATCGTAGACGAGGGTGTATGGGGGGATCGGCCGTTTCCTAGAAGCGGCTCGTTTAGGCCGGGAGCCTGGCGGACGGCGCTTCTTGCGAACATCGCGGCGCCCGAGCGAAAGGGTTCGACGACGGCTGTTTTTCGCCCTCCCCCATGCCGTTCGGCTTGCGGCAAAAAAAGAAGAAGGCGGTCGTCCCCGCCTTCTTTCTCCATTTCGCTTACGACAGGCCGAGCCGGCGTTCGACGCGATCGAGGCGGCTTTCCACCCGGTCGAGCCGGCGGTCGAGCCGTTCGACGGCCCGCTCAAGCCGTTCGATGCGCCGCGCCCAGTTGGCGAATGGCCCGCCTGGGTATCCGGGCCAAAATTGGCTGGCTGGCGGCTGTTGACGGTAATCATCCAACGTTGGGACATAATAGTAATATTCATTCATCGGTAAATCCCCCTTCTTGATGTTTCCTTCACAGTGTATGGGGGGAAGGCGGAAGCGGACTAGATGAACGCCTAATGAAGGCCATTTTTTTAGGAGGGAGATTTGTGGAGCTGCGCATTGACAAGCTGCTCGCCCATATGGGGTATGGGACGAGGAAGGAAGTGAAAAAGCTGCTCAAGTCCGGAGCGGTGAAAGTGGACGGCGCGCCGGTTCGTGATGCGAAAACGAAAGTGCGGACGGATGAGCAAATCGTGACCGTTTGGGGAGAAACGGTCGAGTACAAGCCATTCATTTACTTGATGATGAATAAGCCTTCGGGGGTCGTTTCCGCGACGGAAGATGCCGTGGAAGAGACGGTCGTCGATTTGCTTGAAGAAGAAGACCGGGCGTTTTCCCCGTTTCCGGTCGGGCGGCTTGACAAAGATACGGAAGGGCTGCTGCTCTTGACGAATGACGGCCAGCTCGCCCATCAGCTGTTGTCGCCGAAAAAACACGTGCCGAAAACGTATTTTGCCGTCGTGGACGGGGAAGTGACGGAAGCGGATGTCGCGGCGTTTCAGCGCGGCGTCGTCCTTGATGACGGCTATGAAACAAAACCGGCCAAGCTCGTTGTGTTGAAATCCGGCCTTCGTTCCGATGTCGAGGTGACGATCACCGAAGGGAAGTTCCATCAAGTGAAGCGGATGTTTCAAGCGGTCGGCAAGCGGGTCGTCTATTTAAAACGAATTCAAATGGGGCCGCTCGCCCTTGACCCGGATTTGGAGGTCGGTGAGTATCGGGAATTGACGGACGAAGAGGTGGACATGTTGAAGCAATACCGGCCAGAGACGGACGAAAAAAAAGGAACCTGACGCGGTTCCTTTTTTATGGAAAAATAGTGGATATTCATCTGCGGAAAAATGGTTCGCGTTCATCTCCCATCTTGCCTACCCTATTGGCACCGGGTTTACGAAGAGATGCGCACTTTTTTGTTTGTGGTCGTCCATTTGCCCTTGCTTGGGCTGAGAACGAGATCGTTGTACATAAGCACGTTTAAGTCGCGCTGGATCGTTCGTGGGGTGGTGCCGAACTCATCAACAAGCTCTTGGGTCGTAACCGTTCCTTTTTCGCTAATGTACATATACACGGATTTGATGCGGGTAAGCATCCGATGTGTTGAAGGTTTCAAAAGACCACTCCCTATCTTAGCATCATTCGCATGGCACAACCGACTGCTAGCAGATGAGAGATGTCTTTGTCTGTTTACTACCATTGTACACGAAATGAGGGGGAAAATGCTACCCGGTTGCCTCTATTCACGAAAAATTTCAACATTTTGTCATGAAACGGAAATCGATTTGCAACGAATGAAACATTTTGACTTCCTGTTTTTGATATGATACGTTGGCAACAAAGGGTGTTGAATAAGGAAAGGAAGAATGGCGTTGAACATCGACTGGATGAACGAAGCGAAGAAACGAAAAGACGATCTTGTCCGCGACGTGAAAGCGCTTGTCCGCATTCCGAGCGTCCGCGATGACGGCGGGGCGAAACCGGGGGCGCCGTTTGGCCCGAAGGTGGCGGAGGCGCTCGATTACATGTTAACTCGCGGTCAAGAAGAAGGATTTCGCATTAAAAACGTCGACGGCTATGCCGGTCATATCGAAATGGGAGAAGGGGAGAAGCTCATCGGCGTGCTCGGCCATCTGGACGTCGTGCCGGCAGGGGACGGCTGGTCCGTTGATCCGTTTGCTGCTGAGGTCAAGGATGGCCGCCTTTACGGGCGCGGGGCGATCGATGACAAAGGGCCGACCGTCGCGGCGTTTTACGCCTTGAAAATCGTCAAAGAACTCGGCTTGCCGCTCCGCAAGCGGGTGCGGCTTATCCTCGGCGGCGACGAGGAAAGCGATTGGCGTTGCGTCGCTCATTATTTTCAGCGGGAAGAAATGCCGGATGTCGGGTTTGCGCCGGATGCTGATTTTCCGATCATTCATGCCGAAAAAGGAATCATTGACGCCGATTTGTCGTACCGACCGCCTGAATCGACGGAGGCGGAAGGGCTCGCGCTTGTCTCATTCCAAGCCGGGCGCCGCTACAATATGGTGCCGGATGCGGCCGAAGCGGTGGTGGAAGGAGCGGGACGGACGGAGGAGCTGCTTGGCCTCTATGAACAGTTTTGCCGAGAGCGCGGCGTAAAGGGGAGCATGAGGCAAAGCGAAGGGGCCGTCGTCTTTCAATTGGAAGGGGTGTCCGCTCATGGCGCTGAGCCGGAGCGCGGCAAAAACGCCGGCGTCTATTTGGCGCAGTTTTTGGCGTCGCTTCCGCTCGATGGCCGAAGCCGGCCGTTCGTTCAGTTTGTGACCTCCGCCTTTTTCGGCGATGCCCGCGGCCGGCGGCTCGGCCTTGCGTATCGGGACGAACAAAGCGGCGACTTGACCGTCAACGTCGGGGTGCTGTCGTATGACCGGCGGCATGGCGGAACGATTGGGCTGAACATCCGCTATCCGGTGACGGCCGACGGCGACGCGATCCGCCGGACGCTCGCCGGCGCTGCGGCTGAACATGGATTCGCGCTCAGCCGTTTCAGCGATACGAAACCTCATTATATCGATCCGAGCCACGAGCTTGTCCGCACGCTTCAGCGCGTCTACGAAGAGCAGACGGGCGAGCCGGCCCGGCTTTTGGCCATCGGCGGCGGCACATACGCCCGCGCCTTGACCGCCGGGGTGGCGTTTGGCGCGTTGTTTCCGGGCCGTCCGGATGTCGCCCACCAGAAAGATGAGTATATCGAAATCGACGATTTGGTGAAAGCGACCGCCATTTACGCGCAGGCGATCTACGAGCTGGCGAAATAAACGGCGGTCCGCCGCTCCGGCGAAAAAGAGAGCGGGGCGGGCGTTGTTTTAACGAAAGGGGGGGACGGGATGGGAGCGGCGTTCAAACGGGGGACGGCAGCGCGAAAAACGGTGTTTCCGCTCTTTTACTTTCTCATCTTTTTTGCTTTTGGCGCGTTGTTTCCGCTTTTGTCCGTCTATTTGCAGGAAGAGGCGCGCCTTTCGGGGGCGGCGATCGGCTGGATCATGTCTCTTCCTCCGATCGTGACGATGGCGGCCCAGCCGCTTTGGGGCACGGCGGCCGATTACACGCGCAAACCGGTCGGCCTTTTGCTGGTAGCGCTCGTTCTGGCGGCGCTGTTTGGGGTCATGTATGCGCTCGCCGGCAGCTATCGGCTGTTTGTTGTGCTCACCGTGCTGCTGTCAGCGATGCAAAGCGCCATCGTTCCGCTTTCCGACAGCCTCGCCCTTCGCCATGTGCACGAACAGGGAGGAAACTACGGGGCGATCCGGCTGTGGGGGTCGCTTGGGTTTGCGATGGCGGTGCTGGCCGTCGGCTGGCTGTCTGATCATATCGCCTTTGCGGTCATTTTTTACGCCTTTTCGTTGGCGCTGCTCACTGCGGCGGCTTTGGCCACCCGCCTGCCGCGCTATCCGATGGGGGCGCCGGGGGCGCTGACGCGGCAGGACGTGCGCGGGCTGCTGGCGTCCCGCCCGTTTCGGCTGCTGCTTGTGGCGACGTTTTTATTGTTTGGCCCGATTTTGGCCAACAATTCGTATTTCGGGTTGCTCATTCATGAGCTGGGCGGGACGTTGACCGGCATTGGCCTTGCTTTTTTGTTTGCCGCCGGCAGCGAGGCGCCGTTTATGAAAGCGGCGGATCGGCTCATCGGCCGTTTCGGCATGGTGCGGCTTCTTCTATTGGCGGCGCTCATCTCGGCGGCTCGCTGGCTGGCGTATGCGGCCGACCCGCCGCTTTGGTTTGTGTATATGACGACGGTCGTGCAAGGCTGTTCGGTCGGTCTGGCGATCCCGACGGCGCTGCAATATGCGCGCCGCCTGGCGCCGGAGCGGGTGCAGTCGACGGCGGTGGCGTTATACTCAGCGGTCGGCAACGGCCTTGGCGCGTGGTTTTGCACGTTGGTGGGTGGATATTTGCTTGAGCGTTGGCAGATCGGCGCTGTCTACTTGTTTTTTAGCATCTGCACGATCGTGGGTGTGCTCGTGCTCCTTTTGCTCGCAAAACGAGAACGAACGGCAGGTGAAGAGAAGTGAAACGAAGCCATTATTTTATCGCTGTTCCGCTGACGTCTGAAGCGAAACAAGCCATTGCCCGATTTTCGGGGGATGCGTCGTCATCGCTGCCGTTTCGCACATGGGTGCATGAAGAGGATTATCATATCACCCTCGCGTTTTTAGGCGATGTGCCGCCGGGGAAAATGGCGCCGCTGTGTGAAGCGATGGCCGCCGTCGCCGCCAAAAGCGCCCCGTTTTCCCTCGCGCTTGCCGGACTGGGGACGTTCGGGGAGCGGACGGCGCCGCGCATTTTTTGGCAAGGGGTGAAAGAGGAGGCTGCGTTGAACGAGCTGCGACGCGATGTGTATGAAGCGTGCCTTGCGCTCGGCTTTTCCCTCGACCGGCGGCCGTTTGCCCCGCATATTACGATCGCCCGCAAATGGCAGGGCGAGGCGCCGTTTCAGCCGGAGGCGCTCCGTTCGCTTCCAGCCGCTTCGACGGTGTTTTCGGTGCCGGAAATCGTGCTGTACCGGACGAATATGGAGAAAACGCCGAAATACGAGACGATCGCCGCGTTCCCGTTGCTTGGCGCGCCGGACGGCCGGAGCGGGTGA
This sequence comes from Geobacillus sp. Sah69, assembly GCF_001414205.1. Classification (NCBI taxonomy): domain Bacteria; kingdom Bacillati; phylum Bacillota; class Bacilli; order Caryophanales; family Anoxybacillaceae; genus Geobacillus; species Geobacillus sp. Sah69. The sequence goes on along the minus strand of NZ_LLKS01000056.1, from coordinate 40,201 downwards.
AGGCATGGGGCAGCTTTTGAAGCTGCGGGATTATATTTCCCGCTATGAAACGGATGTGTATCATTATGTGCCGGAGTTTATCCGGCTGAAACAATGGCAATGGGAGCAGGCGAAAGCGCGTTGGGAGGCGGAGCGGGACGCCGATGGCGCGCGGCGGGAACCGGGAGAAACGTGGGACTTTTTGCTTGACAAGCCGTCATGGTGGGAGCGGCTCATCGGCCGCTGGCGCCGCGGCCCGGAGCCGGAGATGGACGAAGAATGGCCGCCCGCCCCGTCTTTGAGCCGGGCGGCCACCCTCGATGAGCTGAAGCGGCAGTTTCTTGACGATTTGTTTGAGCTCCAGCTGAGATGGGCGAGTTCAACGATGACGCACATCTCTTTTGTGGATGAAGCATGGTACGGCGATGAAAGGTTGAAATATTTTTTGCAGCGGTTTCCGGACACCTATTTATGTTTTTACCGGCCAGTCGCGGCAGCCGGCAAGGCGGCCGTCGAGCTTGAGACGATTTTGTTGACGCCGGCGGCCGCTTGGTGTCTCGCGTTTGTCGAAGGGGAGCCGGACAACGTCGTCATCGCCTCCACCGGCCGGTTTTGGGTGGAACGCGCCGGAGCGGACACAGTGAAGCGGGTCAACCCGGTTATCTCGCTGCGGCGGACGGAAGGAATCGTTTCGGACATTTTCCGCCGGCACGGTGTGGAGTGGCCGATCCAACTGGCGGTTGTCAACCGCTATGGCTACATTGACAGTGGCCATCTCTTTCCATTTGTCCGCTATATCGATAAGCGAAACTATGAATCATGGTTTTCCCGCCTGCGCGGCTCGGCCCTGCCGCTTCGGCACGGGCAGCTGAAGGCGGCTGAAGCACTGCTCAGGCATTGCATCAGCTTTTCGAGCCGCCGTTATGACGGGAATAGCGGCGTTGATGAGTGGCAACAATAGAATCATGTGTGCATCGATGGGGCGACCGGCCGTTTTTTTGGCACCGCCCTTTTTCTTTTGCGTATGATAGTACTAACGGGAGGCAAAAAAAGGGGGTGAACCGCGATGCTTCACATCAGCAGAACGTTTGCCGCCTATTTGGACGAGATCGATCAAATAACAGTGATCGTGCCGAAAGCGCTCTGCCTCGACAACATGGAGCCGTTTGTGATGACGGCGCCAAGCGGAGAAGACATCCCGCTTGTGGTGCAACAAAAGGAGGACTTGGGCGATGCGGTCAAATATGTGTGCTGGTTTTCGGTGCCGTTTCAATTTGGAGAGACGCATTGGATTCGCGCCCGCTCCGGGGAGGATTCCGATGTGCAAATCGGGGCGGTGGTGCGGACGGCAGCGTTTGATGACCAGTTTTTTTACGACGGAAAGCTTGGCGTGGAGTATGCGAAAGAGCAGACGATCTTCCGCGTTTGGGCGCCGACGGCCACTGCCGTGAGCGTCAAGCTCGTCCATCCAGACCATGGCGATGTCCGCTATGTGCCGCTTGTGCGCGGGGAGCGCGGCGTCTGGTCGGTGGCCGTCTCCGGGGACTGGGAGCGGGCGCGCTATATGTATGTCGCCTGCATCAACCGCGTCTGGCGCGAGGCGGTTGACCCGTATGCGACCGCTGTCTCGGTCAACGGAGAGTATGGCGTGATCGTAGATTGGGAAAAAACGAAGCTGGCCAAGCCTGCTCCGCCGCTTCCGCCATGCCCGTCGCCGACCGATGCCGTCATTTACGAGCTGAGCATCCGCGATTTTACGAGCCATCCCGACAGCGGCGCCGTCTGGAAAGGAAAATACCTCGGGTTGACGGAGGAACATACGCGCGGGCCGAACGGGACCGTCACTGGGCTTTCCTATTTGAAGGAGCTGGGCGTCACCCATGTCCAGCTCATGCCGTTTGCCGATTTCGCCGGGGTCGATGAGCGCGATCCACAAGCGGCCTACAACTGGGGATACAATCCACTTCATCTATATGCGCCGGAAGGAAGCTATGCCACCGATCCGCATGACCCATACGCGCGCATTGTCGAGCTGAAGCAGGCGATCCGCGCGCTGCAGGAGAACGGCTTGCGCGTCGTGATGGACGCGGTGTACAACCATGTGTACGACCGGGAGCAGTCGCCGCTTGAGAAGCTTGTTCCCGGCTATTACTTCCGCTATGACGCCTACGGCCGGCCGGCCAACGGCACCGGTGTCGGCAACGATATCGCCTCCGAGCGGCGGATGGCGCGCCGCTGGATTGTCGATTCAGTGGTGTTTTGGGCGAAAGAGTACGGCATAAACGGGTTTCGTTTTGATTTGATGGGCGTGCATGATATCGAAACGATGAAGTCGGTGCGCGACGCGCTCGATGCGATCGACCCGTCCATTCTCGTCTATGGGGAAGGCTGGGACTTGCCGACGCCGCTCGCTCCGGAGCAAAAAGCGACGATGGCGAACGCCAAGCGGCTGCCGCGCCTTGCCTATTTCTAGGAGGTTTGTTTGGCAAGAAAAATGTTTGCATGCCGGGGTTGTATTTCAGTATAATACAAGTAACATGGACGGAAGCAGGCTGCGGGATGGCCGTCCTTTTTATTTGTACTTTAAGTCGCAGGTGAACATGCTTTGGAACAGTTACTAGGTAAGGAGTGGGCGATCACTCCGGCTGGCGGTGCAACAGGGGATGCGTATTTTGCGGAATATGAGGGAAAGAAGCTGTTTTTGAAACGGAATTCTTCCCCGTTTCTTGCCGTGCTGTCTGCCGAGGGCATCGTCCCGAAGCTCGTATGGACGAAACGGCTGGAAAACGGCGATGTGTTTACGGCTCAGCAATGGCTGAACGGGCGGGAACTGAAGCCGCATGAAATGAAGAGCAGGCAGGTGGCGGCGCTGCTGAAGAAAATTCACGGCTCGAAAGAACTCGTGACGATGCTTCAGCGGCTTGGCAAAACGCCGCTGCACCCTAAGGCGATGTTCGCTGCGCTCGCTGAGCAGCAGAGGCGCCATCCGCTCGGTTCGGCGGCCGTTTCCGAAGCGCTCGGCTGGCTTGAGCTGCGCGTCCCGCTCCTGCCGGCTGATCAATATGTCGTTTGCCACTGTGACATCAATCATAACAATTGGCTGCTTGCCGATGACGGCACGTTGTACTTGATCGATTGGGATGGGGCGGTCATTGCGGATCCGGCCATTGACATCGGCACACTGCTTCATCTATACATTCCACGCGCCGAATGGGAAGCGTGGCTGCGCGAGTATGGGTTGGCGTGGACGGAGGAGCTTGGCCTCCGCCTGAAGTGGTATACGATCGCCCATACGCTTTACTCGCTGTTTTGGCCGAAGGGAAAGGACTGGAAAAAAGAAAAGGAGCAGTCGCTCCAGTTTTTGCACCGTGTGTTGTCCGACCCGCTTTGACGTGCACCGAAGCGGCAGCGCAAAGCGCGGCGGTTTGGCGCCGCCCCCTGTTCAGGAGAGCTCGTTCACCCAGTCGGCGAGCTGGCTTTGATGAGCGGAAATGTGGGCGCTTAAATCGGCGCTGTATTTTCCGTCTTGGCCGTAGGCGTAAATGTTCGGAAGAATTTGCTTGACATGGGCGTTCACTTCGCTATTGGCAAGCAGCGACTTTACAAGCCGCTCAATTTGTTCACATTCGGAGACGGTTCCGCAGCAATCAAGTTGATGTTCGGATAAAATATCGCGGAGCACGGTCAATTGGTCGTTATGGTCGAGCGTCATGTCGATCACCATCCTTCAAGCAAAGCTGTACGTTGTTAATATGCCCGGGCGCAGCAGCGTTTATGCCCGGGCGTTTGCTTCTTTGGGCGCGACTATGATATCGTCAAACTGACAAATTCAACGAGGCAGAGGTGTCCGTATGCGTTTGCGCAACAAACCGTGGGCGAAAGACAAAATCGCCGCTTATCCGCATTACGTCATTCCCGACCCGGAAGCGAGGCGTGGGCGATGGCGCGAACTGTTCGGCAACGAGCGGCCGATCCATATTGAAATCGGCACGGGGAAAGGGAAATTTATCACCGAAATGGCGAAGCTTCATCCTGATCTCAATTTCATTGGCATCGAGCTGTATCCGAGCGTGCTCGTATCAGCGCTTGACAAGCTGATTGAGAGCGAGCTGCCGAACGTGCGGCTGCTCAATGCCAATGCGAAAGACCTCGGCACATTTTTTGCCGACGGGGAAGTCTCCCGCATTTATTTGAATTTTTCCGATCCGTGGCCAAAAAAGCGGCACGAGAAGCGGCGGCTTACATATCGGGATTTTTTGGCGCTTTATGAACGCATTTTAACGGAAGACGGCGACATTCATTTGAAAACGGACAACCAGTCGTTTTTTGAATACTCGCTCGTCAGCTTGTCGCAATACGGCTTTGTGCTCGCGGCGGTTCAGCTCGATTTGCATCGGAGCGATGTCGAAGGCAATGTGATGACCGAATACGAGGAGAAGTTTTCCGCTAAAGGCAACCGCATTTACCGCTGCGAGGCGGTGCGCCCGCGGCGGGCGTAGCCGCAAACGGAAGAGCCCCAACAGGCGGGGCTCTTTTTTGTTTTACGAAAAGCCGACAGGGGCGGACGCTGCGCTGCCGCGACCAAGAGGGCACGATGCCGGCCCAGTCTGCGAACATCAAAGCGGATGAGCGTTTCCGGCCTTACAAAAAAAGGCAGTGTCCCAAAAGGATCGGGACACCCCCTTTCGTTTTTATATATACACCGATCGCTTCTTCCGCGCTATATTTTGTGTCTATCCTGAAGACAGACAGCCTTTTGGGTCAGCCCCGCTCAAACGGAAACATGTTGCACCACACCGATTTTCATCCCGTTTTTGGTCATCGATATGATCGTCGGCTCAAACAGAAAAATGTTGAACCGCATCGGTTCACCCACGGAACACCGCCGTTTTCCCCATCGGTTTAGAACGGAACGGCGGGGCGGTTTTTTTCTTTCTCGATTATGAAGAAAATGGTACACTAAGGAAGGGGGAGATGGACATGGAACAGCTGAAAATCGGGCAAATCACCTTGACGTGGCTGAACGGAGGCGTCACTCACCTGGACGGCGGGGCGATGTTTGGCGTCGTTCCGAAGCCGCTTTGGTCGAAAAAGTATCCGCCAAACGACAACAACCAGATTGAGCTGCGCACCGACCCGATTTTGGTTGAAGCGGGCGGCAAGCGGCTGCTCATTGAGTCCGGCATCGGCAACGGCAAGCTGACCGACAAACAAAAGCGCAACTTCGGCGTCACCGAAGAATCGTCGCTCGATGAATCGCTTGCCGCGCTTGGGCTTGCGCGCTGCGACATTGACATTGTCATCATGACGCATCTTCATTTTGACCATGCGTGCGGCTTGACAGTGTGGGAAGACGGGCGGCTCGTGCCGGCGTTTCCGCGGGCGGCGGTCATCGTGTCGGATGTTGAGTGGGATGAGATGCGAAATCCGAACATTCGTTCACGAAATACGTATTGGAAAGAAAACTGGGAACCGATCGCCGAACAAGTCGTTCCGTTTGCGAAAGAGACCGAAGTCGTTCCGGGAATCCGCCTTATACATACCGGCGGCCACAGCGCCGGCCATGCGATCGTGGTGATCGAATCAGACGGGGAGATGGCGATTCATCTTGGCGATTTGCTCGGGACGCACGCCCATCAAAACGTGCTTTGGGTGATGGCGTACGACGACTACCCGATGGATTCCATTTTTGCCAAACAGCGATGGATCCCGTACGGCATGGAGCGAAACGCCTGGTTTACGTTTTACCACGACGCTTATTACCGGGCGGTGAAATGGCAGGCGGACGGCGCGATCGCCGCAGCGGTGAAGCGGAACCGGCCGTCGCTATAACGGTTTGGCCTCGATGACCGCGCCGGTGTAGGCGTTGACGAAAAATTCCGCGTCCCCGTCATCGCGGCAAACGCCGCCGCGGTAAACAGTGTACGTCAACCCGTTTTTCTCATACTGCTCCGGCGCAACTTGAATCCATGAACCGCGAATGGGGAGCGGTCCGCCGAGCGCGCGTTTCGCCATCGCGAGCGCTTGTTCCGGCGCGAGAAGCGTCGGCTTTGCGGCGGCGCGGACGGCGCAGATGGCGGCGGCGCCCACTGCGGCGCCAACGATCCATTTTTTCCAAGCCATGCGTTCGGTCCTCCTTTTGCCTTGATACGGTTTAGTATAGCCGATTTTGGCGAAATAGGTAAGCAGAACGGGAAAAGGAACTGAAAACAGAAAGGAAGATAGGCGATGAATGAAGAAACGCTCCAATTGTTTCAGACGTTGACCGAGCTGCCGGGGGCGCCGGGCTATGAACATCCGGTGCGCCAGTTTATGCGCCAAGAGCTGGCGAAGTATGCCGACGAAGTGGTGCAAGACCGGCTCGGCAGCGTTTTCGGCGTCAAGCGCGGCGACGAAACCGGCCCGACGGTGATGGTCGCCGGTCATATGGATGAGGTCGGGTTTATGGTGACGGCGATCACCGACAACGGCATGATCCGCTTTCAAACGCTCGGCGGCTGGTGGAACCAAGTGCTGCTCGCCCAGCGCGTGCAAATTATTACGGACAACGGGCCGGTCATCGGCGTCATCGGCTCGATTCCGCCTCACCTGCTTGATGAAGAGCAGCGCAATAAGCCGATGGACCTGAAAAACATGCTCATTGACATCGGTGCGGAAAGCCGCGACGACGCGGAGCGCATCGGCATTCGCCCCGGCCAGCCGATCGTGCCGGTCAGCCCGTTTACGCCGTTGGCGAACGGGAAGACGGTGATGGCGAAGGCGTGGGACAACCGGTTTGGCTGCGGGTTGGCGATTGAACTGCTGAAAGAGCTCCAAGGCGCTGCGCTGCCGAACGTCCTGTACGCCGGCGCGACTGTGCAGGAAGAAGTCGGGCTGCGCGGGGCGCAGACGGCGGCCACGATGATCAATCCGGACATCTTCTTCGCCCTTGAGGCGAGCCCGGCGAACGATATGACCGGCGACAAGCAGGCGTTTGGCCATATCGGGAAAGGAGCGCTCGTCCGTCTGTACGACCGGACGATGATCACGCACCGCGGCATGCGCGAATTTGTGCTCGATACGGCCGAGTCGCTTGATGTGCCGTACCAATTTTTCATTTCCCCGGGCGGGGGGACAGACGCCGGGCGAGTCCATGTCGCCAACCGCGGCGTGCCATCGGCGGTGATCGGCATTTGCGCCCGCTACATTCATACGCATGCGGCGATCATTCATGTCGACGATTATGCGGCGGCGAAAGCACTCATCGTCGAGCTCGTGAAACGGTGCGACCGGGCGACGGTTGAGGCGATCCGCCAAAACAGCTAGGCAAAGAGAAACGAACGGCAGAGCGGAACAAAGGGAGGGGGAGAAGCGGCAGCTTCTCCTTTTCCATGCGAAGGAGGGCCAATGATGAAAACTGTTGCGGTCGGAACGAAAAACGAAGCGAAAGTTGCCGCCGTCCGCGCGGTGTTCGCCGCGCCGTCGTGGCGCCTTGTACCGCTGGACGTGCCCTCCGGCGTCTCCGTCCAGCCGCTGTCCGATGAAGAAACGCGGCTTGGGGCGATGAACCGCGCCAAACGGGCGCTGGACGCGGCAGGAGCGGAGATCGGCATCGGGTTGGAAGGCGGCGTGATGCGGATCGACGGGCAATGGTGGCTGTGCAATTGGGGGGCGTTGGCCGACCGAAGCGGCCTTGTTCTCACCGCGGCGGGTGCGCGCCTTGCCCTGCCGCCGGAGATCGGCGCCGGACTTGAAGCAGGAAGAGAACTCGGCGAGGTGATGGAGGAATATACGGGGCGGCGGAACATTCGCGCAAATGAAGGGGCGGTTGGCGTGCTGACGAACGGGCGCATCAAGCGTGCGGCGATGTTTTCCCACATCGTCGAGCTGCTGGCCGGCCACTATGAGTTTTTTTGCCAAAACGGACCGTTCACGGTATGATAAAAGGGAGCGGCTGACGACGCTATTATGCTAAGGAGGCAAACGAATGGACAGCCGGCAAATGTACGAGACGATTAAGAAGCGTCTAGGCGGCCATCCTCACTGGACGTTTCGCTTTGACGCCAAGCAGGATGCGATGCGCATCGAGGATGAACGCACGAAAAAAGGCGTGACGATTTCGCTTCCCGGTGTGATCGCCAAGTGGCACGATCAAAAAGACGAAGCGGTGCGCGAAATCGTCTATTACGTGGAACAAACGCTGAAAACGATGGAAGAAGCGGCGGCGCTTTCCGGCAACGAGCGGAACATTTACCCGGTCATTCGCTCGACATCGTTTCCGACGGAGACGAAAGAAGGCGTGCCGCTTGTGCACGATGGCCATACGGCGGAAACGCGCATTTATTATGCGCTTGATTTAGGCAAAACGTACCGCTTGATCGATGAACAAATGCTGAAAGCGGAGCGGTGGAGCGCCGAGCGGGTGAAGGAAATCGCCCGTTTCAACGTCCGGTCGTTGCCGACGCCGGTGAAAGAAGACCGCGTGGCGGACAACGTGTTTTATTTTGTCAACACGAACGACGGCTATGATGCGAGCCGGTTGTTGAACGAGGCATTTTTGGCGGAAATGGAAGCGCGCATCGAAGGGACGATGGCGTTGGCCGTCCCGCATCAAGATGTGCTCATTATCGCCGATTTGCGCAACGAGGTCGGCTACGACGTTCTAGCGCAAATGACGATGAGTTTTTTTGCCGGCGGCCGCGTGCCGATTACCGCCTTATCCTTTTTGTACGAAAACGGAGAGTTAGAACCTATTTTTATTTTAGGAAAAAAACGGAGAACGTAAGGTGCAAGGAGGAATCAACCGATGAATGTATTTTACAATCGCGAAGGAATCGGCGATGTATTGCTTGTGTCGCTGAAGCCGATTCCTGCCGAAGAGCGGGCGTTTGTGAAACGAGGCGACGTCGTTCGCATTTTTTCGGAGCGGAGCGGAGAGACGGTCGGTTACAACATTTTTTCCGCTTCTTCATACCATCCGTTTTCCGGCAACGGCCCGCTCGATGTCGATGAAGAACTCGTTGGCGTCATCAATGACATTTTGGCGAAAAACGGTTTTGACGAACCGATCGAGGCTGATTTGTCGCCGAAGTTTGTCGTCGGATATGTGAAAGAAAAAACGAAGCATCCGAACGCCGACAAACTGAGCGTCTGCCAAGTCGATGTCGGCGGTGAAGTGCTGCAAATCGTCTGTGGGGCGCCGAACGTCGCCGCCGGGCAGAAAGTCGTCGTCGCCAAAATCGGCGCCGTCATGCCGAGCGGCCTTGTCATTCAGGAAAGCGAGCTGCGCGGCGTCCGGTCATCCGGCATGATTTGTTCGGCGCGCGAACTCGGGCTGCCGAACGCCCCGCAAGAAAAAGGGATTCTTGTGCTCTCCGACGAGTACGAAGTCGGCCAGCCGTTCGTGTTTTGACCGTCCCGGCGGCGTTTTTGCCGACAATGAATGAGATAGAAAGAGTGAAACGGCCGATGAAATTTTGGAAACGATGGCTTCGCATGTTCGCGGAGGAAGAAGAGAAGGAACAGCCGCCCATTCCTCAACCGGAGCGTGCAGAGGCGAAAGTGGTGTACCAATACCCGCAAGGCCGCTTTCGGTTTCCGCTCATTCCCGACGATCAGCCGCGGGAGGAACAGAAACAGCCGCAGCGGTTGGTAGACGGGGGAAGAACGCGGCCGGCCTCTGGCCGCCCGTCAGACAGCCTGGCGCGGGAAACGGCGGAAAAACGCCCGTTCCGCCCGTCCGATGTGCCGTCGCCGGTATTTGGGTATCAAAGACAGGGCGGCGAACAGCGGGGGGCAAAACGAACGCCGGTTTCCGACTTTAAGCCGGAGCAAAGCCGCTCCGCCTCTTTGGCGCCGCCCGAACAGGAAGAGAACAGCAAAGCGACCGCCCCACCGGATGAACAAGCCGCCGTTGCGGCCGGGAGCGAAACGGCAGCAGAGACTATGGCCAAGGCCGCGGAAGAAGGGGCGCCGCGATCGGATGAGCGGCAGCACGATCAGCAGGAAAGGGGCGCCGGGCAAGAGGAAGAGGAGCGGTCCGTCTTTGGCGCCGGTCCGCGGCTTGAAGAGGCGATTGAGAATGAAACGGCGGCGGAGAAGATCACCAAGGTGCTAGAAGAAGGAGCGCCGCGACCGGATGAGGGGCAACGCGGCCATGGGGCGGAGAAAGGCGCCGGACGGGAAGAAGAAGCGCGGCTGTCTTCTCCCCGTCTCGGACGGGCGCGCATCCCGTACAATGTGATGATGCTAAAGGAAGACCGGCGCAAGCTCGAGGAACGCTCGCGCCGAGACGGCTATTCGCTGCCGCCGTCTGCGTTGCTTGAGTCGCCCGGGGAGGCGGCGTCTGCTGACGAACAGTGGATTCGCGAACAATGCGCCCGCCTCGACCGGACGTTTGCGAGCTTCCATATCGGAGCGAAGGTCGTTGGGGCAACGCAAGGGCCGACGGTGACGCAGTTTGAAGTGCAGCCCGATTTGGGCGTGAAAGTAAGCAAAATTACGAGCTTGACGGACGACATTAAACTGAGTTTGGCAGCGAAAGACATTCGGATTGAAGCGCCGATTCCCGGAAAGCGGACGATCGGCATTGAAGTGCCGAACCCATCGAGCCGTCCGGTGCGGCTGCGGGAGATTTTAGACGACCGCGCCTTCCGCGAGCGCCGCTCTCCGCTCACTGTCGCCCTTGGGCTTGACATCAGCGGCGCGCCGGTCGTGACCGATATCCGCAACATGCCCCATGGTCTCATTGCCGGGGCGACCGGGTCAGGCAAAAGCGTCTGCATGAACGCTATGCTTGTCAGCATGTTGTACAAAGCCGCCCCGCATGAGGTGAAGTGGCTGCTGATTGATCCAAAAATGGTGGAGCTTGCCCCGTACAACGGCTTGCCGCATTTGCTCAGCCCGGTCATCACCGAAGCAAAAGCAGCCGCCGGGGCGCTCAAGTGGGCGGTCGGCGAAATGGAGCGGCGGTACGAGCTGTTTGTCCATGCCGGCGTGCGCGATCTTGAAAAATACAATGACCGTCTGCGTGCAAGCGGGGGAAGTGAGGCGCCGTTGCCGTACATCGTCATCGTCATCGACGAACTGGCTGATTTGATGATGGCCGCCCCGGCCGATGTCGAGGAATCGATTTGCCGCTTGGCGCAAAAGGCGCGGGCGTGCGGCATTCACTTGTTGATCGCCACGCAACGGCCGTCGGTTGACGTCATCACCGGCTTGATCAAGGCGAACATTCCGACGCGCATCGCCTTTTCTGTTTCTTCCCAAGTCGACTCGCGCACGATTTTGGATGTGAACGGCGCCGAGCGGCTGCTTGGGCGCGGCGATATGCTTTTTTTGGAAAACGGGTCAGCCAAGCCGGTGCGGTTGCAAGGCTGCTTCATTTCTGATGAAGAAATTGAGCGGGTCACCGCCCACGTGAAAGCGCAGCAAGCCCCTTCGTACATGTTCAGTCCGGACGAGTTCCGGCAAGCGGCGGCGTTCGGCGAGGAAGACGACGAGCTGTTTGACGAAGCATGCCGGTTTGTCATCGCCCAGGGAGGGGCGTCAACGTCAAGTTTGCAGCGTCATTTCCGCATCGGCTACAACCGCGCCGCCCGGCTCATCGAGATGATGGAGCATCATGGGCTCATCTCGGAAGCGCGCGGCAGCAAACCGCGCGATGTGCTGATGAGCGAGGAAGAGTGGGCGCGCTGGCGCGGGGAGCACGGAGGGCGCTCTGCCAACGGCGTTGCTTCCGGGCGGTAGTGTTTTGCCGCCGGCCGTGCTATAATGGGGAAATGAAACCGCCGGCGCGGCGGCATGAAGCAAATGGCAAAACTAGACGAATATCATATACTGTTCTACAGAGAGAAGATGGCTGGAGGGCTTAGCGATGACAGTTTACCATTTTGTTGGCATCAAAGGCACGGGAATGAGCGCGCTTGCACAAGTGCTTCATGATCTCGGTTATACAGTGCAAGGGTCGGATGTAGAAAAGTGGTTTTTTACGCAAAAGGCGCTCGAGGAACGGGGCATCCCGGTTTTGCCTTTTTCCAAAGACAATATCCGCCCAGGTTATACGGTCATTGCCGGCAACGCCTTTTCCGATACGCATGAGGAAATCGAAGCGGCCCGTCAACTCGGCGTCCCTGTCATTCGATACCACCGCTTTTTGGGCGAGCTGGCGGGGAAATTCACAAGCATCGCGGTGACCGGCTCACATGGAAAGACGACGACGACGGGCTTGCTCGCTCACGTGATGCAAGGGGCGCACCCTACGTCATATTTAATTGGGGACGGAACGGGAAGAGGGGAGCCGGGGAGCAAATACTTTGTGTTTGAGGCGTGCGAGTACCGCCGGCATTTTTTGTCCTATTTTCCCGATTATGCAATCATGACGAACATTGACTTCGACCACCCCGACTATTTTGCCAATATTGACGACGTCTTTTCCGCCTTCCAACAAATGGCGGAACAAGTGAACAAGGCGATTGTCGCCTGCGGGGATGATCCGTATTTGCCGAATCTCCAGGCGAAAGTGCCGATTTTGTTTTACGGGCTTAGCGACGAAAACGATTTTCAGGCGCGCAATATTGTCAAGACGCCCGAAGGGACGGCGTTTGACGTGTTCGTGCGCAACACGTTTTTTGCCTCTTTTTCCATCCCGCGCTTTGGCACCCATAACGTGCTGAATGCGCTCGCGGTCATCGCCCTTTGCCACTATGAAGGCATTGACGCCGGCACGATCGCCGCCCGGCTGCAGACGTTCCAAGGGGTGAAACGCCGCTTCAGCGAAAAAACGGTCGGGCGCCAGGTGTTGATTGACGATTATGCGCATCATCCGCGCGAAATTACCGCCACATTGGAGGCGGCAAGGCAAAAATATCCGGGACGCGAGGTCGTTGCCATTTTCCAGCCGCACACGTATACGCGAACGCAGACGTTTTTGCGCGAGTTTGCCGAAAGTTTAAAGCAGGCCGACCACGTCTATTTATGCGATATTTTCGGCTCGGCGCGCGAACGCGAGGGCAAGCTGTCCATCCGCGATTTGCAGGCGCAAATTCCGCGCTCGCAGCTGCTTGAAGAAGACAACGTCGCAGTGTTGAAGCAGCATCCGGATGCAGTGTTGGTGTTTATGGGCGCCGGCGATATTCAAAAATTTCAACAGGCGTACGAACAGGCCGTTCTGTCCGCGTAGCGGCCGGCCGGGAAGCGGGCTGTGACCAAAACAGCCCGTTTTTCGTTGGGCGGCAGGAATCGAATGAGACGGCGGCGAACGTTTAAAGGCGGAGGCAAACGGGTACAAACGGGATGAGGCGGTCCGGACGGCAAGGAGGGAAACGAAGTGGAGTGGCTTTTGTACGCGAGCGCTGCGGTGGCGGCGGCGGCGTTTTTGTTGCTTGTCGTGTACATCGCGAGGACGCTCGTCGTCCTGCAGGAAACGCTGCGCCGGCTGACGGCGGCGGTGGGCCATACGGAGGAGCAAGTGCAAGCGGTGGTCCGCGAAGTCACCGAGCTTTTGCATACGGCGAACGACATCGCCGGCGATGTGCAAAAGAAGGTGGAAAAGCTGAACAGCGCCGTCGAAGCCGTCAGTGAAGTCGGCGACGCCGTCCGCTCGTTCAACCGCGCCCTTCAGCAGACAGTCGCGGCGCTGTCGGCTCGAGCGGGCGGCGGGCGGAAAAAATGGCGCAAAACGTTGCGATGGGCAAATGTTTTGCTCGATCTAAGGGAAAAATGGAGGGAAAGGGAACGATTGCGTGAACAGGAGGGAATGCAAAATGGCGAAAAATAACGGCGGATTTTTGCTTGGGGCGCTTGTCGGCGGCATCGCCGGCGCGGCGGCGGCCATGTTTTTAACAAGTGAGAAAGGACGGCAATGGCTCGCGGAATGGAGCAGCAGCGAAACGTGGGAGCCGGTGAAAACGACGGCGGCGGAATGGTTGGAAACAGCGAAAGAGAAAACGAAGGAAATCGCCGAGTTCATCCCGCTGAAAACAGCTGAGGCCCCGTCCGAAGGCGAAGAGGCAAAGACCGGTGCTGAAAAAGCGACGATCCCGATTCCGCCATCCGCTGAGCCGGCCGACCGCGAGACGCTGCAAAAGCTGTTTGAGGAAGCGGAAGCGGCGCTCGATGACGCCGAGCAAACGATGGGACACCGAAGCGGAATGGAGTGAGCAGAACGTGGGAATGGAGAAACTGGAAACCGTCGAACAGTTTGAACGCGTCAAGAAGGAAACGAACCGCTTTTTGTTCGTCAAACATAGCCTAACATGCCCGATCAGCCGAGCGGCGTTCGGCGAATGTGAAAAGTTCGCCGCCGATCACCCGGAGCTCGCGGTATATTGCCTGTACGTTCAAGAAGCGCGGCCGCTCTCGAACTACATCGCCGAGACGACCGGCGTTAAGCACGAATCGCCGCAGGCGCTTTTGTTTGAAAACGGCAAAGTCGTCTGGCACGCGTCCCATTGGGCTATTACGTACGATGCGCTGAGAACGAACATAGCCACCGCCTAGCCGCCTGTCCGCGCGACAGGCGGTTTGTTCTCCTTTTAAACTTTACCACTTAAAAGCGTTTAATCAAAAAAGCATTTTTTTCGTGACAACCGCTAGGTCATCGATTATAATAAAGACTAATTACAAAACTTCGATCTTCAAAACGGGGAAGCGCCCCGAACGCAGCCGGCGGCGGCCGCTATGGGGCGGAAACGATGCATGAAAATGGGCGAAAGGATGAGAGAAGCATGAGCAACGAACGGTTGGAGGAGCTGCGGGCAAGGGTCGATGAGATTAACCTGCAATTGTTGAAGCTGATCAACGAACGGGGGCGGCTCGTTCAAGAAATCGGCAAGATCAAAGAAGCGCAAGGAACGCACCGCTACGACCCGGTGCGCGAGCGGAAAATGCTCGACCTCATTTCCGAGCATAACGACGGTCCGTTCGAAACGTCGACGCTGCAGCACATTTTCAAGGAAATTTTCAAAGCGGCGCTCGAATTGCAAGAAGATGACCATCGGAAAGCGCTGCTTGTCTCGCGGAAAAAGCATCCAGAAAACACGATCGTCGAGGTGAAAGGAGAGCGGATCGGCGACGGCAAGCAATATTTTGTCATGGGCCCGTGTGCGGTGGAAAGCTACGAGCAAGTGGCTGCGGTCGCCGAAGCGGTGAAAAAACAAGGCATCAAGATGCTGCGCGGCGGTGCGTACAAACCGCGCACGTCGCCGTACGATTTCCAAGGGCTCGGCGTGGAAGGACTGAAAATTTTGAAACGGATCGCCGATGAGTTTGATTTGGCGGTCATCAGTGAAATCGTCACGCCGGCGGACATTGAAATCGCCTTGGACTATATTGACGTCATCCAAATCGGCGCCCGCAACATGCAAAACTTTGAGCTGCTTAAGGCAGCCGGCCAAGTGAATAAGCCGATTTTGCTGAAGCGCGGCTTGGCGGCGACGATCGAAGAATTCATCAACGCCGCTGAGTACATCATGTCGAAAGGAAACGGGCAGATCATTTTGTGCGAGCGCGGCATCCGTACGTACGAGCGGGCGACGCGCAACACGCTCGACATTTCGGCTGTGCCGATTTTGAAGAAAGAAACGCACTTGCCGGTGTTCGTCGATGTCACCCACTCAACGGGGCGGCGCGATCTGCTCATCCCGTGCGCCAAAGCGGCCTTGGCGATCGGCGCCGACGGCGTCATGGCCGAAGTGCATCCGGACCCGGCCGTCGCCTTGTCCGATTCCGCCCAGCAAATGGACATCGCCCAATTCAACGAGTTTATGGAAGAAGTGCGCGCCTTCCAGCGCCAGTTCGTCCAAGCGTAAAGGGCAAAGGGCGGTGTGTCGGCGAAAGAAGACGTCCCATTGTGTTGGGGCGTCTTTTGTTTTTGGGGCAGTGCGAAGCAGGCTGTGGTCGAGGCGGGAAATGGAGGCCGGTTGGGTTGGCGGCATGATAGGGCAACCGAATCGCGCTGTCTGGCGGATTCCTGTTTGCGCTGATGGCCGTTGGCGCCCAGCACAAAAACACGGGGAAACGGCGGGCTTCCTTTTCATGCAAGGGCGTGGTTTCGGGCAAACTACCGGTGAACGGTTTGTGAACAAACCGGCAAAAATGGTTGCGATTTCGTTGCGAGTTGGCGATAATGTATCGTATGATAGTTGTACATACATTCGGAATTTGACCGGTTGAGTGAAAAGGAGTGAAAGGAATGACCGTAACGATTTATGATGTGGCGCGGGAGGCGAACGTCTCGATGGCGACTGTTTCGCGTGTCGTGAACGGCAATCCGAACGTCAAGCCGTCGACACGAAAAAAAGTGTTGGAAGCGATCGAGCGGCTCGGCTACCGCCCGAATGCAGTGGCGCGGGGGTTGGCGAGCAAAAAAACGACGACGGTCGGGGTGATCATCCCGGATATTTCGAACATTTTCTTCGCCGAACTGGCGCGCGGCATCGAAGACATTGCAACGATGTACAAATACAACATTATTTTAAGCAACTCCGACCAAAACAAAGAAAAAGAGCTGCATTTGCTCAACACGTTGCTCGCCAAGCAAGTGGACGGCCTGTTGTTTATGGGCGGGACCATCACCGAAGAGCACGTCGCCGAATTTCAAAAATCATCGGTGCCGATCGTGCTGGCGGCGACGGTCGGGCCGGAGGAGATTCCATCGGTCAACATCGATTATGAGCAGGCGGCGTTTGAAGCGGTGACGTATTTGCTGGAAAAAGGAAACCGCCGTGTGGCGTATGTGACCGGTCCGACCGACGATCCGATCAACCAGCGGAAGTTGGCTGGCTACCGGCGCGCGTTGGAAGAGCGCGGGGTGCCATATGACGAAGAGCTGGTCGTTGAGGGCGACAATTCATACGACTCCGGCTTGGAAGCGTATGAGAAAATCGAGGAGCTTGCCGAACGACCGACGGCGGTGTTTGCCGGCACGGACGAAATGGCGCTCGGCATCATCCACAGCGCCCAAGACCATCACGTGCGCGTGCCGGAAGAGGTGGAAGTCGTCGGTTTTGACAACACAAGGCTTGCGACGATGGTGCGGCCGCGGCTGACGACCGTCGTGCAGCCGATGTACGACATCGGAGCGGTAGCGATGCGGTTGCTGACGAAGTACATGAACAAGGAGAAAGTTGACAACCATATCGTCGTCTTGCCGCACCGGCTTGAAGTGCGGGAATCGACGAAATAAGGAGCGAGGCTGATCCGAAAACGCGGAGCGTTTTCGGATCAGTCTTTTTCGCGTTTCCTCCGAACGCGGCCGCCGATGCGCTCTCGTTTGCGTTTCCCATGCGCCGCCAACAGGCGCGAACCGGCTCGATGGCGCCCATAAAAAGCAGCCACCTTCGCCTATTGTTTCTGAATTTGGAGGGCGGTTCGGTCGGCCGGTCACCGTGCCGGCCGCTGGCTGCGGATGAAATACAACGCTTTTTCCACCGTCTGGGCATTTTTTTCGCTGATCTCTGCTTTGCGCGGAATCGGGGGATACAAGTCATCCGGGTCGTCCCACTCAAGCGGAAGCGCGACGGGTGAAAGCGGTCGCTAACGTTCGCGCCACTCATCTGGCAGCGAGCCGGACACATCGGCTTGTCCCGTCATCTCGAGCCCAAGGAGCGCCCATGCCCGCGGCACGACGCGCCAGATGTCATAGCCGCCGACGACGACGGCGATCCAGCGTCCGCCGCAATATTCATGTGCGATTTCGTGCGCGAGCTTCGGAATGGCTCGGTACGTTTTCATCGTCACCGACAAATGGGTGAGCGGATCGTAATAGTGGGCGTCGACGCCGTTTTGCGTCACGATGACATTCGGGCGGAAAAAGTCGGCGATTTCCCGAAGCGCGGTCGTATAGACGGCGATCCATGATTCGTCTTCCGTGAACGCATCAACGGGAATGTTGAACGAATAGCCGTAGCCTGCGCCTAAGCCGCGCTCTTTGACATTTCCGGTCCCTGGGAACAAATAGCGCCCCGTTTCATGAATGGAAAACGTGCAAACGTTCGGATCGTCGTAAAACGCCCATTGCACTCCGTCGCCATGGTGGGCGTCCGTGTCGACGTACAACACGCGCAGTCCGTATTTCTCCCGGATGTATTGAATGGCGACCGCGCTGTCGTTGTAGACGCAAAAGCCGGACGCTTTGCCGCGGAAGCCGTGGTGCAGACCGCCTCCAAGGTTGAGCGCATGCTCGGCCGCTCCGGAAAGAACCGCGTCGACGGCGGTGAGGGTGCTGCCGACCAAAAGAGCGCTCGATTCGTGCATGTTGGGGAAAATCGGCGTATCCTCGGTGCCAAGGCCGTAGTTTTGCGCCGCCGCTTCCGATATAAATAAAAATGGCGCCGGCTGGCGCGATTTTATGCAAATAGTCGACCGGATGGCGGGATCGAATTCTCATATACGTCCGAACAGCCGGGATGTTGAACGATTGCTGCAAGGCATAGCGCGCCGTGACGAGCCCGTGCGTTTTTCCGTCCGCGTTTTTCGGTGTATACGAACCGATCGAAAGCGACAAGTCGGGAATGATCGTCGCCGGCTGGATGACGCCCATCTCCATCGCCGGCGCGTATACTAAGAGCGGTTTCATCGTTGACTCGTTGGACCGGTGCGCCTGGGTGGCGTGGTTCAACTGCTTGCGCCCATAATCGAGGCCGCCGACGAAGCTGATGATTTTTCCCGTTTTGTTTTCGATGAGCATCGCCCCGACTTCGACCGGTTGGCGATGGGGGATCATTTTTCCTGTTTTCTTGTCTTTGGTGTAATACACATTGTCGCTTCCGTAATATGGGTAGCGGGCGGCGATGCGCTGCATTTGTTCATAAATCTTTTTGTCGATCGTCGTATAACATTGTGGAATTTTGCTGATTTTTCGCCGTTTGTGCGAAAAGCGTTAGGGTTGACAGCGAGCGCATCGCTATGGTATAAGAATGTATATATTTCATATGAGAAAGCGATGATGGGAACAAGTAGCGGCTGCCTCCCTGGTGCAGAGAGCTGGCGGACGGTGCGAGCCAGTCCACAGGCAGGCGTGAATTACCTCCCTGAGCAGCGATGGCGAACGTTTTTGGCACCTAGTAGCCATCCGCCGGCCGGCGCCGTTATCCAAATGAGTGAGAAAGCACCATGCTTTCTAAGTAGGGTGGTACCGCGACGAACACTCGCCCCTTCATCACGGGCGGGTGTTTTCTTTTGCATGACATTTATAGAGAGGTGAAGGACATGGATTTGCTTGCGGAATTGCAATGGCGCGGGCTCGTCAACCAAACGACGGATGAAGACGGGTTGCGCAAGCTGTTGAATGAGGAGCGGGTGACGCTCTACTGCGGGTTTGACCCGACGGCGGACAGTTTGCATATCGGCAACTTGGCCGCCATTTTGACGCTGCGCCGCTTCCAGCAGGCGGGGCACCGGCCGATCGCCCTAGTCGGCGGAGCGACGGGGTTGATCGGCGATCCGAGCGGGAAAAAAAGCGAGCGCACGCTCAATGCCAAAGAAACCGTCGAGGCATGGAGCGCGCGTATTAAAGAACAGCTCGGCCGCTTTTTAGATTTTGAAGCGGACGGCAATCCGGCGAAAATCAAAAACAACTACGACTGGATCGGGCCGCTGGATGTCATTACGTTTTTGCGCGACGTCGGCAAGCATTTCAGCGTCAACTACATGATGGCGAAAGAGTCGGTTCAATCGCGCATCGAGACGGGCATTTCATTTACCGAGTTCAGCTATATGATGCTGCAGGCATACGATTTTCTCCGCCTGTACGAGACGGAAGGATGCCGCCTGCAAATCGGCGGGAGCGACCAATGGGGCAACATCACGGCAGGGCTTGAGCTTATTCGCAAAACGAAAGGCGAGGCGCGGGCGTTTGGCTTGACGATCCCGCTTGTGACGAAAGCGGACGGCACGAAATTCGGGAAAACGGAAAGCGGCACGATTTGGCTCGACAAAGAGAAAACGTCGCCGTACGAGTTTTACCAGTTTTGGATCAACACCGATGACCGCGATGTGATCCGTTACTTGAAGTACTTTACGTTCCTGTCGAAAGAGGAAATCGAAGCGCTTGAACAAGAGCTTCGTGAGGCCCCAGAGAAGCGGGCGGCCCAAAAGGCGCTTGCTGAGGAAGTGACAAAGCTCGTGCACGGCGAAGAGGCGCTCAGGCAAGCGATTCGCATTTCTGAAGCGCTCTTTAGCGGCGACATTGCCAATTTGACAGCGGCGGAAATTGAGCAAGGGTTCAAAGATGTGCCGTCATTCGTTCATGAAGGAGGCGACGTTCCGCTTGTCGAGCTGCTCGTTTCTGCCGGCATTTCGCCATCGAAGCGACAAGCGCGCGAAGACATCCAAAACGGCGCCATTTACGTCAACGGCGAGCGCCTTCAAGACGTCGGAGCCATATTAACGGCTGAACACCGCCTTGAGGGGCGGTTTACGGTCATCCGCCGCGGGAAGAAAAAGTATTATTTGATTCGCTACGCCTAAGAAAAAAGATCCGAAATGCCGATGCATTTCGGATCTTTTTTGCGCCTTAACGCGAGTAGAACTCGACGATGAGCGCTTCGTTGATTTCCGCTGGCAGTTCGGAACGCTCCGGCAAGCGGGTGTACGTCCCTTCCATTTTTTCCGGATTGAACGTCAAGTAATCTGGAATGTAGTTGTTCGCTTCGAGCGCTTCTTTAATCACTTGCAAGTTGCGCGATTTTTCGCGAACGGCGATCGTTTGTCCCGGTTTGACGCGGTACGACGGGATGTTGACGCGGCTGCCGTCGACCAAAATGTGGCCGTGCGTCACGAGCTGGCGGGCTTGACGGCGCGTGCGGGCCAACCCTAAGCGATAGACGAGGTTGTCTAGGCGCGATTCTAACAAAATCATGAAGTTTTCGCCGTGTTTGCCCGGCATTTTGCCTGCTTCTTCAAACGTTTTGCGGAATTGGCGTTCGTTCACGCCGTACATATGGCGCAGCTTTTGTTTTTCTTGCAGCTGCAAGCCATATTCCGACAATTTCCGCCGTTGCCCCGGACCGTGTTGGCCAGGCGGATACGGACGTTTTTGCAATTCTTTCCCCGTGCCGCTCAACGAGATGCCAAGGCGGCGGGAAATTTTCCACATTGGGCCAGTATAACGAGCCATTCGTTGCTCCTCCTTACGCTTTTATTCCCGTAAAATAAAAGCAGATGTGCGCCAACAATTATGGCCATTTTGTTTTCATGCATCCTCGCTCTCGCAGCTAAGAGTTACACGATGCACCTCGGCGGGTCGAGGAACAAAATGAACCATAAAAGTGGGCACAAAGGCTGCTATATTTTACACAAAGGCTATTATATGATTTTTAGAGGATAAAGTCAACATTTTGTTTCCCTTCTTCTCTATTTGTATGATATAATATAAGATGCAATTTTCAGAAAAATTGCCATCCCATTCTCTCATTTGGAATGATGATGCCGGTTTGGGTGGAAAAGGCGATGAACAAGGAAGAAATGAATCGGTATGAATCATTTAAACAAAAATTTTTCCACTGGTTTTTAGCGTTTCAGGACGATAGGCCGTTTTCGGCGGCGGCGGGCGAGTTGCTCGCGCTGCTAAAAGAAGAGCTGGCGCTCGAGCAAGCCGTTTTTTATTTGTACGACCCGGTGCGGGCTGCCTTTTATCCGGAAGCGGCTGCGGTTGGGACGCCGGACGCTAGGCCGATCGCGGCTGATGGAGAGCGGAAAGTCGCTGTTGTCGATGCCGGTGGGCCGCATATGGCGGCCCGGCTCTTTTTCATGCTTTCCGATGAGACACCGGCGATGGTCGAGCTCGTGTATCGAAAAGATGGCGGTTTTGACGAGCGGTTGTTGTGGGAGATCCGGACGGATTTGGCGCGATTGTTTCGGAAACTTAGCGCGGTGCTGCAAGGAGAGGGCGAAGAGAAACGGTATGGACAGCTGCATCACTTTGCCGCAAAAATTCATTCCTCGATGCATATCGATGTTGTGCTTGAAGAAATTATCCGCACGCTGCAAAACGTCTATCCATCATTCACCTACCACCTTCTGTTGTCGCATGACAACCATCTGCGCGGAAATTTGCCGATTAAAACGCTTGTATTGGATGAAAGGGAAAAACAGACGGCGGCGTTGCGGGCGTTTTTGACTGGACAAGTGCAATGCGAGGAGATGGAGGCGCCGCCGCGCTCGGTGCTGTACGCCCCGATTAAAGGGGTGCAGGCGGTGTATGGGGTGATTGAAATGATCGCCCCATACGCTGCGCCATTTCCAAAACGAGAGATTCATTTTGTTTCGCTGCTGGCGAGCACGGCTGGAAGCGCGCTTGAGAACGCCAAGTTGTATGAACAGTCGCGCCGGCTTGTCGCCGATTTGCAGCTGATCAACGACACAATGCGCCAATTGAACGCCCGGCCGCGGCTTCATGAAGCCATTGAGTACATGGTATCGCAAATCCAACAATCGTTCGGCGCGGATGAAGTCGGTTTTTTCTTGTTTGCCGACGGCAAGCGGGAGCTTTTGCCAGGCAGCACGCCGTTTTTTTTCGACCATCGGTCCGAGCCCTATATCGAATGGGTGGAAAAGCGGCGCCAAAGCGGAAATGACATTTTATTTGCCGGTGATGTATGCGTGTCCGCTTTCGGTTCGTTTCGTTCCATCATGGCGGCGCCGATGCAGCAAAACAAGGAAACGAAGGGACTGTGCATTGCGCTCGCCAGCGAGCCATACCGATTTACGTTTGAGATGTTTAAGCTCTTGGAATCCCTCGTTCAACATTCAACGCTGGCGTTTATGAACGCGATGCTGCGCGAAGAGCTCGAGAAGATGGTAGTCACCGATTATTTGACAAAGCTGCATACGCGCCGTTACTTGGACGAGGTGATCCAAACATCCATGGGATCCGATGCATTTGGGGCGCTCATTTTGTTTGACATTGACAACTTTAAGCAAATCAACGATGTGTACGGCCATCAAACGGGCGATAGGGTGCTCGTCCAAGTGGCTGAGACGGTGCGCGCCAACATTCGCGATGGCGATGTGGCGGCGCGTTGGGGCGGGGAAGAGCTGGCGGTGTATTTGCCGAAAGTGCCGCTGTCTGACGCCATTTCGATTGCCCGCCGCATCACAGAAAAAGTCAGAGAACAAACGATTCCGACGGTGACCGTTTCGTGCGGCGTGTCATGGTGGGAGCGCCAAGGCTGCGAGGATGCAAAACAGCTGTTCAAACGAGCCGACGCCGCGCTTTACATGGCAAAAGAGACGGGAAAAAACTGCATTTTTGTGCACGATGACTGTCATTTGTATAAGGTGTAAAAAAAGGAATCCGAGCAAGCGGATTCCTTCTTCGCGCTTGGTGCGCTTTTTTCGTCAGGCGGAAATGAGCACGCTGGCAAACTGCTCCAAGTAGCGGCGGTCGATGTCATCGAAGCGGTTTTTTACCGGGCTGTCGATGTCAAGAACGCCGATGACGCGGTCGTCTTTGATGAGCGGCACGACGATTTCCGATTGAGACGCCGCATCGCAGGCGATATGGCCCGGGAATTGGTGAACGTCTGGAACGACCACCGTCCGCCGTTTGGCGGCCGCTGTGCCGCACACCCCTTTGCCGAACGGAATGCGCACGCATGCCGGCAAGCCTTGGAACGGGCCAAGCACAAGCTCCTCGCCGTCTGCGAGATAAAAACCGACCCAATTGATGTCGGTGAAAAACTGGTTGAGCAAGGCGGCTGCGTTCGCCAAGTTGGCGATGAAGTTGGGTTCCCCGGAAATGAGCGATTTCAGCTGTTCGATGACGAGCGCGTAATTTTCTTCGCGTGTTCCGTTGTAAGCCATGGGACGAAACATAGAACTAGCCTCCTTTTTCATCATGGTTGGAGCAGGACTCTGGCCTCAACATCCAGCAGGATGCAAGCAGGGAAATGGCTGATTCGCCTATTTTATGACGGCTGCGGGCGGTTGTCAACCGAAAGCGCCTCGCGGTCCATCCTCTCCCGTCCTTGGTGCAAGTCGGCGGCGCGATGGGCGTCGGATCCGTAGACGATTGGGATGCGCCGCCGCCGCGCCTCGGCGATCACGCCGCCCGGCGGATATGGCTCAAGGCAGAGCGGTTTGGCGGCGCCGGCGCCGTTGTAGTCCAATTCATAGCCGAACTGCTTGATGTCATCGAGAATGGCAACAATCCACTCATCCATTGGTTCCAAGCATGGGAAACGGCGTTGGAACTTGCGCACAAGCGTCATATGGCCGATGCGTCTCGGTTTGTAGCGGCCAAGCTCCGTGCGGATCGATTGCAGCACTGTTTCGTAGTAGGTGCGGTGGACGCGTTCGACCGATCCGAACAAGCGGACGATGTCAGCGAACATATCTTCGCTGTAATCAAGGCATACATATTGCCCTTCGTAGGCCAAAAAGTGAACCGATAAAATGCTGTCGTCAAGCAGCGGGCCGACCTCGTCGAGCAGGCGGGTTGTTTCTTCCTCAAAGCCAGGAATAAAATCGACTTCGAGCCCGACACGGATGGCAATGTCGTTTCGGTAGCGGGCTTTCACCTCAGCGACGGCGTGCAAATAGCGCTCAAGCTGGCTAAGCTTCATCGAACAGTCCTGGTTGGGCGTTGGATCGATAAACCGCTCAGGAAGCGGGGCATGCTCCGTAAAGGAAATGTCGGTATAGCCCAGTTCGATCGCGCGCTCTACATAGGCCTCAAGCGGATCTTGGCTTCCGTGCGGACAAAACAGCGTATGAATATGCCCGTCGCGCATGATCGATTTTCCTCCTTTCTTCATGTATCATAGAAAAAATAGTGAAGATTCTTGTAAAAAAAATAAAAATTTTGGTCAAAAAATGTCGTTAACATGGTATCATAAAAACATTGAAAAACATATATTTTTGTCTTCTCCGCTATTTTCGTTTGTTCGATAGAAGTAGCTTGAATGCAAGGAGGGCATCAGCGGATGGGAATGGCATGGATCGTTCTGCTCCTCGGAGCGGGGGCAATCATATATAATCATGTGTACCGGAAGCGGATGTACCGGGAAATCGATCGGCTCGAGGAATGGAAAATCAACTTGATGAACCGGCCGGTGCCGGATGAGCTGGCGAAAGTGAAACAGCTGAATATGACAGGGGAGACGGAGCAGCTGTTTGAACGATGGCGCCAGCAATGGGACGACATTGTGGCAGTGAAGCTGCCGAATGTGGAAGAACAGCTGTTTGACGCGGAGCGGCTGCTCGACAAATACCGCTACCGGCAGGCGCGCCGGCTGCTTGGGCAGATCGCCGACGGATTGCGTCGTCTTGAGGAAGAAGTGCATGAAATCATTCATGAAGTGAATGAGTTGATCGGCAGCGAGGAACAAAGCCGGGCGGAGATCGAGGAGCTGCGTGCGGCTCACCGGGAAGCGAAAAAGGCGTTGCTTGCTTACCGTTATACGTTCGGTTCGGCTGCCGACTTGCTTGACGTCCGTTTAACGGAAGCGGAAAAGCAGTTTCAGCGGTTTGCCGAATTGACGGAAGCCGGCAACTATTTGGCGGCGCGCGATGTGGTTCTGACACTGAAGGAAGAGCTCGGCCGGCTCACAGCCATGATGGAAGATATTCCTAAACTTCTTGGCGAATGCCAAACGTCGTTGCCAGCTCAGCTCGCTGAGTTGGCTGATGGCTATCGAGAGATGGAAGAGCGCGGATACATCCTTGACCATTTGCACATGGAGCGCACGCTTCAGGAAAAACGGGAAAAAATCGAGCAATGTCTGGCCATGATCCATGAGCTGCGCATCGAAGAAGCGAAGCAGATTGTCGCTGAGCTGAAAGAAGAGATCGACGCGCTCTACGATTTGCTCGAAAACGAAGTGCTCGCGCATCAATATGTGCAAACGGAAATGCCGCGCCTCAGCGGCATGCTTCAGGAGCTCGCCGCCGAGGCGAAGGAAACCGAGGCTGAGGCGCTGTTCGTCCAGCAAAGCTACCATTTGGCGCCAAGCGACCTCGAAAAGTACCGGAGCATCGAAAAGCAGCTGCACCAGTTGCAAAAGCGGTTTTTTCTCATTCAAGACCGCGTTGCCGAGGCGAAAACAGCGTATTCGCTCCTGAAAGAGGAGCTTGAGCAGCTTGTGTCTCAGATCGACCTCATGAAGGAAGAGCATGAACAGTTTCGAACGATGCTGCAGACGCTGCGCAAAGACGAATTGATCGCCCGCGAAAAGCTTGACGGCATGAGAAAAACATTGGCCGAGGCGATCCGCCTTGTGCAAAAAAGCCGGCTGCCGGGGCTGCCTGAACCGTATGCGCTTGAATTGGCGGAAGCGAGACGCAGCTTGCAAGCCGTTGCCGCGCGTCTTGAAGAAAAGCCGCTTGACATGCCGGCGGTCGACCAAGCGTTGGAGGAGGCGAAAGCGGCTGTGGAACGGTTGTATGAGCGGACGGTGGAAATGATCGAACAGGCGACGCTGGCGGAGCGGACGATTCAATACGGCAACCGCTACCGCCGCCGCTATCCAGCGGTCCGCAAAGGGCTGGAAGAAGCCGAATTTTTATTTCGCCATTATGATTATGAGGAGGCGCTCCGGCAGGCGGTGGCGGCCGTTGAAGAAGTCGAGCCGGGCGCGTTTGACCGTGTGCAGAAATTATGGCAGGAGGATAACAGCCGCGAACAGTGATAAACCACCCGATCACGAGTATTGATTATCCATTATTTTACCTAAAAAACACAGAATCATATGGCTGAACACAAGCTTTTCTACCTCTTCCCTCAAACAAGAACGCCGCCCGGAATATCTTGAATGAGGGGCTTCGTTTGCTGTCTTCGTAAGGCAGCCAAACCGTGGGATGCACGGGGATGGCTTGGCTGACAGCCTGCCGTGGGGCGGGTGTTCCCAAGAATCTCCCACCTCTTCGCGCAGGTGGGAGATTGTTCAATGGGTTTTTGGTGAATAATGTAAATGACGGTGTGTTTTCGTTGTCGATTGGCGCCTGTTTTGGTTAAGATGGACGATGTACAGCGATATTTTGCCGACAATGAGCGGAGGATGGAAGCGATGATTTATCTTGACAACAGTGCGACGACCAAACCATTTCCCGAGGTGATCGATTCGTTCGTCGCCGTCGCAACGAACTATTTTGCCAATCCTTCGTCGCTCCATGGGCTGGGCATGAAGGCGGAGCGGCTTTTGGCGCAGGCGCGTGAACAAATCGCCGCCATGCTGCGCGTTAAGCCGAACGAAATCGTTTTTACCTCCGGCGGAACGGAGGCGAACAATTTCGCCATCAAAGGGGTCGCCTGGCAATATCAGCGGCGCGGCCGGCATATCATTACGACGAAAATCGAGCATCCGTCTGTCGCTGAACCGTGCCGCCAGCTTGAGGAGCTTGGTTTTGAGGTGACGTACTTGCCGGTCGACCGCGAAGGAAGGGTATCGGTTGAGCAAGTGGAACGCGCGCTACGCGACGATACGATTCTCGTGTCGGTCATGCACGTCAATAACGAAGTTGGCACGGTGCAGCCGATCGAAGAAATCGGCGCCCTCTTGTCCCGCTATCCGAAAACATTGTTTCACGTCGATCGGGTGCAAGGGATCAGCAAAGTGCCGCTCGACTTGAAGCAAGCCGGTGTCGATTTATGCACGATATCGGCGCATAAATTTCACGGATTGCGCGGCGCCGGCTTGCTTTATGTCCGTGAAGGCGTCCGCTTGGCGCCGTTGATTGCCGGCGGCGGGCAGGAGCGGCAGCTTCGGTCCGGAACGGAAAATGTCGCCGCCATCGTCGCGATGGCGAAGGCGCTTCGCTTGGCGCTCGAGCGCTACGAGCGGGACATCGGCCGGCTTCAAGCATTGAAAGACGAGTGGCTTGAAGCGCTCTTGGCGATTCCAGACATCGAGATCAACACGCCGCGCGATGGCGCCGCTCCTCATATCATCAACTTTTCGTTAAAGCGCGGCGTGAAGCCGGAAGTGTTTGTTCACGAACTAGAAAAAAGAGGAATATACGTTTCGACGACGTCAGCCTGTTCATCGAAAAAAAAGGCGCCGAGCAAGACGCTTTTGGCCATGGGGCTTGGTGAAGACCGAGCCGAGCGCGGCATTCGCATCAGCTTGTCGTTTGACAACAGCCGGGAAGAAATCGCGCCGGCGGTGGCAGCGATCAAGCAGGCGATCAAAACATTAAGCGAGGTAACGGAATAAGATGATGAACTATGACCGCATTTTGATCCGCTACGGAGAAATGACGACGAAAGGAAAAAATCGGAACATCTTCGTCCGGCGTCTTAAAAACAACATTGCCCGCAAACTGCAGGCGTTCGAGCGGATTCAGATTGAATATATGCGTGACCGAATGTATATTTTATTAAACGGCGAGCCGCATGAACCGATCATCGAAAAGCTGAAAACCGTTTTTGGCATTCATTCGTTCAGCCTGGCGATGAAGTGCGAAAACGATCTGGACGCCATTAAGGAAACGTCGCTCGCCGCCGTCCGCCAGCTCCCATACAAAGGAAAAACGTTTAAAGTGAGCGCCCGCCGCGTCGATAAGCAGTTTCCGTATCGAAGCGACGAGCTGAACTACGAGGTGGGGGCGCATATTTTGCGGCAGACGGACGGGCTTAGGGTCAACGTGCGCGAGCC
Organism: Geobacillus sp. Sah69; assembly: GCF_001414205.1. Classification (NCBI taxonomy): domain Bacteria; kingdom Bacillati; phylum Bacillota; class Bacilli; order Caryophanales; family Anoxybacillaceae; genus Geobacillus; species Geobacillus sp. Sah69. The sequence goes on along the minus strand of NZ_LLKS01000056.1, from coordinate 11,648 downwards.
GGATATTGACGTGCGCATTGAAGTGCGCCAAGACGGGACATATGTCACGTGCCGCGACATTTTCGGCGCCGGCGGCCTGCCGGTCGGAACGAGCGGCAAGGCGATGCTCATGCTCTCCGGCGGCATCGACAGCCCGGTTGCTGGTTATTTGGCGATGAAGCGCGGTTTGGAAATTGAGGCCGTCCACTTTTTCAGCCCGCCGTTTACAAGCGAACGGGCGAAGCAAAAAGTGATTGACCTCGTGCGCAAGTTGACGACATACGGCGGGAGAATCAAGCTTCACATCGTGCCGTTTACGGAAGTGCAGCAAGCCATTTATCAAGGAGTTCCGAACGAGTACTCGCTCATTTCCACTCGGCGGGCGATGCTTAGGATCACCGACGCGCTGCGCCGCCGCCAGCGGGCGTTGGCGATTGTCACAGGCGAAAGCCTCGGCCAAGTCGCGAGCCAGACGCTAGAAAGCATGTACGTGATCAATGAGGTGACCAATACCCCGATTTTGCGCCCGCTTGTTTCGATGGATAAACTTGAAATTATCGAGCTGGCGAAGCAAATCGGCACACATGATATTTCCATTCTTCCTTATGAAGACTGTTGCACCATTTTTACGCCAAGAGCGCCGAAAACGAAGCCAAAAAAAGAAAAAGTGTTCCATTATGAGAGCCAGCTCGACCTCGCTCCGCTTCTGGAAAAGGCAGTCAATGACACAGAAACGCTCGTCATTGATGAAGAAACAGGGCAGGGCGATGAGTTTGCCGAGCTGTTTTGAATTTCAAAATTTACCAAAAAGCATCACTGTATATCGCCATCTGTTTTCACACATTCTATAGGTACAAGGAGGTGAAAACAGATGGCACGCAACAACAATCAATTGCTTGTTCCGGGTGCCCAACAAGCGCTCGAACAAATGAAATACGAAATCGCCCAAGAATTTGGCGTCAACTTAGGCGCTGACACGACTTCCCGCGCCAACGGTTCGGTCGGCGGCGAGATCACGAAACGCCTCGTTGCCATGGCGCAGCAACAATTGGGCGGCGCACGCCAATTCTAATTTCATAATGATGGCTTACGCGGCGGGGGCATTCCCCGCCGCTTTCATATGAGAAAAACGGTATTCAAAATAGAACGATTATTTTGTATAATAAAGATGCCGACCAAGGCGAAACAAGACAGAGGGGGAGAGGAACGATGAGGAGGGAAGACTTGATTGCTCCCGAGCGCTACAATTTAACATCGGAAATGGAACGGCATGCGGCCGCCGGCCCGGATCGGATCGCGTTGAAATGGGAGAGCGAGCAAGGCGAAACGAAAGAGATTACATACGGCCGCTTGATGGCGCGCGCCAACCAGATTGGAAACGCTTTCTTATCGCATGGGCTCGAAAAAGGCGATAAAGTGCTCGTCATGATGCCGCGCCTCATTGAAACATACGAAGTGTATATAGGGGCGCTCAAAGCCGGGCTTGTCGTCATCCCAAGCTCGGAGATGCTGCGGACAAAGGATTTGCAATATCGGCTCGTCCATAGCGAAGCGAAGGCGGTTGTCGCTTATGCGCCGTATACGGACGAATTTGCGCCGATTGACGGCATCGAACGTTTGACGAAGTTCGTCATCGGGGAACCCCGAGACGGATGGATTCCGCTTGAAGACGCCATGGCCAAAGAGAGCGAAACGCTTGAGGCGGCGGATACCTCGCGCGATGATATGGCGTTTTTGTCGTACACATCCGGCACGACCGGCAATCCGAAAGGGGTCGTCCATTGCCATGGTTGGGCGTACGCCCACTTGCGCACGGCTGCGAAAAACTGGCTGTGCATTGAAGAAGGCGACCTCGTTTGGGCGACGGCCGGACCGGGATGGCAAAAATGGATTTGGAGCCCGTTTTTATCGGTGCTCGGCTCAGGGGTGACCGGCTTTGTCTATTACGGCCGCTTTGAGCCGGAAAAATATTTACAGCTATTGGAAAAACACAACATCAATGTGCTGTGCTGCACGCCGACCGAGTATCGTTTGATGGCGAAAGTGCCGGACATCGGCCGCTATCATCTATCTCATTTGCACAGCGCCGTGTCCGCCGGAGAGCCGCTCAACCGCGAAGTGATCGACACGTTTGCCAAGCATTTCGGCGTCGAAGTGCGAGACGGCTACGGCCAGACAGAAAACACGCTGCTGGTCGGAGTCATGAAAGGAATGCCCATCAAGCCGGGTTCGATGGGGAAACCGACGCCAGGCAACCGCGTCGAAATTATCGATGAAAACGGCGAGCCGTGCCCGCCCGGACAAGTCGGCGACATCGCCGTCCATATCGAGACGCCGGCGCTGTTTAAGTATTATTACAAAGATCTGGAGCGGACAGCGATGCAGTTCCGCGGCGACTACTACATTACGGGAGACAAAGCGCGCAAAGACGAAGACGGCTATTTCTGGTTTGAAGGCCGCGGGGATGACATCATCATCAGCGCCGGTTATACGATCGGCCCGTTTGAAGTCGAAGACGCGCTTGTCAAGCACCCAGCCGTAAAAGAGTGCGCCGTTGTCGCCAGTCCGGATGAAGTGCGCGGCCATGTTGTCAAAGCGTTTGTCGTGCTGCGCGACGGGGTCGACAAAGACGATTCGTCTCTGATTCCGGCCTTGCAAGAACATGTGAAACAGTTGACGGCGCCGTACAAATACCCGCGCAAAATCGAGTTTGTCGACGATTTGCCGAAAACGGCGTCCAGAAAAATCCGCCGCGTCGAGCTGCGCGAGCGGGAAGCCCGCCTTGTCGGCCGGTCGTCGTAAGTAGAAAGAGCCGGTTGAGCTGGCCGTTGCCAGAAGCGGAGCGATGTCCGCGCGGCGACCAAACAAGAGGGTGTCTCGTTGCGAGACACCCTCTTGCCGCATGCGCGTCGAACGGATTCGCCATTTTAGATCCGGTGTTTCGCCGGGAGAACAGACACACGCTTCACAAAAAGACGCGTTTCACTTTATCCCAGAACGAATTGTCTTTTAGGCGCACCGTTTTGACCACCCGGTCGCTTAAACGAATGTCAATCCGCTCAATATGCTGGATGCTGAGCGCTTCATTGTCGAGGCCGATGATCGGAAAATGGCTTGTTTCTTCCAACATTTTCAGCGTCAACGTCCGCGAGCCGCTCAAAATGAACGGCGAGCCGAGCGTCCGATAGCGGTTGCTGTTGAGCGAGGCGAGTTCGCTCACTTGAAAGCACGGCAAGAGCGGATCGACGACCGCTCCGTGCACCGATTTATTGTAGCCGGTGCTGCCGGTCGGCGTCGAGACGATAATGCCGTCGCCGCGGAACGTCTCAAAATGCAAATCGTCGATGAACACGTCGACCGCCATCGTTTTAATGATTTGCGAGCGGATCGAACATTCGTTTAAGCAGAAAAACGAAGCCGCGCCGTCGATCGTCACTTCGATGATTGGGTAGCGCCGCACTTCGAGTTTCCAATTTTTCGCCGCTTCCACCATATGATCGATGTCGTCAATATGGAAATCGCAGTAAAACCCGCGCGCCGGCAAGACGGACACGCCGACGTACAAACGGTCAGGAAGAAATCCCGTCTGCCGGACCGCCTGCAAAAATGCGCCGTCGTCGCCGATGCTGACAATGATGTTCGCTTCCCGATAGTCGTCGACAACGACAAACGGCCCGCGCTCAGCCCATTCGATGAGCGGTTTCACTCGCCGGACGAGTTCATCGTCGCGCTTATAAAAAAAATAAAGGTGGTTGCGTTCGGTATCCATATTTTGCATCCTCCTAGTAGCGTTGAATCTTGAACCGATGTACAATGAATATTGTACCACGTTTGCCACGATTCTAAAAATATGGCAGCCGATGCAAAGGGAGGAAGATGATGAATCGAAAACGATGGACGGCGTTGGCCATCGCCGCCGCCTTGTTTGTGATCTCCGTGCTTGTTCAGGCGGTTGGCGTTCTTTTGTCCGACAAGGCGGGCGGCTGGTCGGAAAGGTGGCTGGCGCTCATGGAGTCGCCATTTAGCGAAGAAGTCATCGCCGAGGGCGACCCGTTGAAAAAAATCGCAGTGTTGGAAGTGAACGGAGTGATTCAAGATGCGGGGGAAGCGGAGTCGTTTCTTTCCTCATCACAGTACAATCACCAAACGTTTTTGCAAATGATCAAACAGGCGAAAGAGGATCAAGACATCAAAGCGATTATCTTGCGCATTAATTCGCCGGGCGGCGGTGTCGCGGAAAGCGCGGAAATTTACGATCAGCTGATGAAGCTGAAAAAGAAGACGAACAAGCCGATTTATGTATCGATGGGGACCATGGCCGCCTCGGGCGGTTACTATATCGCAGCGGCCGGCGATAAAATTTTCGCCAGCCCGGAGACGATCACCGGCTCCATCGGCGTCATCATGCAAAGCGTCAACTATGAAGGGCTGGCAAAGAAGTACGGCGTGGAGCTTGTCACGATCAAAAGCGGGCCGTACAAAGACATCATGAATCCGGCGCGCAAAATGACCGAAGCGGAACGGGAGATTTTGCAACGGCTGATCAATGATTCGTATGATGCGTTTGTGGATGTGGTAGCCAAAGGGAGAAAGCTGCCGGAAGACACGGTGCGAAAGCTGGCGGACGGCCGCATTTATGACGGGCGACAGGCGAAGGCGCTCCGCCTTGTCGACGAGTTCGGCTACTTGGATGACGCGATCGCTGCGCTCAAAAAAGAGCATCATTTAACCGGCGCTCAAGTCGTAAAATACGTGAACGATGCGCCGTGGAGCTCTCTCTTTGAGGTGGTGTCGAACCGGATGAAGCCGGACAGCGAGGCGGCCGGGCTCATCCGCCTGTTGTCGCGCCCATCCTCGCCGCGGCTTATGTACTTGTACGCCGAATAGGGGGGATCAAGAAATGGAGGACACACAATCGATGGCGCTGCCGGCGTCCATCTGTGATGCGGCGGACCCCGCTCCCCGCTACGGAGGGTTTTGGCTTCGTTTTTGGGCGTATTGCCTTGATGTCATTGTTGTCTCAAGCCTCAACCGGCTTGTCGTTTGGCCGCTTTTCCGCCTATTCGATTGGCCGCTTGAGCGGGACGGGTTGTTCGCGCCAGCCTCGGTCGCGGCCGCCGTCGTCTTTTACGCCTATTTCGTGTTGATGACGAAAGCGTTTGGGCAGACGTTTGGCAAAATGGTGTTCGGCTTAAAAGTGGTCGATGAGCGCGGCGAGCCGCTCACCTGGCTGACCGTGTTGTTTCGCGAAGTCATCGGCAAATTCATCAGCAAAACATTGCTGTTTGTCGGCTTTTTGTTTGTCGCCTTTTCGGAAAAGAAAAAAGGAATGCACGACCAGTTTGCCGATACGATCGTCATCCGCGAGTAGCCGGCTTTTGCGGGGCAAACGGCGTTGTTCACCTGCCATGCGGCAGGTTTATTTTTTTTTCATATGGCGACAATGATATGGTGAAAGGGAGGACGGGCCTTGAAAGTCGTAATCATAGTCGCCATAGCCGTTATGGTGTTGTTCCTTCTTGCCGCCTTCATGAAACTTTCCGTGACGGTTGTGTTTCGCCATCGGCAGGACGATGATGAATACAAAATTGTGGTGCGCACGCTGTTTGGCCTCATCCGCTACACGATTCACATTCCGCTCATCAAGCTGGAAACCGAATCGGAAGCGCCCGGGGTGGCGTTCATCCACAAAAAAGGGATGGGGGAGACGCGCGGCAAGGAAGAAAAGAAAGGAAAATGGACGCCGAAAAAAATCGCCGACTTTTTTCGCAAAGTAAAACAGTTTTGGGAGCACGTCATCGATTTTCATGAAATTATGAAACAATTTTGTCGCCATGTGACGATTACCAAATGGGAATGGAAGACAAACATCGGAACGGGTGATGCGGCATCGACCGGGCTGCTCGTCGGGCTTGGCTGGTCGTTGAAATACGCTATTATCGGAGCGGCGAGGCGGTACATGAACATGAAAACGACCCCGGTGATTGCGATCGTTCCCGTGTACGACCGAGCCGTCTCGGAAACGTCGTTTTTATGTATGTTTCATTTCCGAATCGGGCATGCTATGGTAGCAGGATTGCGCGTCATCACACATTGGCGCAGGCGGCATCCGCCAAAGCGCAGCCTTTCCGCTGCGCGACAGGCAAATGAAGGCTATTAGGAGGAATGATGATGACGAACCATCCGATCCAAGGGCTTATGACAACCGCGATGGAAAATTTAAAACAAATGATCGACGTCAACACGATTATCGGCGATCCGGTCGAGACGCCGGATGGCAGCGTCATTTTAACGGTGTCGAAGGTCGGGTTCGGGTTTGCGGCCGGCGGCAGCGAATTTATGCTTGACGGCCAGACAAACGGTCAAGGGGCGCAAACGAACGGGCAAAACGGGCAGCAACAGGGGAACGGGCACCCGTTTGGCGGCGGCAGCGGCGGCGGCGTGTCGATCACCCCGATCGCGTTTCTCGTCGTCAACTCATCGGGTGTCAAACTTCTCCATCTAGATGAAAGCACGCATTTATACGAAAAAATTCTCGATCTCGCCCCACAAGCCATCGAAAAAATCCAGGCGATGTTGAAGAAAAACAAAAAAGACGGCGCGTCTTCCACCGCGAACGATTTTGACATTTAGCCGGGCTTGGCGCTGGATCGGGTTTCGTCCAGCGCTTTGTTTTGGCGGGCCGCAGGCGAAAGGGGCGATGCGGCGAGTAAAACGATTGCAAACGCCGCCTTTTCGTCTTACTATGGAGATGGTACATATTTTTTCCTAAGGGGGAGAAGCCATGGCTCAAGTGACGTTTAAAGGCAATCCGGTCACGCTCGTCGGCAACGAAGTGAAAGTCGGCGACAAAGCGCCGGACTTCACCGTGTTGAACCAAAATTTGCAGGAAGTGACGCTCGCCGATACGAAGGGGCATGTCCGCCTCATTAGCGTCGTGCCGTCGCTTGACACCGGTGTTTGTGACGCGCAGACGCGCCGGTTTAACGAGGAAGCGTCGAAGCTTGACAACGTGAAAGTGCTGACGATCAGCGTGGATTTGCCGTTTGCGCAAAAACGGTGGTGCGGCGCCGCTGGCATCGAAAACGTTGAAGTGTTGTCCGACCATCGCGACGTCTCATTTGGACAAGCGTACGGCGTCCTGATCAAAGAACTTCGCCTGCTTGCCCGCGCCGTGTTTGTCATCGATAGCAACGACACGGTCACATACGTCGAATACGTGCCGGAAGTGACGAACCATCCGAACTACGAAGCAGCGATTGAAGCGGCGAAAGCGGCGAAATAAGGAAAACGGCTCCGATCCGTTCGGGGCCGTTTCGTTTTGGTCGCTGTTTGCCTTGCGGGGCGGGGCGGACGGACGTACAATATATAGAAGGGACATGGGCAGAAAGGGGGACGCACGTATGATGACACCCGTTGAGCGGCTGTTTGCCGTCTTGGATGAAACGGCCCGCATTTTGCAGGAGGAGCTGCAATGCACGTATTTGGAAGCTGTCGCGGAAACAGGGGAAAATTTGTTTCACGGCGACGTGCTGCAAGATGAGGTGAGCGAGCTGAACGCGAAACGGTTGAAAAAGCAATATCGCGAATTGGGGCTCGAACAGTTTCAGAACGAGCACATCCGCAAGGCGTTTCAGCTTGCCGTCTTAAAAGGGATGCGCCAGCACGTCCAGCCGAACCACCAAATGACGCCGGATGCGGTCAGTGTGTTTTTGGCCTACCTCGTCCGGCAGTTCACGCGCCCGCATTTGGCGCTAACGATTCTGGACCCGGCCGTCGGCACGGCCAATTTGCTTACAGCCGTGTTAAACGGGCTCGGCGGCCGGCAGGCGAAAAGCTACGGCGCCGACGTTGACGATCTGCTCGTCAAACTCGCATATGTCAATGCCAACTTGCAGCAGCACCCGGTGCAGCTGTTTAACCAGGACAGCCTGCGCCCTTTGTTCGTCGAACCGGCCGATGTCGTTGTCTGCGATTTGCCGGTCGGCTACTACCCGGATGACGCCAATGCCAGCCGCTTTGTGTTAAAAGCGAAAGAAGGGCGGTCGTATGCGCATCATTTGTTGATCGAGCAAAGCTTGCGCTATACAAAAGACGGCGGCTATTTGTTTTTCCTCATTCCGAACACGCTGTTTTCCAGCCCTCAGGCGGAACAGCTGAATGAATTTTTAAAAGAAACCGCCATCGTTCAAGGCTTGTTGCAGTTGCCGCTGTCCATGTTTAAACACGAGCAGGCGGCGAAAAGCATATTCATTTTGCAAAAGAAAGGCCCGATGGCGAAAGCGCCGAAACAAGTGCTGCTCGCCGAACTGCCGCGCTTTTCCAACAAGACGGCCATGCAGGCGATGATGGCGAAAATCGATGCCTGGATCGCCGACGAAAAAGGGCGCTGACAGTCTCCAACCTGCTTGAAGGCTGTTTTTATTTTCACAACATAAAAACATTTATTTGCAACCGATTACGAAAGAAAACGCCGCTTGAAAGGAAGAAAAGGGAGGCATACAATGAAAAAAGGCATAGTGAAACAGCGCCCAATCGCGCACACTAACCGTAAGTGCGAACGGATTTTGGCAAAAAGGAGCTGTATGTTCGATGGCAAAAGTGTTAGCCGTTAATGCGGGAAGTTCTTCGTTGAAATTCCAATTGTTTGACATGCCGGCGGAAACGGTGTTAACGAAAGGAATCGTCGAGCGGATCGGCTTTGACGACGCGATTTTTACGATCGTCGTGAACGGGGAGAAACAGCGGGAAGTCACTTCCATCCCGAACCATGCCGTGGCGGTGAAACTGCTGCTTGACAAACTGATTCGCTATGGCATCATCCGGTCATTTGACGAAATTGACGGCATCGGCCACCGCGTCGTCCACGGCGGGGAGAAGTTCAGCGATTCGGTGTTGATCACCGATGAGGTGATAAAACAAATCGAAGAAGTGTCCGAGCTCGCTCCGCTTCATAACCCGGCCAACCTCGTCGGCATCCGCGCGTTTCAGGAAGTGCTGCCGAACGTGCCGGCCGTCGCCGTTTTTGATACGGCGTTTCACCAAACGATGCCGGAACAGTCGTTTTTGTACAGCTTGCCGTATGAGTATTACACGAAATTCGGCATTCGCAAGTACGGCTTCCATGGCACGTCGCACAAATACGTCACCCAGCGGGCGGCGGAGCTTCTCGGCCGGCCGATCGAGCAGCTGCGCCTCATCTCGTGCCATTTAGGCAACGGGGCGAGCATCGCGGCGGTCGAAGGCGGCAAATCGATCGACACGTCGATGGGCTTTACGCCATTAGCGGGCGTCGCGATGGGGACGCGCTCTGGCAACATCGACCCGGCGCTTATCCCATACATTATGGAAAAAACAGGAATGACCGTTAATGAAGTGATTGAAGTGCTGAATAAAAAGAGCGGCATGCTCGGCATCTCCGGCATCTCGAGCGACTTGCGCGACTTGGAAAAAGCGGCCGCCGAAGGAAATGAGCGCGCGGAACTTGCGTTGGAAGTGTTTGCGAACCGCATTCATAAATACATCGGCTCGTATGCGGCGCGCATGTGCGGCGTCGACGCCATCATTTTCACCGCCGGCATCGGCGAAAACAGCGAAGTCGTGCGGGCCAAAGTGCTGCGCGGCCTCGAGTTTATGGGAGTTTACTGGGATCCCATCCTAAACAAAGTGCGCGGCAAAGAAGCGTTCATCAGCTACCCGCACTCGCCGGTCAAAGTGCTCGTCATCCCGACGAACGAAGAGGTCATGATCGCCCGTGATGTCATGCGGCTGGCGAATTTGTAAGCGGATTGTAATAAAAAGAATCGTTGCAGCCATTTTGGCCAAAACGGCTGCCCCAAACAAACGGGGCAGCCATTTTTTTGTTTTGCCGCTTTGGTGCGCTTGATTCTTGTTTCAACAACTCCGGACGGAGCGGAAGACATTGATTTCACGATGGGGTCTTTTCCTTTCGTTTCGCCAGCGAGAAGCAGCCGGCAAGAGTTGGGTAATTTTTGCTATACTATAGCTAACAACACAATGACAAAAGGAGATGAGGGAATGAGCACAGCTGCCCATAAACAAGAAGCTCCCAAAACCGTCCGCTGCAAAGTCATCACCGTCAGCGACACGAGAACGGAGGAAACCGACCGAAGCGGCCGGTTGATGATCGAGCTGCTCACGGAAGCCGGGCATGAGGTCGTCGGCTATGAGATCGTCAAAGACGAAGCGGACGCCATTCGCGAAGCAGTGCTTGACGGCTGCTGCCACGCCGATGTCGATGCGGTGCTCACGAACGGCGGCACCGGCATCGCCAAGCGCGACGTGACGATCGAAACGGTGAAAGCGCTGCTTGAGAAAGAACTCGTCGGCTTTGGCGAGCTGTTCCGCTTCCTAAGCTACACCGAAGACATCGGCCCGGCCGCCATGCTGTCGCGCGCCGTCGCCGGCGTGGCGATGGACACCGCCGTCTTTTGCACCCCCGGCTCCACCGGCGCTGTGCGCCTCGCGATGACGAAGCTCATTTTGCCGGAGTTGAGGCATGTGGTGAGAGAGATTCGGAAGGATAGGGAGAAGCAGCGAAAGACGCTTTGACGAAAGGAGAGGATGAGCGGAAATGGGGGGACTGACCTAAAAGGTTGTTTTTTCTTAAACAAAACACAACACATCGTTTCTTCAAGATTGTTTTACGCCTACATCATAGTTAAGAAAGGGTGTCCCGAGCCTTTTGGGAGGTGGTCGCGAAAGCCGCGGCAAGGGCGGCGGGGGCGACATGGCCGTAGAAAAAAGAGACGGCCGGTTTCGTCAGCGTATTTTGCGTTTTACCGCCGCTTCCTTTTCAAAGGAAACATGGGGACTGACCCGATACCAAATCCATAAATCATTCACGATCGAAGCGAGTTCGGCAATGTCGGCATTGAGCCGGCACGAGCGCGCAAAATCCGCTTCTTGGCCGAGCGCGTCTTGTTTTTCGTTGATTTCCCGCTCCAGTTCTGCGATGCGGTCGGGGATCATGCCGCGGATTGTTTCCCATTCCAGTAAAATCGCCTCTTGTTCGTTTGGGCTGTAGTCCTCCCAAGGCTTGTCCAGATGCGGCACGCGGATGCCGAGCCGCTTGTCGTCGATGAAGATGCCGTTCATTCTTGCCGCCTCCTTTTTTTTCTATTATACGAAACATTTCCGCATATCGGTGAGGAATTTTTATTCTTTTTATCTTAATTAGGCGAGAAGACTCCCACTTCAACGAAGCGAAGCGGAGTAAGTGGGAGATGAATCGCCTTAACTATATTTTGCTGAAAATAGGATAGATTCAGTAAAATATAGTATAATATAGTTAGGTAGCGTCAAAAGTTCTATGAAAACTCCACACAGATCATACCATTGAGCATCGTGGGGCATGCGGAGGGCCGGATTCGCCCTTGACCAACACCCGCCAAAGGTGGGAAAGAGTCGTCAAGGGCGACGGGGACAAAAAGAAGGCAATAGGAAAGCCGCCCTTGCCATGACCGAATTTTACCTTTGGCGGTGTTCGGTTGGTCAAGGGTTCGCTTCGCCGAATCCGGCAGGAGTTCTGTTCAACGGGCTCCGGCGGACAAAAAAGTCAGGCCGCCTCTTGTTGGAGAAACGCTTGTGCCATGGCGATGAGCTTCGTCCACCGGGCCGGCATATGCGGAAGATCCGCCAGTTCCGGG
>NZ_LLKS01000055.1:0-19121 GCF_001414205.1 Geobacillus sp. Sah69 | reverse complement strand
GCGCCGGGTTGACCATGACCAACGGGATCCCGTGCTCCTCGAGGAAGTAGGCCAGGTTCAACCAGTAGTGCCCGGTCGGCTCCACGGCGACGATCACCTCTGACTTCCCRAACGCTTGCATCGCCYCCTGAATCGCTTTATACAGCTGCTGAAACCCCTCTTTCGACTGGAAGATCGGGAACGACTTGCGAAGCACGCGCCCCCGGTCATCCACGAAGCAGGCGTAGTGGGTTCGTTTCGCGATATCAATACCCACGACAAGCGTTTGTTCGGTTACTTGATCAATTTTATAGTTTTGTGTACAATTCATCTGAAGTCCTCCTTGGTATGGTGAGTGATGTGGTTGACACCCCTGCATCATACCAAGAGGGCTTTTTTTGATCAAGTCCCCGGAAAAGCTCCTAACGGGAATGCTCCTTTGCCCAAATATTTGCGACAACGTTCTAACGCATCGGTAAACAGCTGAATGACATGGAAATAGTCGACGACATGTGTCGCCTCTGGGCAAACCCGTTGAATCGCTTTTTTCATCGCTGGAGCCAAGTCACTCACGACATACTGAACGGAACGAGATACATGAGCCAATGCACGCCCAATGGCTTCCTCGTTCTTTCCTGCTTCCATGGCATACACTTCTCCCGTTTCGGCATCCATGATCGCCACTCCATAGTCGTGCCCTTTTCGAAACGCAAACTCATCGACACAAACCGCCTTTGGTTGGACGTCATTCGATAGGAAGGAAGGGGCATGGGTATAAAACCATCGTTCAACGGTCGTGTAAGGAAGCTTGAGCATACGAGCCACCGCCTGAATGGATGTTCCGATGCAAGATTGCGCGACCCATCGCTGAAAAGCATCCGTCGCCACACTTCGAGGAGAGATGGCTGGATACGACGTGCTGAACGTCACGCCACACGTGCTACAACGTCTGCGCTCGACAGGAAGTTCGATCCAAAAATTCCGATTCGCTGATCATAGCCATGCATCCATTGCTTCTTTTTGTCTGTCATTTTGATCGTGCGCTTCAAGCAGACAGGACATAACGGGCATTGTTCGGGTAGAGAAAGTTCGAAAATCCAACGTTCCCCTTCTTTTCGCACCTTTTGAATCAAAACATCTGGTCAATCGATGAGTTCTTTGATAAACTGAGCGTACATGCCAATTTCCCTCCATGGTTTGGTTTGGTCACCTTTACCATACAGGAAAATTCGCATTTTTTGTACCCTCTATGCACACCTACCTTAAATGATCAAGTACAACTTGTGGTGAAGAGCCAAAAATATGTAATAAAAGGAGATGTTTGTATGTTGAAAAAACTATTTTGTGGAGTTCTAGCAGGGGTTATTGCCTTTTCATCTTTCTCCATGTTGGGGAATACTTCAGCAAAAGCAGCGTCTAATCTACCTCCTTCGCCAGTTGTTCAAAAAGAAAAATCTGAAACTACATATTCACCAAGTTCACTAAGCGCACAAAGTTCAATTGAATCTGAGGTTCAACCATATGGAGCTAAAGGGTTCATGGTTAAACTTGCTATTCAAACTATAAAAGTTGCCATCGATAAGAGCGGTAGTGTTTTAAACTATATAATAAAAATGGTTTGATAAAGATACAGCATCATACTTCACTAAAAATAAATCTAAAGTTATAAAAGCTTTAAATCAGTTAGAAGATTGGATTGATGATGCAAGTGATTTAACTCAAAGTACAATTAAAACTAAATTAAATTCCTTATTACGATCAGCAGGCGTACCGTCTACTTACTCACTATCTATTGCTGACGCAATTGCAAGAACTATTACTTGGTTAATACTTTAACTCTAATCAATTCTTCAGGGAGAAAGGAGAGTAGTATTTCATGAGAAAAATTTACGAATATATATCTATCGACGAAAAAAAAGAAGTAGTTGAAAAATTAAAAGCGGATCTAAAAGAGTTAGAGCAAGAGATAAATCAAAATAAAGATTCCTTTTCAAAATTTGTGTGTGAAATTTTGTATAGTACACGAGATAAATGGCGTTTAGAAATTGAAGAGTTAGAAAATGAAATAAAAGCTAATAGTTAAACCAAAAAAAGAGCACTCCTTCTGGAATGCTCTTTTTCACTCTATCACATAATTTTTTAACCCCACATGCCATCTTGCAATCACGTCAAATGTGCCATTGGCGACCTCATCCTCACCCGTCACATTAACCAAATCACCGTTTTCGGCATCTCCCAAATTCAGTTCCTTGTGGATCTGCTTCAGCAGACCGCCATAACCGATTAACCGCTTATTTGCCAAGGCGTTGTCTAACGCCAAAACGGTTTCCACATTTTCGGCCGTGACCTTATTCCCTTTAATGACGTCCGTATCTTTGACCGGATATTTAGAGACTTCTAAAATCGCATTTTGTTCTTTCATAGCTTTTTTAAATTGAGTTTCATAGCCTTTTAAGTCATCGATATAGATGCAATTTAAAGCTTTAACATTTTTCGTCTTTGCCGGTCATTGCATCCGACTGTCGAGTGACCGAACAACGCCGCTTAAAGACCCATGAATGGGTCTGTGAAGCGAGTCGTTGTTCGGTCTTCCGTCACGCTAAGGCGTGACGGAGGCAAGCCACACGCTTGCCTTCGACAGTCGAAAATGGGCAAACCACTTTTCTGTCAAGGATATGTTAAACTTCTTTGTTGCATCTATAGAGTTTTTCTTTGGGTTTTACTCGTTGTATGTGAACGATAGGCTTATAATCTATCTTCATCGCCTTTTGCCAAAGGCTTGTCCACTCGTCCTGTGTAATATATAAATCCTTTTTCTTAAAGTATGTATGAGGAACCGCCAGTAAAACGTGAAAATGCGGGTGATACGTTCCGAATGATTCACTTTCAGGGTCTCGGTTCTTTGTGACCTCTAAAGCCCTAAAATACCCCTTTACGGACGTTTTAAAGGCTTTATAGTTTGTTAACCTTTGAAACCCCTTAAACATAGCTTTAATCGTCTCTGGAAGGCTCTCAGCGTCCGTATTGCGAACCGTAAGGGTCAAAAACACCCAACGTACCTTTTCGCGCTCGTTTATCGTCCCTACGATCCTCTTATTGTGGTACGCAATTTTGAGTGACCGCCGCCATTACACATCGGACACAACCTCACTTTACAGAACCATGCTTGATAAAGTTTTAAGCCCTCTGGCGTGCTTTTGAAAACAAGCGTGTCTGCACATTCATTCATTCTTTCGGCTTTTCGCTCTAAGCCCGCTTTGTCAAAGTGTTCTGCCGTTAATTGCGACCGACGTTTTTTCCCTTGCCAATCGCGCTGTTTGCCCGTCTTTGTCTTATCTACCAATATTGAGTCAGTCAAGACTTTGTGGGAACTTTTTTGATTCCTGAAAACCACCGCTGTTTCTTCTAGACAAGGGCTGATTGACTGCGATCCATCAAACGCGAGAAAGGAATCCAGCAAAAATGTGTAACGGTTTTGTTCTCGGTCTAAATAGTAGTTTCGCTCAAAGGTGACTTCGCCAAACAGGGTTTGAATCGTGGTGCGTCGTTTGTCTTTCAAGTGGTATCTTACAACAAAGAGGTGGATTAAATGAAAATACTACACAAAAGATCATCAATCAATTTCCTCAATTAAAACCTTTACTGGATGAATCCAATAAAGAAGTATTGAAAACTTCCTCGACATTAAGTGAGTTAGAAAAGACATTTTTGCAATTGGCTCGATTCTTTGAAAAACCGAATGAGGAAGCATTCTCGCTCCAATTACTATATCAGCACCTTGAAGATGAATGGCTGGAATTTGCGTTGCAACTAATCGTGGAGTTTTTCAGAAACGAAACGTATTTGATTAAAAACCCTAACTTCTCGATCATTAGAGACTCCCAGGACTACTACACCCAAAGTGATTTTGCGCGCTATCTAGAGGATAAAGGAATTCATTTCCCCCAAAACAAGATTGCTGTCTATCGCAAAAGAGGAAAGTTTCCAAAGGAAGACTTAGTAGTAGCCGGAACGCCATACTGGTCAAAATATACCGTTGAAAGCTTTGCCAAGCATTTATTGGAGCAACAGAAGAAATGATCAGGGAAAAAATATAGCAAAATTTTGATTGAACAAAAGGGGATACGTTTTAAAAAGCCATAAATGCCCTATAGAGACGCTTTTTCTCTTCCGTATATAAAACCATTACTTTGCTATTGAAGACGCGTTATACGCCAATCTGAGAAGCCGTTTTTTTAAAGGGGGGCTGAAAAATTCAGGATACCTCCTCCTTTCTTGCCCCCTCCTCCGCCGACGGCCAGCGAAAGGATTCCTCCCTTCGGAAAAGCGACAAAAAGCAGCTTGACGCGCCATCAAGCTGCTTCTTCGTTCTCATCACGGGAAGCGCGGGAATTGGCTGAAGTCCGGCTTCCGTTTTTCTTTGAACGCCCGCATTCCTTCCTTCGCCTCTTCGGTCGTGTAGAAGAGAAGCGTCGCGTCGCCGGCGAGCTGTTGGATGCCGGCCAAGCCGTCGGAGTCGGCGTTGAATGCCGCTTTTAAGAAGCGAATGGCCGTCGGGCTTTTTTCCAAAATTTCTTGCGCCCATTTGACCGTTTCTTCTTCAAGCTGCTCAAGCGGCACGACTTTGTTGACCAGCCCCATTTCGAGCGCTTCTTGCGCCGTGTACTGACGGCATAAATACCAAATTTCCCGCGCCTTTTTATGGCCGACGATGCGGGCCAAATAACCGGCGCCATAGCCGCCGTCAAAGCTTCCCACTTTCGGCCCGGTTTGGCCGAAGATGGCGTTGTCCGCGGCGATCGTCAAATCGCATACGACATGAAGCACATGCCCACCGCCGATGGCATAGCCGGCGACCATCGCAATGACCGGCTTCGGAATGACGCGGATGAGCCGCTGCAAATCAAGCACATTGAGGCGCGGAATTTCATCCTCGCCGACATAGCCGCCATGGCCGCGCACTTTTTGGTCCCCGCCCGAGCAAAACGCCTTGCCGCCGGCGCCGGTCAAAATGATGACGCCGATATTCGAATCATCGCGCGCTTTTGTGAACGCATCGATCATCTCGTTCACCGTTTTCGGCCGAAACGCGTTATGTACTTCCGGACGGTTGATCGTAATTTTGGCGATGCCGTTGTACGTTTCGTAAATAATGTCCTCATAGTCGTACTGCTTCACCCATTCAAACGGCATTTACACTTCCCCCTTTGTTATGAATTCACTTACTATTTTAGCAAAAATGCCGGGCTGTTCCACGTGAATTGCATGTCCGGCTCCTTTTACACAGATAAGTTCGCTGTTGGGCAGCCGCTCGTGCATTTGGGCGGCGATGCGGCAAAACTTCTCATCGCGCTCCCCGCAAACAAGGAGCACAGGCATGGCAAGTTCGCCAAGCCGTTCCCAAAACGACGGCTGCACGCCGGTCCCCATCCCGCGCAAACTGTTGACAAGCCCCGTTGCCGTATGGCGGAGCCGCTCGCGGCGAATCGCCGCTCGCACCGAATCCGGAAGCGCCTGCTGAGTGGCAAACAGCGGGATTTTTTCCCAATCATCGACAAAAGCACGGACGCCTTCCGTTTCGATTTTTCGCGCCAACGCCTCATCCGCTTCCCGCCGCGCGCGCCGCTCCTCCTCTGTCTCCAAGCCGGGCGAACTGCTTTCCAGCACTAAGCGGCGAACGCGGCGCGGATGCCAAACGGCGAACGCCAACGCGAGCCGGCCGCCCATCGAGTAGCCGAGCACGTTCACTTGTTCGACGCCCCATTCGTCAAGGAGCGCCGCCAAGTCAGCCGCCGCGTGTTCGATCCGATACCGTCGGGCGTCCTTTGGCGCCTCGGTCCGCCCATGGCCCAACAAGTCGACGGCCATCACACGGAAGTCCGGCCAAAACGGGGCGAGCGGCCGCCACGTGTCCGCGCTGCCCGTAAACCCGTGCAACAATAAAAGCGGCTCCCCTTCGCCATATTGTTCCACATGGTAACGAACCCCATTCAGCTCCACATCAAACCATTCCTTTATGTTCGAGAAATTTCGCGATTTCCTGGGAAACACGTTCCCACAAAAAACGATGCATTTGGACATTTTCCGCGCGCGACGTGCGCACTTCGACAACATGAAGCCCGCCTGCTTCAAACGATTCCGCCACTTGACGGCGAAATTCGTCCCACGTACGCGGCGTTGCGTGCCGTCCGCCGTACATCCCAACGGCATCGGAAAACGACAAACCGGTCGGCGTGCCAAACAGCGTTTCAAACGGCCCTTCATGACGCGCCTGCGGCAAAAAGGAGAAAATGCCGCCGCCGTTGTTGTTCAACAGCACAATCGTCGCCTGCAATCCGTGCATTTTCGCTGCCAGCAGCCCGTTCAAATCGTGGTAAAACGACAAATCGCCGATCACGAGCGCAAGCGGCCCCGCGGCGGCGCCGGCCCCCAAGGCGCTCGAGACGACGCCGTCAATGCCGTTGGCGCCGCGGTTGGCAAGCACGCGGAGCGGCTTGTCCGTCGACCAGAAAAACGTATCGGCGTCGCGGATTGGCATGCTGTTGCCGACAAACAGCGTCGCCCCGGCTGGAAGCAAATTGGCAAGTTCCGTGAACACTTTCCCTTCAAACCATTCTTCTTTTGGCAGATGGCGCTCAAGCACCGCGCGGGCGATCGCGTTCATCTCTAGCCATATCGCCGACCACGCGCTTTTGTTTTCTTTCGGTTTCGCCCATTCAAGAAGCTGGCGGCAAAGAATCAGTTCATCACTCTGAACGAAGCTGTCCGCGGACAACGTTGGATCGCGCCAGCCGCCGTCGTCGACAACAATTTGACGAATCGCGCGATGGCGCTTGAGCCATAAAAAGAGCGGCTTCGACACCGGCATGGCGCCGAACCGAAGCACCACATCCGGCACAAGCTTGGAAGCGGCGGTTTCCTCCCGCAATATGGCGTCATAGCTGTCCAGCACGTACGTTTTGTCATGCGTACCGACGCGCAACTGGGAAAGCGGATCGGCCAAAATCGGAAAATCAAGCGCCCGCGCCAACTCGGTGACCGCCTCGGCAAACCCAGGGCGATCGAGCGGCCCGCAGACGATCAACCCGCGTTCCGCCGCCGACAGCTGCTCATACAGCGCCGATACGCTTTCTTGCGGCAGCGCTGGGCGGCCGTGCCACACTTGCGGCGCTCTCGAAACAGACCGCACCCGCTCCCAAACCGCCTCATCGATATGCGGGACAAGCGGCTCGCGAAACGGCGCGTTCACATGCACAGGCCCGCACGGTGCACCGGCGGCCGTTTGGACGGCTCTTGCCGCCATCGTCCGCGCGTATCGCAGCATATCATCCGCCTCTTCCGGCAGCGCCAAGTCCACAAACCACTTGGCGTAGCGTCCGTATAAGTGCAGCTGATCAATCGCCTGCGGCGCCCCGACATCGCGCAGTTCATGCGGCCGGTCGGCCGTCAGCACCACGAGCGGCACGCGCGAATAGTATGCCTCGACAACCGCGGGCCCATAGTTGGCCGCCGCCGTTCCGGACGTGCATACGAGCGCGACCGGACGCTGCTTCGCTTTCGCCAAGCCGAGGGCGAAAAACGCGGCCGACCGCTCATCGATATTCATATATAGTCGAAGGCCAGGGTGGGCCGCCATCGCCATCGCAAGCGGCGTCGAGCGCGAACCGGGGCTGATCACCGCCTCCGTCACCCCGGCCTGCGCCAATCCGTCCACCAATGCCGCTGCATAAACAGACAAGGCATCAGCCATCGTTCATCACTCCCAACGCCGATAACATCGGGGCCATTTTCACATTTGTCTCTTCATATTCGCTGTTTGGGTCGGAATCGGCGACAATGCCGCAGCCGGCAAACAGCATGGCTTCCTTCCCGGCGAGCAAGGCGGAGCGAATGGCGACCGCCCATTCCCCATTGCCTTCGCCATCCACCCAGCCGATCGGCGCTGCATACCATCCGCGGTCAAGCGGCTCAAGGGCGCGGATCACCTCCAGCGCTCGATCGCGCGGCGTTCCGCCGAGCGCGGGTGTCGGATGCATCATTTCCACTAAGCGGAGCACCGAGCGCTCGCGGGAGCCACGGCCGACAACCGGAGTGCATAAATGCTGGATGTGCGGCAGCTTGAGCAGCTGCGGTGCGGGCGGCATCTCGACCGTCTCGCAGACGGAAGAAAACAAGCGGCCGATCATTTGCACAACAAACTGATGTTCTTCGTTGTTTTTTCGATCTGCCCGCAGCCAAGCGCCAAGCCGCTCGTCTTCCTCCATATCGGCCCCGCGGCGCACCGATCCGGCGAGGCAAACCGACCGGCACATTTTCCCTTCTTTTTGGACAAGCTGCTCAGGGGAAGCGCCGATAAAACAGCGGCCGTCCTGTTCAAACGCAAAAATGTAAGCAAACGGCTGCTGCTCGCGAAGCCGCTGGAGTACGGCCGCGGCATCCACCGTTTTGGCAAACGCCAGGCGCCGAGCGCGGGCGAGCACCACCTTGTCCAACGCCCCCGCCCGAATCGAGGCGATCGCTTCGCGAACAGCCGCCAACCATCGTTCTTTCTCTTCTTCTTCGTCTGACACAAGGCGCGGAAGCCGCTTTGGAGCGGCCATGGGGTCGCTGATCCGCTCAAGCAAGCGCCCGACCCGCTCCCAGTCCCGTCCTCTTTTGTCCGTTGGGACGGTGACAGTCAACGTCGTTTTGCCGTTTCTTACGGCAAGAAGCGCGGCCGGCGCCACGAGCTTCCCGGCCGGAAAGCCGCGCCACATGTCGGTGCCCGGCCGATAGGGGTCAAACGAAAATCCGCCAAACAATAACGGCGGCGCATCGGCCGCGCCGTATGGCTCCATCTCCTTCTTCCATCGGCGCCGGCCCGCTTCCACGTCATCAAACCGGCTGTCGGCCTTCTCCGTTTCGATCGCATAAACGGAGCCGAGGCCGACCAATATCGTGCCTCCGGTTCGATCCGCCCAAAAAAACCGTTCGCGGAAGCCGCATGACGGCCCTTGCATAAAAAAAGAAACCGGATCAACGCCCTCCCACGGTTCCGCCCAGCTGACAAACGGCCGCCCTGCATTCACCGCCAATCTATGCAATTGTTGCTGCAGGTGATGTCGAAATCCAATCGCCACGTTCCTCACGCTTTCTGTCGTAAAATTCCCCCTCCATCCCCACTTCCCATTATAATATAATAGGAAATCATTTATCTATCGGGAAGGGTTGACATGCTTTCAACGTTTGCCTACACTTATTTTGGACATAAACGAATGACATTTTCACAGAATCTAAGGGGAATGAATATGCAATCATTCACACATATGGACCATCGCCCGCCGGCGCGCCGCGACTGGCGCGTCTTTTGGCGGCTGACGCGCCCGCATACGCTGACGGCGGCATTTGTGCCCGTATGCGTCGGCACGGTGCTGGCGCTTGGCGAAACATCGATCGATTGGCTGCTGTTTGCCGCGATGATGATCGCCTCTTTGTTGATTCAGGCGGCGACGAACATGTTCAACGAATACTACGATTATCAACGCGGCCTCGATTCACCGGAGTCGGTCGGCATCGGCGGCGCCATCGTCCGCGACGGCCTCAAGCCGAAAACGGTGCTGGCGTTGGCGTTTGGCTGTCTTGGGTTGGCTATGCTCATCGGCATCTACATTTGCGCCGAAAGCAGTTGGTGGCTCGCCGTTGTCGGAACGATTTGCATGGCGGCCGGTTATTTTTACACCGGAGGGCCGGTTCCGATCGCCTATACGCCGTTTGGCGAACTGGCGGCTGGGTTTTTTATGGGCTTTGTCATCATTTTGATTTCATTTTTCATCCAAACGGGCTATATCAGCGGCGACGCCGTGCTCACCGCCATTCCGATCGCGATTTTGGTCGGCGCCATTTTGCTGGCGAACAATATTCGCGACTTGGACGGCGACCGTGAAAAAGGGCGAAAGACGCTCGCCATTTTGATTGGCCGCGATTGGGCCATCCGCCTGCTCGCTGCCATGTTCGCCGTTGCCTTTCTTTGGACGGCCGCGCTTGCGGTGTTTCAGATCGTGCCGTTTTGGGCGCTGCTCGCTTTATTGAGCATTCCAAAAGCAATCGCCGCGGCGCGCGGATTCATCGGTAAAACGAAACCGGCGGAGATGATGCCGGCGATGAAGGCCACAGCGCAAACGAATACACAATTTGGCTTTTTGCTCGCCATCGGCTTGCTTTTCGGCCAATGGCTGTAAACACGGTCGAAACGGCCGTGTTTTTTTTTGATTTTCGCCCATACTACACCATATAGACGCTACTGCGAAGGAAGGGATTGCGACTGATGCTGACGAACGAACAGCTTGCCGCCCTCCGCTCAAGACTGCTCGACATGAAACGGGAGACGGAAGACCGGCTGAAGCAAAACGACCATTTCGGCATGATCCGCAGCCACGCCCACGATGCGGTCGGTGAGCTGGCGAGCTACGACAACCATCCGGCCGATGAGGCGACAGAGCTGTATGAGCGGGAAAAAGATCTCGCCCTAAAGGAGCATGCCGAGCGCGAAGTTCGCGAGATTGAACGGGCGCTTGGCGCCATCGCCGACGGCACATACGGAACGTGCCGCGTATGCGGCCGCCCGATCCCATACGAACGGCTCGAGGCGCTGCCGACAACACTCTACTGCCGCGAGCACAGCCCGGATCAAACGGTGTCGCAAAAGCGGCCGCTTGAAGAGGGCGTTCTTATGCCGCCGTTTGGCAAATTCGATTTCGATGACCGCGCGGAATCGGTCGCTTACGACGCGGAAGATGCATGGCAGGAAGCAGCCCGCTACGGCACATCCGACACCCCTTCGGACCTTGGCAAAAACGTCGATTCCTACAGCGAAGTGTATGCCGAGTCGGAAGAGAACGTCGGCTATGTCGAAGACTTGGAAAATTTCGCGGCCGTCGATTTGCATGGCAGACACGTACGTGTGTACCCGACGCGGGAGCATGAGCTGCTGGAAAACATATTGGATGACGAAGGCATCATGTCGAACATCGGCGATTTGCCGGCGTATGAAAAAGACCCGTATACATCGACAGACAGCTACCGCCGGTACGATGAAAGACTGTCCCAGCAGCATTTTGGGGAAACAACTCCATGAAAAAGGCCATCGGCAAGATGGTCTTTTTTGTGAAACGGGCCGATGCCGTTTTCCGTAGTACAGAGCAGAACGTCATATGATCCGAATGGAGGCGAAATGATGAACGCACATGAGATCGATTACCGGCTGTACGGCGATGACATGCAGTTTGTCGAAATCGAGCTCGACCCATACGAAAGCGTGGTCGCGGAAGCGGGCGGGATGATGATGATGGATGACGGCATCGTCATGGAAACCGTATTTGGCGACGGCTCCTCGTCCGGAAAAGGGCTGCTTGGCCGCCTTGTCGGCGCGGGAAAGCGGCTGCTCACCGGCGAAAGCTTGTTCATGACCGTGTTTACCAACCAAGGAAGCGGCAAGCGCCGCGTCGCCTTCGCCGCTCCGTATCCGGGAAAAATCATCCCGGTCGATTTAAGCGAACTTGGCGGGAAGCTCATCTGCCAAAAAGACTCCTTTTTGTGTGCGGCAAAAGGCGTTTCCGTCGGCATTGAGTTTCAGCGCAAGCTCGGCGCTGGCTTTTTCGGCGGCGAAGGGTTTATTATGCAAAAGTTGGAAGGTGACGGGCTTGCCTTTTTGCACGCCGGCGGAACGATCCACCGCCGCGACTTGCAGCCCGGGGAAACGCTTCGTATTGACACCGGCTGCCTTGTCGCCATGACGAAAGACGTCAACTACGATATTGAATATGTCGGCAACATCAAAACCGCCTTCTTCGGCGGCGAAGGATTGTTTTTGGCCACCGTCACCGGTCCGGGAGCAGTGTGGGTGCAGTCGCTTCCGTTCAGCCGGCTCGCTGACCGCGTCCTCGCTGCCGCCCCGAGCGCCGGCGGACGGTCGGTCGGCGAAGGCAGCATCCTCGGCGGCATCGGCGACTGGCTCGACGGCGACGACTAAGCGAGAAAGGGCGCTCCGGCCAAACGGAACGCCCTTTTGCTTTTCTGCCTTCCCCCTCGAAATTCCCTAAAAGGACGATGATTAAATGAAAAAGCAGCCCAAAAACGTCCTTTTCTAAGTTGAGAAACGTTCCCCCGACGGCAAAAGACCCCAAATTTCGGCGGCGTATTCCGCTACGGTTCGATCGCTGGCGAAACGGCCGGAATGGGCGATGTTGACGGCGCTCATCCGCCACCAGCGCGCCGGATCGCGGTAAGCGGCCTCAACCCGCTCGTGCGCCTCGGCGTAGGCGGCAAAGTCGCGCAGCACAAAATATTCGTCGTTTTGCGCCAGCAGCGAGTCGTAAATCGGCTCAAAGTAGTCGCCGACATCAGGGAAAAAGCCGTTGATGAGCTGGTCGACAACTTGCTTGATCCGTTTGTCATGATGGTAATACTCATGCGCCCGATAGCCTCCGTGTTCGTAGTAGCGGAGCACTTCATCGGCCGTCAGTCCGAACAAAAACATGTTGTCCTCCCCGACGGCTTCCGCGATTTCGACGTTCGCTCCATCCAGCGTGCCAAGCGTAACGGCGCCGTTCATCATAAACTTCATGTTGCCCGTCCCGGACGCTTCTTTGCTGGCGGTTGAGATTTGCTCGCTCACATCGGCGGCCGGGATGATCTCTTCGGCGAGCGACACACGGTAGTTTTCCAAAAAAATGACTTTCAACTGGTCATGGACCCGTTTGTCGTTGTTCACCTTCTCGGCGACCGAATGGATCAGCTTGATAATCCTCTTGGCGTAGTAATAGCCCGGCGATGCCTTCGCCCCGAAGATAAACGTGCGCGGGTGAATCGAGAAGTGTGAATCCTCCTTCAGCCGATTGTACAAATGCATGATGTGCAGCACGTTCAACAGTTGCCGTTTGTAGGCGTGCAGCCGTTTCACTTGCACATCAAAGATCGACGACTCGTCAACACCGATTCCGGTCTTCTCATAAATGCGGGTGGCGAGCTTCGCTTTGCGCCGCCGCTTGACGGCGGCGAGCGCCTCTTGAAACGCCGGATCGGAAGCATGCGGCGCCAGTTCCACAAGCGCTTCCGGCTCATGAATCCAACGCGGGCCGATCGTGTCCGTAATCAACGCCGACAGCTCGGGGTTGGCTTTTAAGAGCCAGCGCCGGTGCGTCACGCCGTTCGTCTTATTGTTGAACTTTTGCGGCGCCCATTCGTAAAACAGGCGCATTTCCCGCTGTTTCAAAATGTCGGTATGCAGTTTCGCCACGCCGTTGACGCTATGGCTTGCCACGACGGCCAAGTGCGCCATTTTCACCATTCCGTGGGCGATGATGGCCATTTGTTCAATCCGCCCCCAATCGCCAGGGTAGCGTTCCCACAGCTCGCGGCAAAACCGTTCGTTGATTTCCTCGACGATCATATAAATGCGCGGCAACAGCGGCTGAAACAGACGAATCGGCCATTTCTCCAGCGCTTCCGCCAGAGTCGTATGATTCGTGTACGCGATCGTATGGGTCGTAATGTGCCAAGCCTCTTCCCAGCTCATCCCTTCCTCATCGAGCAAAATGCGCATCAACTCCGGAATCGCAAGCGCGGGGTGCGTGTCGTTGATATGAATGGCGACATATTCATGGAGGCGGCGCAAGCTCCCGTGCTGGCGGCGATGGGCGCGAGTGATGCTGCCGAGGCTGGCGGCGACGAGAAAATACTGCTGCTTCAGCCGCAAAATTTTTCCTTCGTCATGCGTATCGTCCGGGTACAAAAACTCGGAAATGGCTTCGGTCTCCCGTTTGTATTGCATGACGTCTTTATAGAGCGGAAACGTCTTCGCCGGTTCGGCGCTCCAAAGCCGGAGCGTGTTGACCGTGTTCGTCCCGTAGCCGATGACCGGCACGTCGTACGGCACCGCCATCACGTTTTCGCTGTCGACATGGCGGAACACAAGGCGGCCGTTTTGTTCCGACACCTCAACCCGCCCCCAAAACCGGACTTCGACCGCCAGCTCTTCTTTGCGGACTTCCCACACGTTTCCGTGGCGCAGCCATTGCTCCGGCAGTTCGACTTGATAACCGTCGACGATCTTTTGGTCAAACAGCCCATGCTTGTAGCGGATGCCGTGCCCGTGGCCCGGCAAATTCAATGTGGCGAGCGAGTCAAGAAAACAGGCGGCGAGCCGCCCCAGCCCGCCGTTGCCAAGCCCGGCGTCCGCCTCACATTCCTCGACATCTTCGAGGCGAATGCCGAGCTCGCGCAATCCTTCCTCGACGACCGAGCGGACGCCGTGGTTTAACAAATTGTTGCCGAGCAGGCGACCCAACAAAAACTCAATCGACAAATAATACACTTGCTTCCACCGTTGCGCCCGGTAGCGTTCATTCGTCGTGATCCAATGGCGGCTGATATGTTCGCGCACCATCTGGCCGAGAACGTGATAATGATCGCGCGCCGTCGATTCGGCAAACGGTTTGCCGCACAGCGCCTCGACCCGCGCCACAAACGCCCGTTTGAACGTTTCTTTATCGGCGAACAAGCGCATCTCCCCCTTTTTTGACCAGCCGTTTGTACGCTTTTTCATACTCTTTCGCTGAACGGCGCCAGCTGTAATCGCCGCGCATCGCCCGCTCCATGAGCCGCTCCCAGACAGATGGCTGGTGGTAGAACGACAGCGCCCGGCGGATCGTGTACAACATGTCATGGGCATTAAAGTTCGTAAAGCTGAACCCGTTTCCCTCTCCTGTAAATTCATTGTACGATTGCACCGTATCGTTCAGCCCGCCCGTTTCCCGAACGATCGGAATCGTCCCGTACCGAAGCGCGATCATTTGGCTCAACCCGCACGGTTCAAATAATGACGGCATTAAAAACAAGTCCGAGCCCGCATAGATTTGATGGGCGAGCGGTTCGTGAAAGCCGATGTACACCCCGACTTTGTTCGGATAGGCCGCTGCCATTTGCGAGAAAAACTGTTCAAAGCGCCAATCCCCGGTGCCGAGCACGACGAGTTGCATGTCTTCCTGCATGAGGTCATGAAAGACGCACGTCACCAAATCGAGCCCTTTTTGCGCCGTCATTCGCGTCACCATGGCGACGATGGGCGCATCATCCCGCTCTGGCAGACCGAACCGCCGCTGCAAAGCGAGCTTGTTGAGTTTTTTTCTTTCCCGCGTATGTACGCTATAGGTCGCCGCCAAAAACGGATCGGTTTGCGGGTTGTAAAACTCGTCGTCAATGCCGTTTAAGATGCCGAGCAAATCGGCCCGCCGCGCCCGCAGCAAGCCGTCCAACCGCTCGCCGTAATAGGCGGTTTGAATCTCTTCTTTGTACGTCGGACTCACCGTCGTGATCAAATCGGAGGCGATAAGCGCCCCTTTCATAAAGCTGACGCTTCCGTAAAACTCGAGATGGTCGACGGTGAAATACCGTCCGTCCAAATTCAACAAATCCTCTAAAATCCCGCGCGGAAACAGCCCTTGAAACTGCAAGTTGTGAATCGTAAACATCGTGCGGATATCCGCATAAAACGGATCATGGTGGTATTGCTCGCGCAGTAAAAATGGAATCATGCCGGTGTGCCAGTCATGGCAATGAATGATGTCGGGCTGAAACCCGATCTCCGGCAGCGCGTCCAGCACCGCCCGGCAAAAATAAGAAAACCGCTCGCCGTCGTCATCATGGCCGTACAGCTGCGGCCGTTTGAAGTAATACTCGTTGTCGATGAAGTAATAGATGACCCCGTCGTGCTCGAGCTCCTCCACGCCGGCATATTGGCGGCGCCACCCGACCGGCACGGTGAACTCCGCCGTTTTGTTCATCTTCTCTTTCCATTCGCGGGCGATCGTCTCATATTTCGGCAGCATGACACGGGCGTCAACGCCGAGCCGGCGCAGCTCTTTCGGCAGCGCGCCGGCAACGTCGGCCAATCCCCCCGATTTGGCAAACGGGGCGCATTCGGAAACGGCAAATAGCACGTTCATCGGCTGGCGACCTCCCCCTGCACCGTTCCTTTGCGGACGACAAACGGTTGATCAGCCGCTCCTTTCAACACCACTCCCGGTTCGACCTTGGCGTCTTTATCGATAATGACGCCATCGAGGACGCAGCCGTCGCCGATTTGGCACTTTTGCATAATAATGCTGTTTTTCACGACCGCTCCTTTGCCGATCTTCACAGAGCGGAACAAGACGCTGTTTTCCACCGTCCCGTCAATGACGCAGCCGTTGGCGATCATCGAGCGCTTTACGATCCCTTCCCGCCCGTACTTCGTCGGCGGCTCGTCTTTCACTTTCGTATAAATCGGCCGCTCCGCGAGAAAGAGCTGTTCCCAGACGTTCCGATCCAATAGTTCCATGCTTGAGCGGAAATATTGTCCCACCGAATCGATGACCGCCGCATACTCCGTGTATTCGTAATCGCAAATCGACAGTGAATGGCGGTCATCGCGGACGACGTCGACGATGCTTCGGTAGCCGCGGTTTTTGTAATCGGTGATTAAATCAAGCAGCAGCGACGTTTCTAGCAAATACATCTCAAGCGACCGACCGCGATGACGGATTTCGGTCACATCGCAGCCATTTTCGATATGGCGCTTCAAGACGGCGGCAAAATCGATGTTGCACACCGTATAGCTGTTCGCGATGACGGCATATTTTTGCCGGCTCCGCAAAAAATAGTCGATGTGCTGCTCGAAGTGGGCAAATGCCCCGACGCGGCGCTCGCCGGAAAACAGCAAATCCGGCGATGGGAAGAAAAACAGTCCGTCCCGCTTTCGGTTTAAGTCCCAGTTTTTCCCTGACCCTAAATGGTCCATGAGCGAACGGTACTGATATTTCGAAAAAATCGCAACACTCTCAATACCGGAGTTAACCATGCTTGAGAGCACGAAATCAATGAGCCGATACCGGCCGGCAAACGGCACCGCGGCGATCGAGCGCTGTTCGATAAGCGGCGCTAACGCTTCCATATACATCGTCGCGTCAATGACGCCTAACATCTTGTTGTTCATCACGCTTCCTCCTTCCTCGCGGTTTCCTCATTCCATTGCGCAAGCCATTCGGCGGTCACGAGCACCACCTCGCCGTCTTCGTCCGGGGCAATCGAGGCATGCGTCGGGATGACGCAATCCGGCGTGACGATCGCCCGCTCGACATACGCTCCTTCGCTGACTGTCGTTCCTGGCATAATGACCGATTCTTTCACGACCGCCCCTTTGCCGATACGGACGCCTTGAAACAGCACTGAACGCTTGACCGTCCCTTCGACGACGCACCCTTCATTGACGAGTGAGTCCGCCACTTCCGCCTCCTGGGAAATGTATTGCGGCGGCTGATTCGGATTGACGGAATAAATGCGCCATGAGCGGTCGAACAAGTCGAGCTCGTTGTCCTCATCCAACAAGTCCATGTTCGCTTCCCACAAGCTTTTCACCGTGCCAACATCTTTCCAGTAGCCTTGGAACGGGTAGGCAAACAACCGCTTGCGTTCGCGAAGCAAAAGCGGGATGATGTCTTTGCCGAAATCGTGCGTCGAATGCGGGTCATCGTTATCGATTTTCAAGTATTCTTTCAACAGCGGCCAATTGAAAATGTAAATGCCCATCGACGCCAAATTGCTCTTTGGCTCCGCCGGTTTTTCGGCAAACTCGACAATTTGCATCTCGTCATTCGTATTCATAATGCCAAACCGGCTCGCTTCTTCCCATGGCACTTCAATAACGGAAATCGTCACATCGGCCTGTTTGGCGATATGGTAGTCGAGCATCTGCCGATAGTCCATTTTGTAAATGTGGTCGCCAGACAGCACGAGCACGTAGTCCGGGTCGTACTGTTCAATATAATTCATATTTTGATAAATCGCGTTGGCGGTGCCTTCATACCATTTCACGCCGGACGAGACGGAATAGGGCGGCAGGACGGTGACCCCGCCGTTTCGCCGGTCCAAATCCCACGCGCTTCCGATGCCGATGTACGAGTGAAGAAAGAGCGGCTGGTACTGCGTCAGCACGCCGACCGTATCGATGCCGGAATTCGTGCAGTTGCTCAATGTAAAATCAATGATCCGATACTTCCCGCCGAACGGCACGGCTGGTTTCGCGATGTTTTTCGTCAGCGGGCGAAGCCGGCTTCCTTGCCCGCCGGCCAATAACATGGCGATGCACGTCTTCTTCATTTTGCTTTCTCTCCTCTCGTTTTTGCACTGGGCGCAAGATTGAAATGCCAAATGGCGGAATCGTCATGCGCACATGGTACGGCTTTCCATGAAACGGTTCATTGAACGCCGGAAGCCGCTTCGAATTGACATGCCCTGATCCGCCAAAGTCCACCGCATCGCTGTTCAGCACTTCCCGATACGGGGCCAAAAGCGGCACGCCGACTTTGTAGTCGTCGTACGCTTGATTTGTGAAATTGCAAACAATTACCAACAGATCACCGTCTTTTTTCCCGCGGCGGACGAACGAGAAAATGCTTTGTTCGGCATTATGAACGTCGATCCATTCAAACCCCTGCGGGTCGTGGTCGAGCTCGTAAAACGGCTTATACCGCTTGTAGCAGGCGATCAATTGCTTGACATACTCATCCATCTTCCGGTGCAAGTCAAAATCAAACAGCACCCAGTCGAGCTCTCCCTCAAACTTCCATTCGTCAAACTGGGCGAATTCGTTGCCCATAAACAACAACTTTTTCCCGGGGTGGGCCATCATGTAGCCGTACAACAGCCGCAGCTGGGCGAACTTCTCCTCGTACGACCCCGGCATTTTGTTGAGCAGCGACTTTTTGCCATGCACAACTTCATCATGAGAAAACGGCAAAATGAAATTTTCTGAATACGCATAAAGGAGCATTCCCGTTAGGAGCTTTTCCGGGGACTTGATCAAAAAAAGCCCTCTTGGTATGATGCAGGGGTGTCAACCACATCACTCACCATACCAAGGAGGACTTCAGATGAATTGTACACAAAACTATAAAATTGATCAAGTAACCGAACAAACGCTTGTCGTGGGTATTGATATCGCGAAACGAACCCACTACGCCTGCTTCGTGGATGACCGGGGGCGCGTGCTTCGCAAATCGTTCCCGATCTTCCAGTCGAAAGAGGGGTTTCAACAGCTGTATAAAGCGATTCAGGGGGCGATGCAAGCG
>NZ_LLKS01000054.1:0-63510 GCF_001414205.1 Geobacillus sp. Sah69 | reverse complement strand
CTTGTACGGGATCAATTGGATATGATGTAAATAAACAACGAGCGCCGTGAGCCGTGGACCGTATTGCACATGATTCGTGACATGGGATGGGAATTCGGCTTGTTGCACGCATCGACAATGTGGACACGATTTCACTTCACGTTCATGTTGTGTCACCTCGATCGCCACAGGAGGGACATCAAACACTTGACGGATATCGACTTTGAACGGTTTGACTTCACGCAAAGAAGCTCCACATCCTTGACACGTATGCACACGGTGGACGACACGATGATGTGGATGTTCCACTTGACGGAGCGTCTTCCCCTCATGTCCCTCTTGCCCACCAGGCTTTTTGCCAGACGGCTCGCGGGAGGAACGCTTTTTCTCAAAACGGTCAGAAGATGGGGGCAAATGGCTATTGGAGCTGTTTTTTTTCGTGCGTGCTTCCAGCTCTTGAACACGGTACTTCAGTTGTTCATTTTCTTTGCGTAGCTGTTTGTTTTCTTTCAACAGTTGCTCAATGACTTGTTGCTGGTGAGTAATGAGCTGCTTTTGTTGTTGGACTTTGCCGATTAAGCTCTCAACTGTAAATACAGCTTGTTGTACCGTCAACATGTGATTCACCTCCTTGTCTATCAGTATTCACATCATAGACAAGGAAAGAAGAAAATATTCAGCTCACTTTATGATGTGGCTGAATAGTTACGTTTTTACATCTTCAATTGTTGCTATAGCTCCAGAAAAAGTGTTAAATAAGATTAAAGTACCTTCTTGAGTCTCATGTTTAATTGTGTAACGTGATTTGCGATATTTTTTATACATTTCTATCCTTCCTTTTTTAGAATAATAATTAACTCAGGGCTATTAATTGAAAACGGTGATTTATCAAAATCACCATAAACATTGCTTATTTTAAAACCAACAGTACTTAACATATTTTTTAATTCAACAGCAGTATAAATTCGTAAATCAAGGTGGTATTCTTTTATATTGCTATTATTTCTTTTTTGTCTAATTTTTAATAGTCCATTTAATAAATCGATTTCCCTGCTTTCAAAAATTGGCTGGTGGAAAATATCATAAAAATATGAACTGTCCTCAAAATATTTCAATAACAACTCCCTGTTAAAAACATGCACAATAAATATCCCTTGATATTTTAGAGAATTATAAACTTTACCGAAAATTTTAATGGTTTCTTCATCGTTAAAGTAACCAATAGATGTTTCTAAACAGTAGACTAAATCAAAGACTTCAATAAAATTCATAAAACGTGCATCGCAGAACATAATATTAGCAGCGGGATCGGTTTCCTTGACTTTGGCTACTGTTTCGTAATGTGAATCTATGCCAATAACATCAAAGCCTAGTCTTCTAATAGAAAAAAGATGTCTTCCGTTACCACAACATAAATCAAGTATTTTACTCTCTTTTGGAAGAGTATCAAGCATGGACTTTAAAAATGCAACCTGTTTTCCTGTTTTTTGGCTGTATAAAAGTCCATAAGCATTTTGGTAAGAAGTATACTCAAAAAAATGATTCAAATCATTTTTAATATCCAATAATTGCTCTCCTCCTACCCTGAAAACTCGAAAAAGACAAGAACGATCTCTACCTAACCATTAGAAGTAGGTTTTAAAAGAAAGAATTTCAGTATATATGGTTTACCGATAATGCGCACTCGTTTTTTCCAGTTTCACTTGATACCCTATCCCCCTAAATTGCTTCATCGTTTGACACACTAGGTTCGTTTCTCGCTACCAATCCCAGTAGTAGGTTTCCAAACTCTCTATACCTCTATACTGTTCCTTTCTGGTTAAAATGACGTAGAGGATTTGTAACATCGTTCTTCCCACAGCGATACTCGCCCGATTTACTCCTCTTCGTTTAGCGATCCGATGATACTTCACGGATAAATGGGTGTTTTTCGTTCGGGCCATGGCACGAGCACCCCACACCAGGTGTAACCTCAACTTCTTGTTTCCTTGCCTCACCCGTCTATATTTCCATTTCCCGAAACTTTCGTGATTTCCCGGCGCCATGACTGCCCATGAAGACAAAATTGAATTCACAAATGATCGATCGTTCGTTCTGGGTTCTGGTTGATTCTTCGAATAAAGGCTTGAACATTCTTTCCGATTCCATGCACAGATTTAACCCATGCAAGATTTCGCTTGTTCCACAAAGGATATAAGTTGATCCTCACTTTTGCTGAATGAGTTCATCGACAATCATAAGCATCTCTTTACGTTACATGTGTATCAGTGGGAGATAAATGTCGTAGCATTTTTCTCATCTGTTGTAGGGATCATTGTTTGTTCTGATTTCAGATCAGCTTTCTGTAAGTGAACATCCCTTGATCAGTGGTCCAAACATATTAAACAGGTCAAACCATTATTACAGCTATCCCATTTGTCGAACTATGATTTTTCCACTCATGAAAATACATCTGCTCTATGATTTTTGATGTTTTTGAATTTTAGTAATTATATTTTCAAAAATGTCAAGCAGGATCATTACTAAGAGTCAGTCAAGA
Organism: Geobacillus sp. Sah69; assembly: GCF_001414205.1. Lineage (NCBI taxonomy): Bacteria > Bacillati > Bacillota > Bacilli > Caryophanales > Anoxybacillaceae > Geobacillus > Geobacillus sp. Sah69. Next base: position 60,992 of record NZ_LLKS01000054.1, on the reverse strand, counting down.
CTTTGTGGAAACTTTTTTGATTCGCTGAAAACAGGTGTAAATCATAGGTTGGCAAACCATTTTTTGAATTTAGTCCGTAAGCGCTTTTGAATTCTCATCCCTTGCCATGGCAGATCGATATGTATACCTTTTTTTTACCATGCCTTGAGTTCAGACAGGGCATGATAGATCGGTGTCCCGGACGATTGCTTTAAATATGGCACGTTATTCCGCGTGATCTCAGGCCAAAGACGGCGGACGCGTTGTTTCGCCTTGTTCACGACCGTCTGTTTAGTGGATGTCGTTTCCTCCGCCGGATGCGACGATCCTTCTCCGAAACGACGTCCGAAAAGACGAATCCCATCCATCCGGGCAATCATTGCCTTGAAAAACGCCCTGAGTCCCTTGTCGGTCCAACTGCGGCGGTATTTCACCCGATACGCCAACTGGCTCATCACGCTTTCAGCCCTCCCCATCGGATACAGGTATTGTCAAAAGTTTATCCTCCACACTCACGGTTTTTCCTTGGGTTTCAACGGTTGAACAAAAAAAGCTTACCACCCCCGTTGTTTTCGGCCATCATTGAGGTAACGACACCCAACAGCCAAAACAAAGGAGTGACAAGCTTTGTTACCTCAATGATTAGCCTATTTGCTTGAAATAATCAAGACCCAATATCAAATTATCGTGTATTAGATGGGTGTGATATTGGGAAAATCGTTGAATCTCGAGGACTTGGACGAACCCATCCAAAAACCGTACCGGAAACTTCAAGTCGATGACCTTCCGATCATCGATGTGCCGGAAACCCTTGATTACCGGAAGCTGTTGGCGGACTACGAAGCCCAGCACAGACGTCCTTTGCGGCCCATCCAGCGCCGCGCGAAGGCGAAACACCGTGTTCCGGATTCGTTGACCTGCCCTCGCTGCCAGGCTCCCTCTTCTTACCTGTACGCCAATAACGGCGGAAAAGGGCAATACCAATGCAAAGTGTGCCAGTGCCGGTTCAACCACCGAAATCGGTTCACCAAGCAAGCGGTCTTTCGCTGCCCGCACTGCAAAAAGACGCTGGAAAAAATCAAGGAACGCAAAGAATACAACATCTATAAGTGCAAGAACAACGATTGCCCGTTTTACCGGGCCAACCTTCGACGGATGACGAAGAAGGAGCGCCAACGTTTCAAACAGGATCCTCAAGCCTTCAAGGTGCGGTATTGGTTTCGAGAGTTCTTGTTTGACTTTCTACCGTTGGCTTCCTCGTCACCCATCAAGCCGAAGGTCGATTTGTCCCGGCTGGCTGTGTCGCCGCACATTCTGGGGCTGGTGTTGACGTACCATGTCAACTTTGGAATGTCTTCCCGCATGACGGCAGCCGCCATGAAGGATATCCACGGCGTGTCGATCTCCCATCAGACGGTGCTCAACTACGCCAACAGCGCCGCGCTTTGGATCAAGCCCTTTGTCGACCGATTCCCGTACGAGCTGTCCGGATCGTTCTGCGGAGACGAGACGTATATTCGCGTCAAAGGGCGCTGGCATTACATGTTCTTTCTATTCGATGCCGTCAAAAAGATCGTGCTGTCGTATCGCGTCTCGCCCAATCGGGACACGCTCTCGGCCATCAAGGCCATCAATGATGTCTTGCGGAAGCGGCCATCCATCCCGGACGACTTGTCGTTCGTCGTCGACGGCAATCCCATTTACCTGCTGGCGCAGCACTTCTTCGCCCATCACGGGATTTCGTTTGACATCCGCCAGGTGATCGGGCTGGCCCATGAGGACCCGGTGTCCGAAGAGTTCCGTCCACTCAAGCCAATCATCGAGCGATTCAACCGGACCTTTAAAGGCAACTGCCGCCCGACCCATGGGTTCGGCGCGGAAGAGGGCTCGGTGTCCTTTGTGACGCTGTTTGTGGCGTATTTCAACTTTCTGCGCCCGCATAGCGCGCTCGAAGGCCGGGTCCCGGTCGTCATTCCGGAGCTCGCCGAGCTGCCGCATATGCCGGCCCGGTGGACGAAGTTCATCGCCATGGCACAAGCGTTTCTCCAACAAGAGGCGGCCTAACTTTTTTTGTCCCCGTCGCCCTTGACAACCCTTTCGCACCTTTGTGGCGGGTGTTGGCCAAGGACGAATCCGGCTCCCCACATGCCTCACGATGCTCGATGGGATGGTCTGTGTGGGTTTTTCATAGAACTTTTGACGCTACCTCAGTCCCTTACCAAGTACACGTTATGGTAAACAAACTATATATTTACAATTAAAATCTTACTGGAAATAAAAAAAAAAAAAGGAACTTTATTACCATATCAAAAATAGGTATTTATTCATAAAAATCAATAAATTCATTTTCTTCTATTCTTTTCATGCCGAAAAAACCATTGAAAAACGAGCACGGCATCCGAGCCGGCAGCATGTCATCGGCATGACAAGATCCCTCTAATGGCAAAGTAATTAAGGCCTGCGATCTGTTTCCATCCATCACCGGCCTTCTCGCGGCGCGAAGCTATCCAAGACTTTTTTCTTTCCCGTCCATCTGCGCCCAATCCTTCGTTGCCTTCACGAATTGCCGTTTTCATCCATCGGCTGCCGAGCCCCGATTTCCGCCGGGGTGCGCAAGTCATACCCTTCGTCGTTTTGGCTCGTGTGAATCAGATCCTCATGGGCTCCCATCTTGCTGGCCTGCTTTACTTCCTTTTCCGGCATGACATGTTCCATAGAGCAGCGATCCTCCTCGTCCATGCGGCCGCGATGACAGCCGCCGTTTTGTCTAGTTTGCTCCTCCATCCGTCAATTATATGATTTCCGTCCCCGCCTCCCGCCTTCTCATAAAAAAGTATTGACAGTCAAATGATCATTCAGTACGATTTTGTTAACAACAAGAGAAAAGGGGGTTTACATATGAATCGCCAACGTCCTGCTTTTCGGGCCCTCGACATCACCTTTGTCGCTATGTTTGTCGCCCTCATGGCCATCGGGGCGAACATTACGTCGTGGGCGCCGTTTCTTGTCGTCGGCGGTGTTCCCATTACGCTGCAAACGTTTTTCTGCGTCCTTGCCGGCGCGGTGTTAGGGCGACGGCTCGGTGCGGTGGCGATGATTGTGTACATGCTCGTCGGCCTCGCCGGCGTGCCGGTGTTTGCCAAATTCAACGGCGGACTATCGATGATTTTCCAACCGACATTTGGCTTCATTCTTTCGTTTATCGTTGCCGCTTATGCGACCGGATGGGTCATCAACCGCGGCCCGCAGCCGGCATCAAAAGCCCGTTTCGTCACGGCCGCCTTGGTCGGCATGGTCGTCAACTATGTCATCGGCACGAACTGGATGTATATGGCTTATCAATTATGGGCCGAAGCGCCAAAAGGATTGTCGTACCAAATGGTATGGGGCTGGATGCTGGTTCCGCTGCCAAAAGACATTTTGCTATCGATCGCAGCCGGCTTGATCGCCCCGGGGATTTGCCGGGCGATCGGACGCTCGTCGGCCGCGGACCGTTCGGCGGCATAAACGAAGCGCGCCTGTTTGACAACAGGCGCGCTTTTTGTTTGGAAACCCTCGATCATGGATTAGAAGAATAAACGAAGGATCTGGTACACAAACCCCGCAATCAACGCTGACACCGGCAAGGTGATGATCCATGTCAGCACAATGCGGCGGGCGACGCCCCATTTGACGCCTTTCACCCGTTGGGCGGCGCCGACCCCCATGATGGCCGAGGAAATGACGTGCGTCGTACTGACTGGCAAATGCAACAACGTGGCGGAAAAAATGACGAGCGCCGAGGATAAGTCCGCTGCCGCCCCATTGACAGGGCGGATTTTCATAATTTTTCCACCGACCGTTTTGATGATCTTCCATCCGCCGACAGCCGTCCCCAATCCCATGGCTAAGGCGGCAGAAATGCGCACCCATTCCGGCACGACATCTGAGTGGTGCATTTCGGCAGCGATCAGCGCCATCGTAATGATGCCCATCGTTTTTTGGGCGTCATTCGTTCCATGCGTATACGCCTGCAATGCAGCCGTTACAACTTGAAATAGACGAAACCCTTTGGTTGTTCTTGTTAAATTGGCGTCTTTAAATAAGAAACGAAACAAACTCATAATGACAAACCCAACACCCATCGCCAAAAATGGAGAAATAATCAATGATTCCAAAATTTTAAGAAAACCTTGGTAGTGGATTACATCCCAGCCAGCGGCGGAAATGGCTGCCCCAGCGACCGAACCGATGAGTGCATGCGACGAGCTGCTCGGAATGCCATAATACCACGTAATTAAGTTCCAGGCAATGGCAGCAACCAGCGCTGCCAAAATGACGAGAGAACCGTTCTCAAGGGTGAATGGATCGACAATGTCTTTCGTAATCGTTTTCGCGACACCGGTGAAGGTGAGCGCGCCGATAAAGTTCATCGTTGCAGCCAAAATAATGGCTTGGCGCGGCGTGAGCGCTCTCGTCGACACCGACGTCGCAATGGCGTTCGCGGTATCGTGGAACCCGTTAATAAAGTCAAACGCCAACGCGAAAACCACAATGAATATCGTCAAGACTAAAATCATATCCATAAAAACAACGTCCCCTTTTACGCGTTGCGCATAATGATCGTCTCGAGCGTATTCGCGACATCTTCACAGCTGTCAGCAATCTCTTCCAACATTTCGTAAAGCTCTTTGTATTGGATGAGCTTAATCGGGTCTTTTTGCGTCACAAACAAGTTTTTGATCGAAGCGCGCAAAATTTCGTCGCATTTCGTTTCGTAATCCTTGATTTTAATGGCGTGCTGGCGCATGTCAAGCAACTTTTTGTGCGACAGCAGTTCGAGCGCATGAACGATTTCGATCGTGCTTTGGTAAATATAGTCGAAGAACTTCACCATATGTTCGTCAATGTCCGTGAATGAGAACATTTCAAACCGGGCGGAGCATTGTTCAAGCCCGTCAAGCACATCATCCATTTTCATCGCCAGCTGATGGATGTCCTCCCGTTCAATCGGCGTAATGAACGTTTTGTTCAATTGGACGACAAGCTCATGGATGAACGAATCGCCTTTCCGTTCATACTCTTTCATGACGCGGGCGAATTCTTTCAAGTCGCTCACGCCTCGGATTTTATACTCAACAAAGTATTGGGCTGCTTCCTTGACATTTTCCGAAATCTTAAACAACATGTCGAAGAAAACGTCCTTTTTTGGGGAAAAGATCATTGAGACCACCCTCCATCTCAGAATTCGAAAATCACCGCTACTTATTGTAGTAATTTACACAGCATTTACAATAAGACAATCAAAAATTTTACACAAAATTTACATTACCTTTACATTTTGTTCGCTTTTCCTGCCCATATATTATGTAGCGTGCCAAACAAAAGCCGAAGCTATGCACATTTGCTTCGGCTTTCCCATTCGACATCGCGCGGCCGCCGGCTCAGCCCGTCCTGCTTGAATTAGGCGATCGCAGCGCCGCTTGCGTCTTGCTTATTCAAACCGTTCAACAAACGCGGTGAGCGTCCGCACCATGACACCCGTCGCCCCAGCCGGGCCGAGGTCGCCATCTTTCTTTGCAGTCGCCGTGCCGGCAATGTCCAAATGCACCCACGGGGTGTCTTCGGCAAACTCGCCAATAAACGCCCCGCCCATAATGGCGTGCCCTTCGCGCCCCGGAGAGTTGTTCAAATCGGCGATTTTGCTGCTTCGCACCCGCTCGCGGTCGTGTTCGGTGATCGGCAGCCGCCAAATGAACTCCCCGGTTTCCATCGATGCTTCCAGCAGCTGCTCAAACAGCGCCTCGTTGTTCGTCATCGCTCCTGTTTTGTCCGTGCCAAGGGCGACGATCACTCCGCCTGTCAGCGTGGCGACATCGATGATATAGCTGGCGCCGTGCTGTTTCGCATAAGTCACCGCATCGGCCAAAATGAGCCGTCCTTCAGCGTCCGTGTTGCGGACTTCGATCGTTTTTCCGGACAGCGATGTGATGACATCATCCGGTTTGAACGCCTCGCCGCTGATCATATTGTCAGTCGCCGGGATGACGGCGAGCACGTTTTGTTCCGGCCGCAGTTCGCCGATCGCTTCCATCGCCCCGAGCACCGCCGCCGCGCCGGCCATATCCGTTTTCATATCAACCATGCTGTCGCGCGGCTTCAGGCAGTAGCCGCCTGTGTCGAACGTCACCCCTTTGCCGACGAGGGCGATCACGTCTTCCCATTTTTCTTTCCCTTGATATTTCAACATGATCAATTTCGGCGGCTGCTTCGACCCTTGGTTGACCGCGAGCAGCGCTCCCATGCCGAGCCGCTCCATGTCTTCTTTCTCCAAAATTTCATAGTCAAAATCGTATCGGTCAGCGAGCTTTACGGCATAATCCGCCAAATCGGACGCCGTCAGCAAATTCCCCGGCGTGTTGACGAGCGTGCGCGCCGAGTTCGTCGCCTTCCCGTATACCGAACCGACGAACAAGCTCGCCTCGATGTCCGCTGCGTCCGCCCCCGTATAAACGGTGAGCGATTTCATCTCATAGTCCCGCTCTCGCCTGTTTTGCTTGTATCCCGGGAACTCATACGTCGCCAAATAATACGCTTCAGCAAGCGCATGCGCGGCTTCGTTTTCGTCGACGTCCCCGGCCGTAAACGTGTCAAGCGCGACCGCCGCTTTCGTCCGCTTCGCCTGCTTCAACGCGCGAAACAGCTTGCCGAACACCTCGCGCAGCCGCGCAAACGTCAGCTCCTCTTTTTTGCCGAGCCCGACAAAATAGAGTCGTTTCGCCCCGGCCGGCAAAAGCGGGTGAATCACGGCGATGCTCCCCCGTTTCGCGGAAATGTCGCCTTCCTTCCACAGTCCGGACAGCTGTCCGCCAAGGCGGGCGTCATACTCGCCGGCAAGGCCGGCAAACGGCTGCCCCCCTTCAAACAAGCCGATGACCAACGCTTCCTCGTTCGTTTCGACAGACGGCAATGGCTTTACCGTAAACATCGTCTCATCCTTTCTATGATTATGCCTTCCCGTCTTCATTATAGCGAAACAAGCCCATTATTTCGATCATCTAATGGATGAATTCGCCATATTTAAAAAAATTGGCGCCGCTTTTGCATCCGGCGCTGTTTCCTCCCGCTGACGACAGCGATCCGCTCCTTGGCGGCTGACAGGCGGGAGCCCTCCTTTAACTTTTCGATTCCAAATATTGCTGCCGGAACACTTGCATCGTTTCATCCTCGTTCAACCGCGTCAATTCTTCCTCCGACAGCTTGCCGTCCCCTTTTTGGATAATGTAAACTTGCACTTTCCTTTTTCCCCAATATTTATAGACATCTTCGACCGTTTCATAATATAAATCAAGATGATGGCCTTTGATCGCCCCGCCTTTGTCGGCGACGACGCCGAACCCGTATCCGGGGATGAACAAAATCGTGCCGATCGGAAAGATCGATAAATCGGCAGCAATCGTCGAATAAAGGTCGCGCTTCACGCGGACGCCGGAGTACGTGATGCCATACTCAGGGTGATCAGGCGTTTTCCCGGTCGATTCAATGCCGGCTGTATAGCCGGTGGCGACCACTTCAACGGAAGGATATTTTGACCAGTCAAAATGATCCTCAAGCCGCGGGGCGGAGCGACTGCCGCTTTTCGGGCGGCCGTTTGTCCCGCCACTCGGCTCATGCTCGACCAATAATGCGCTCGACAAGGAGCGGAGAACCGTTTCCGCCTCGACTCCGGAAACAGACTGGAACGTCGCGGTGAGCGCTAGGAAAAACAACACCGTCATCGCGGTCCGGCGTGCAAACTGCCTGAACCTATCCAATGATCTCAACTCCTCTCACACCTCTATTTATCTCCAACCAAAATCGAAATATTCATTGCAACGGCGGGCCAATCGAAAAAACGCATGACACCGGACTCCAAGCGCCTGTTCCGCGGCGCCCTCCGGCATCGCCGCAACATGAAAAAACGCCGCCGCAGACACGGTGGCGCGCAAAAATAAAAAACGCCCCCGCTTGCGCGGAGACGCCTGAACACCTTTGATACCCTTTTGCGAAAAATACAACCGATCGGGCAGCATGATCGATCCGAAATGTCTTAGAACATTTGATAGCCTTTCGCCCGCAGCGTGCGGATCGCCCATCCGGCGCAAAGGGCGCCGGCAAAGCCGCTCGCCAAAATCAACAAATCAGCCGTTTCCAGCGAGGCGATTTTCCGGCCGAGCGCCGAAAACGAGGCGGCCGGATCGGTCCAATACTGCTTCCATGGCACATCGTCAATAATGAACACCGCAATGACCGGAAAGCAAACAGCCATGATCCATGTCATGCGCAACAACATATTTAACAAAAATCCGATGCCGAAAAATAAGACGAAAAATAAAAGCATCGAAATGAGTACAACCGGCAAACTCATTTGCATCCGCCCTTCCCTACCTTACACCCTTTTTCAGTGTACTGGATGGGCGGATGACAAGTCAATGCTCATCGTCGTCTTCCGTCTCGCTTCCCGTCCCTTGGCAGCCGCAGCACGTTTCCGATCCGCCGAGCAAAAGCTGGACGTATCCGTGGCCACCGCAGTACACGCAATCGGTCGTCGTCGCCGTTTGTGCCATTCTTCTTCCCCTCCACTTCTTTTTTGTTAATATATCAAAATTTTCTGTAAAAAACGGCGATTCTTCTCTGTTTTCGTTCATGTAATCGAATACATCGGCGCCTCGCTTTCATTTTCTCCATTATTCTTATGATTTTGACGATTTTAAGTAAAGGCGGTACTTCGTGTACCCAAACCGGATCACCCGGGTTCAGCCCGTTATGCGGGGGAAGGGAGACGAGCGGCTCAAGCGCCAATAAATAGCGAAGCAGCCCGGACGTGTTCGGGTCGTCGCGGAACGCCGCCTTGCTTAAAAAAGCAGCGGCCGACAATTCGCCCGCCTGCACGGTAATGGCGGCCGACAATGGGCGGAGAAGAAACATCGCCAAATTGTCGCTGATCTCTCCGTCGATGACCCCGGTGCGCAAACCGAGAAACACGACCGGCTCGGCGTCGATTCCCGTCTCCTCTTTCACTTCGCGGACGGCCGCCTCGTCAAGCATCTCCCCCGGCTTGACGAATCCAGCCGGCAGCGACCATTTGCCTTTCAGCCCGCTGTAGGCTTTCTTGACGACAAGCCATTCGCCCGCTTCGTTGATCACAAGCCCGGCCGAGGCAATCCATACGTTTCCGCGTTTGTGGTCCATCATCCTCATCCTTTTCCCATCGTTGTTCCTGTTTGTATTTCGACAAGAAAGCAGCCGTTCCCTGTCAGCCGCCATATAAAAAAGAGCCGGCCCGAACGGAAACATCCATGAGAAAAGGCGCCCCTGGCGATGGGAGCGCCCTCTTTTGGCCTTCATCAGAAAAACTTGAATTTCCCTTTTTTCATGACGAGCGATGCACCGCCGATCAAATACAAAGCGCGGTTGTCGACGACTTTTTTCATGAAGCTCGCTTTCGTTCCCCACAACTTTTTGCCGAACACAACGCCGATCGCATCGTCATGGCCGAGCGAGCAAACCGTCCCTTTAATATCCGGCTTAAACGGCTCCAGCTCCCCTTGTCCACGGATGAGCACCGCCAAGTTTTTCGCGCACAGCTGGCCTTCTTGCATGGCGATTTGCGCCGTCGGCGGATACGGGCGGTTCGTTTCTTCATCAATGACGAGCGAACAGTCGCCGACGACGAAAATGTCTTCATGCCCCGGGACACGCAAGTACGGGTCCACTTTAATGCGCGCCCGCGCCGCTTCAAACCCAGATTCCTCGATGACGCGGCTGCCGCGCACGCCGGCCGCCCAAATGACCGTGCCGGCTTTAATTTCCTCGACATCATCACCTTTCGCGACAATGATGCCATCCGGCGTGCACTCTTTAATGGCGGTGCCGATTTTAAACTCCACTCCTTTGCGCTCGAGCTGGCTCACCGCGTATTCGACAAGCTCCGGATCGAAGCCCGGCAGCGCGGTCGGCGCCGCTTCGACGCAAATGATGCGCACTTTGTGCGGATCGACGTCATATTCGCGGCACAGCTCCGGAATGCGGTTGACGAGCTCGCCCAAAAACTCGATGCCGGTGAACCCGGCCCCGCCGACCACGATCGTCAGCCGCTCGTCTTTCTTTTCCTCTTCCGCGTTGTACGTCGCAAACTGGTACTCGATATGCTCGCGGATTTGCCGCGCCGCGTTGATGTTGGCGATCGAGAACGCGTACTCTTTCAGCCCTTTGATGCCGAACGTCTCCGATTCGAATCCGAGGGCGATGACGAGATAATCGTACGTCAGCTCGCCATTTTCAAGCAGCACTTTCTTTTCGCCCGGCACGATTTTCGTCACCGTATCTTGGACGAATTTCACCTTGCTGCGATCAATGACGTCGCGGATCGGATAGCGGACGCGGTCATGGTGCAACGTGCCGGCCGACGCTTCATGGAGCCATGTCGTTTCATAATGGTAGTCATGTTTGTTGACAAGCGTAATGTTCGCCTCGTTCACCCCGACAAGTTTTTGCAGGCAGACGGTCGTCATGAGCCCGCCATAGCCAGCCCCTAAAATGACAACGTTTGGTTTTCTCACTTGAATCACTTCCACCCTTTTTAATTTTTTTCCACACGTTTCTGATAGCTTTTGCTTCGGCCCCCATTTTTATTGAGCGAAGTTTGTGAAAGTATTCACGTTAACCTTCAAAAAAATGTCGACAGATTGTCACAAAAAATTAACAATCTATCCACAACCATATTAGTTCTTTTTTTGCCTCTTTTCAAGCCCTTTTTTCCGCCGGCCCGGCAAAAATTCGCCGTTATAACGGCGCGCATTTATGGTAAGATAAACTTGTAAGGCCATTATTTATATGCGGGGAGGAATGTCGGTGAAAGAGGATCGGAATCTTTATGACGTCACGATCATCGGCGGCGGGCCGACCGGGATGTTTGCCGCGTTTTACGGCGGCTTGCGGCAAATGAAAGTGAAAATTATCGAAAGCCTTCCGCAGCTTGGAGGGCAGCTGGCTGCGTTGTATCCGGAAAAATACATATACGATGTCGCCGGGTTTCCGAAAGTGCGCGCCCAAGAGCTTGTCAACCAGCTGAAAGAGCAGATGGACCTATTTTCGCCGACCGTCTGCCTGAACGAGTCGGTCGACACGCTCGAAAAGCAGGGGGACGGAACGTTTAAACTCGTCACCAATCAACAAATCCATTATTCGAAAACGATCATCATCACCGCCGGAAACGGCGCCTTTCAGCCGCGTCGGCTCGAAATCGAAAGCGCTCCCCGCTATGAAGGAAAAAACTTACATTACTTCATCAACGACTTAGGGCAGTTTTCCGGAAAGCGCGTGCTCGTCTGCGGCGGCGGCGATTCGGCCGTCGACTGGTCGCTCATGCTCGAACCGATCGCCGAAAGCGTCATGATTGTGCATCGCCGTGACAAATTCCGCGCCCATGAACATAGCGTCGAACAGTTGATGAAGTCAAGCGTGCACGTGAAAACGCCGTTTGTGCCGGTCGAGCTCATCGGCGATGACCAAGGCATCCGCCAGGTCGTCCTCGAGCATGTGAAAGAAGGCGCGAAAGAAACGATCGATGTCGACGCCGTCGTGGTCAACTACGGCTTTATTTCGTCGCTCGGCCCGATCAAAAACTGGGGGCTTGACATCGAAAAAAATGCGATCAAAGTCAACTCGCGCATGGAAACGAACATCCCTGGCGTGTATGCGGCCGGCGACATTTGCACATACGACGGCAAAATCAAGCTGATCGCCTGCGGCTTCGGTGAAGCGCCGATCGCCATCAGCAGCGCGAAAACGTACATCGACCCGACGGCGCGGATGCAGCCGGCGCACTCCACGTCGCTCTTTTAAGCGGCAAAAAAGCGGCGACCGCCGAAACGGATTCGCCTATAACACGAACGAAAAACAGTACTTGCCAAAACAACAGCCCGACGGAACCAGAATGTTTGACGCAAAAAAAAAACGCGCCCTGCCAAATCGGGCGGAAACCGCCGCCCGGTCGCAGCAGGGCTCGTTTTTCATTGCGCTATTCTTTCGCGGCCGCCGTATCCAGCCGCTCTGTTTGCTCCAAAAGCGCTGCCAGTTCCTCATTTTTCTTTTCCGCCGCCTTCAACCGCCGCTGCAAGCTGAACAAGCGCACCCAACCAAGCATGCCGACAACGAGACCGCCAACAATCGCCGATCCGAAAATGACGACAATGAGCGGCAGGCGGGTTTCACCGGCCAAATAATGGATCGTCACTTGCTCGACATTGGCCACTGCCATAAGAGCGATGACAAGCGCCAACACGAGCGCCAGCAACAAATTCAACTGCCCTTTCATCGGCGCTCCCCCTTCCTTTGACGGCCGTCTGGAAACGGCCTCCGGCGACGGGCGGCTTCAGCCGTTCACTCGGCATTGCCCCGGTGCGCCGGGGACGATTGATACGTTGAACAGCGCATTTCATGCCATTCGGCTAACATTGCTCCGGCGTGCCGGCGTTCGTTGCGGTGCGGAACGACGAGCCGCAGCCGCATGTTGCGATGGCGTTCGGGTTGTTGATCGTAAACCCGCCACCAAGCAAAGACTGCTTGTAGTCGATGACCGTGCCGCGCAAAATCGGGGCACTGTCGCGGTCGACCAAAATTTTAATCCCGTGCTGTTCGAATTCAATATCATCATCGCGCCGCTCGTGCTCAAAGCCCATGCCGTACGACAGCCCGCTGCAGCCGCCGCCATGGACGCCGACGCGCAGGTAGGCGTGCTCTTCTTCCTGCTCCTTCATCATGTCCTTAATTTGAAACGCCGCCGCTTCGGTCAGCGTCACGATCGCTTCCGCCATTGGACTCTCTCCTTTCCATGTTCTCGTCTTTCCAACCGGTCTCGTTTTGCCTCTTTTTTCTCTTTGCTTATAGTATACCGCTTTCCCATCCGGGTGCTCAACCGTTCTGCCCGCTTTCGTAAAAATACACGCCAGTGCACACCGTCTCCGCCGGCCCGGTCATGCGTACACGCCCGTCATGCCCCCAGACGATGCGCAAATCGCCGCCGGCCAAATGGACGACCGTTTCCACTCCGCGCGCCGTTTTGCCGTTCAACACCGAAGCGACGACGGCCGCGCACGCTCCGGTTCCACACGCCTGCGTCACGCCGGAGCCGCGCTCCCAGACGCGGAAATGAAGCTCGCGTTCATTGACGACTTCGACAAACTCGACGTTCACCCCTTCCGGAAAGCGCGGATCTTTCTCGACAAGCGGGCCGAGCGTCGTCACCGGCGCTTCGTCAATGTCCTCGACATAAAAAATGACGTGCGGGTTTCCCATCGAAACGGCGGTAATCGTATATTCGCGCCCGTTTACCACAAACGGCTCGGCGACCACCTGCGCCGCTTCCGGCCCGGCCATCGGAATAGCGCTCCGCGCGAGGCGCGGTTCGCCCATATCGACGGTCACGCTCGCTACCTTGCCGTTTTGGACAGCGACTTCCGCCTCGACAAGCCCGGAGAGCGTTTCAATCAAAAACGAGCGGCCGCGGACGAGGCCGTGCTCATACGCATATTTTGCCACGCAGCGCAAGCCGTTCCCGCAGTTTTTCCCTTCCGAGCCGTCGCTGTTAAAGATGCGCATTTTCACCGGCGCCTCATCGGACGGGCAAATGAGGATCAAGCCATCCGAACCGATGCCAGTGTTGACATCCGACACGCGGCGGGCGATCGCCGGCAACTCGTCTTCCGGCAACGTTTCCCGAAACAAATCGACGTAAATATAACTATTTCCTAACCCATGCATTTTCGCAAACGAAAACGATCGCACGATATGCCCTCCCAAAAAATTTTTCACCTTTTGCGTATATTGAATCCTTTGTGTGGACAAAATGGGAATATCCCCCGTTTTTTCATATACATTGAAGAGGATGCCGCTTGTAGGCATCCTCCTTTTTTCAGTCAAAACATCGGATTTTCTTCCAAATGTTTATAAATATTTTCCACCAGCTGCTCCGGCGTCTCACCGCTGACAAATTCGCCGTTGACGAGCGCAAACAACGTTTCCGCACAACGCGTGCAATAGCTTAAGCAGCTGTATTCGATGATGTCCAAATTCGGGTCTTTTTCAAGCATTTCCATTGCTTTGTACGACCCGCTCGCCAAGTTGCTGATGCAAAATTCTATGACCGGCAAAATCATCGCCTGTTCACCTTCCTGCTTCCCATCGTAGCCGTTTTGCGGCGCGGCGTCAACGGACATGCTCACGAGAAGGGCGCGGAAAAAGAGCGTCCCTCCAGTTTGAGAAAATCAAAAGCGCTGGCGCAAGGTTTCTCAAGTTGAGAAAAGGCGCAAGCGACGGCATGACGCTGAACGCACGACGCCGACCGCCGACAGGGAAGCCGCCATGCCGCTTCGGTTGAGCGCTCTCAGCGCCAAACGATGCGGTTTGTCAGCTTATGCGCCTCCAAGGCGGCCGTCCAGAAAAATTGTTGTTCTTTTGTCACAATTTCGCTATACTTTTTTATGTTTTGGCATTGGCGGCTTACGAAACTGGACACAAGCCTGCCGCATTCGCCAAGCGCCCAGCTCGCCGAAGCGCAGGCGGAGCAAATCGTCCAAGTGCTGCAAAAGCGGTGGAACGGCGAAGAACCACCGAGCGAATTCCCGCCGATCAAGCTGAAAGGCATTCTCGGCTCACTCGGCAAAAAGCACGGCTTCGGCTTGCTCGCCGACCGCCCGCTCACCGGCCGGGTGCCGCGCCTGTTAAAGTCGGGCATTTTGTGGATGTACAAGTACCATCATGGGTATTAACCTGCTGAGCAGGCGGCCGCTTTGGCTTCCTGTTCATTCACGCCAACAAAAGCGGCGGGGACTCCCCTCCTCCTCTTTAGATGGCGTTCACCTGCCGCTTACGATGAGCGGTAGCCGTATTTCTCCATTTCCGCATAAATCGACTTCAGCCGCGGATTGCCTTCGGCCACGACTTCCCCTTCCACGACCACGACCGGGTACACCCAATCTTCCTCAACGATCGTCTGCGCCAGTTTCCGCTTTGCCTCATCGTCAGCGGGCGGCGCGAAAATGTCGACGTACGTCATCACAAACGGCTGGTCGGGATATTTGCGGCGCAGCGCGGCCTCGAGCCACTCATACGTTTCCTTCGACGACGGCAGCTGCACGCACGACGGACAAATGATGTCGGCCCCGTACACACAAATTTCAACCGGCTTGAATGTCATCGTTGTCATCCTTTGCGAAAACAAAATTTATCATTAGATTTTTTCCGCTACCATGATTATAATAAAAAATAGGGAAAGGAGTCGATGAAAATGACGGATCAAGAAATCAAAGAACAAGTGCAAGAAGTTTTAGATAAACTGCGTCCGTTCCTGCTTCGCGACGGCGGCGACTGCGAACTTGTCGATGTCGAAGACGGCGTTGTCAAACTCCGTCTCCTTGGCGCATGCGGCAGCTGCCCGAGCTCGACGATCACGCTGAAAGCGGGGATCGAACGCGCCTTGTTTGAAGAAGTGCCGGGCGTCGTTGAAGTGGAACAAGTGTTTTAATGAAAAATCCGAACAGCGACCGCTGTTCGGATTTTTTTGTCGCCGGCGGGCGGACACCGTCCGCTTCCGGACGACCCCGAAAACCGGACTGCCGCTGGCGGTCAAGCTTCAAGCGCCAGCTTGTAGACGCGGCTGCCGCGCGGCTCGACGGAAAGACGCGCGATGTCGCACGTCGGAAAATGCGGGCGCAGCTGGTGCGCCAGCCGCTCTCCTTGACCCGGTTCGGCAAAGACGAGCACTGTCGGCCCCGCCCCGCTCAGCGCCGCGCCGATCGCTCCGTATTCCTCGGCAAGCGTCTCGGCCCGCGCCAGCTCCGGAACGAGCGGTTTCCGGTACGGCTGGTGGAACAAATCGGCCGCCATCATCCGGCCGGCGAGCTTCCAGTTTTTCGTGAGCAAGGCGGCGACAAGGACGTTGCTGACGGCGCTTGCCTCGACGGCGCGCGCCCGCGGCCATTGGGTCGGCAGCTGCCCGCGCGCTTTTTTCGTTTCCAGTTCATAACCGGGGATAATGGCGACGATCTCCACATCAAATTCCGGCACACGGACGACATCCACCCCCGCTTCGCGGCAGCAACCGATGACCAGCCCCCCGTACAGCGAGGCGCCGACATTGTCGGGATGCCCTTCATAGCGGGCCGCCCATTCCATCTTTTGTTCGCGCGACAGGCCTAGCTCGAGCAGCGCATCGGCGAGCTCCACGCCGGCGACGACCGCCGCTGCGCTGCTGCCTAGCCCGCGCGTAAACGGAATGTCGCTGTACACATCGACCGCGCAGCTCGGCAGCCGCCGGCCGTGCGCGTCCGCCACCTTGTCCGCCACCTCGTACACCAAATTGTCCGTCCCGCGCGGAATGCCGCTGACTTCCGGTGTTTTGGGCGCAAACGACCACGCTTCCGCCAAGCGAACATCAAGCGTCAAGTAACGGTTGACGGCGAGCCCGATCGAGTCAAAGCCGGGCCCTAAGTTCGCCGTGCTGCCCGGCACGATGATTTTCAACATCTCGTCTTCTTTCATGTGCGGACAACCCCTTGCAAACGCTCCAAGACAGCTCGTTCATCATTCGGCAGCACGACCGGCTCAATCGCCGCCGTCTCCAAGGCGATGGCCGGGTCTTTCAAGCCGTTGCCGGTCAAAACCGCTACGACGAGGCTGCCGCGTTCGATTTCGTTCCGTTCGCGCTGTTTGATGACCCCGGCGATGGCCGCGCATGATGCCGGCTCGGCAAAAATGCCTTCCGTCCGGGCGAGCCGCTTGTAGGCGGCCAAAATTTCGGCATCGCTCACCTCATCGATTTTTCCGCGCGATTCGTTGGCGGCCTCGACCGCTTTTTCCCAGCTCGCCGGATTGCCGATGCGGATCGCCGTCGCCACCGTTTCCGGCTGTTCAATCACCCGGTTGCGGACGATCGCTGCCGCTCCTTCCGCTTCAAAGCCGCGCATTTGCGGCAACCCGGTCCCTTTGGCCGCATGGTACTCCTTAAACCCTTTCCAATAGGCAGTGATGTTGCCGGCGTTGCCGACCGGAATGGCGAGCACGTCCGGGGCGCGGCCAAGCTGGTCGCACACTTCGAACGCCGCCGTTTTCTGCCCTTCGATCCGGTGCGGATTGACCGAGTTGACAAGCGTAATCGGCGCCGTTTCGCTCAGGCGGCGCACCATTTTCAGCGCCTCGTCAAAGTTGCCGTCAATCGCGAAAATCTCCGCGCCGTACATCGCCGCTTGCGCCAGTTTGCCAAGCGCGATTTTCCCGTTCGGCACAACGACGAGGCAACGCATGCCGGCGCGCGCCGCATAGGCGGCCGCCGACGCCGACGTGTTGCCAGTTGACGCGCAAATGATCGTATGGCTTCCTTCCTCTTTCGCTTTCGCCACCGCCATCACCATGCCGCGGTCTTTAAACGAACCGGTCGGGTTCGCCCCTTCAACCTTGACATACAAGGTGATCCCAAGCTCTTCCGACAGACGCGGCAGCGGAATGAGCGGCGTGTTCCCTTCGCAAAGTGACAGCCTCGGCGTCGCCGCCGTAAGCGGCAAAAACTCGCCATAGGCGTCAAGCAGGCCGTTCCATGCCATTACCGTTTCTCCCCTTCCACCCGATACGAACTTTGGACGCGCTCGACGATTTCCAAATCGCCCAGCTGCTGCAAAATGTCTTCGTAGTCTTGCTGCGAGGCGTCATGCGTCACGATCACGATTTCTGCCAGACCGTTTTCTTTCAGCGGCAGCTGCAAAATTTTCTCAAAGCTCACCCCGCGCTGCGAAAACAGCGTCGTAATTTTCGCAAATGCACCGACTTGGTCTTTCACATGAATGCGCAAAAAGTATTTTGAGAAAATTTCCGCTGGCGCTTTCAATTGCTTTTCATATTGCGGGGCGACCGCGGAATGGCCGTTGACGCCAAGGCGCATGTTTTTCATCACCGCGATCAGATCGGAGACAACGGCTGTCGCCGTCGGCAGGCTGCCCGCCCCCGGCCCGTAAAACATCGTCTCCCCGACCGCTTCGCCATACACATAGACGGCGTTGTATTCGTTATGCACCGACGCAAGCGGGTGCGAATCCGGCAAAAACGTCGGCTGGACGCTCACTTCGACCTTCTGCCCGTCGCGCTGGGCGATGCCGATCAATTTCATCGTGTAGCCAAGCCGCTTCCCGTAGTTCAAGTCTTCCTCGGTCACTTCGGTGATTCCCTTCACTTGCACATCGTCCAAGTCGATGTCCATCGAAAAGCCGAGGCGGGCCAAAATCGCCATTTTTCGCGCCGCATCGAGCCCTTCCACGTCTGACGTCGGATCGGCCTCGGCGAACCCGAGCGCCTGCGCTTCCGCCAGCACGGCTTCATACGAAGCGCCGTTTTGCGACATTTTCGTCAAAATGTAGTTCGTCGTTCCGTTCACGATGCCCATGAGCTTGGTGATCCGGTCGGACGCCAAGCCGTCGACCAGGCTGCGCAAAATCGGAATGCCGCCGGCGACGCTCGCTTCATAAAACAAATCGCAACGGTGCTCCGCCGCCACCCGAAGCAGCTCTGAACCGTAGACAGCCATTAAATCTTTGTTCGCGGTCACCACGTGCTTCCCTTGGCGGAGCGCCCGCAACAGCCACTCTTTCGTCTCCTCGACGCCGCCCATCACCTCGATGATGACATTGATGTCCGGATCGTCGATCACGTCGGCGGCGCTTGTCGTCAACAATGCGGGGTCGAC
This sequence comes from Geobacillus sp. Sah69, assembly GCF_001414205.1. Lineage (NCBI taxonomy): Bacteria > Bacillati > Bacillota > Bacilli > Caryophanales > Anoxybacillaceae > Geobacillus > Geobacillus sp. Sah69. Next base: position 42,262 of record NZ_LLKS01000054.1, on the reverse strand, counting down.
GGCGACATCGCGCGGCTTATGTACGTCCCGGACGAGGATTTTTTTCACCTTCACCGGACAGCCGACTTGGTGCATCAATTTTTCCTGGTGGTTTTCGATAATTTTCACCACGCCGCTCCCGACCGTTCCTAGTCCTAACAATCCGACCAAAATTGGTTTTTCCATGATTCCCGCTCCTTCTGTTTACGTACAGTAGACATTTGTATTTTTATAGTAGACATTATAAAAGACGATCAGCCATTTGGCAATGAAAAGTTTTACGACAGCTCGTTCACCGGGGTCAACGGCGACCGGCCTTCCAAGACAGCGATGATGTTGTCGCGCGCCAACGTCATCATCGCTCGCTGCGTTTCGTATGTGGCGCTGCCGATATGCGGCAACGCCACAACGTTCGGAAGCGACAGAAGCGGATGATCGGCGGCGACCGGCTCTTTCTCAAACACATCGAGCCCGGCAGCGGCGATCTCCCCTGCGACAAGCGCCTCATAAAGCGCCTGTTCATCAACGACCGCGCCGCGCGCCGCATTAATGAAAATCGCCGATGTTTTCATTTGCCGAAACGCCTCGCGGTTGAACAAATGGCGCGTCTCGCGGGTCAGCGGCGTCAAGCAGACGACAAAATCGCTCTCGGCAAGCAAATCGGCGAACGGGCGGTAGACGGCGCCCAGCTTCTCTTCCGCCTCCGGACGGCGCGAGCGGTTGTAATACAACACATCCATGTCAAACCCTTTCGCCCGCTTCGCCACCGCCTGCCCGATGTTGCCCATGCCGACGATGCCGATCGTTTTATGATGGACATCGGCGCCCGCCAGCAAAAACGGGCTCCAGCTTTTCCATTTTCCTTCTTTCAAAAATTCGGCTGCTTCGACAAGGCGGCGGGCAGTGGCGAGCAGCAAAGCAAACGTCAAATCGGCCGTCGTATCGGTCAGCACATCCGGCGTGTTGCACACAAGAACGCCGCGCTTCGTTGCCGCCGGCACGTCAATGTTGTCATAGCCGACGCCCATGTTGGCGACGACTTTAAGCCCTGAACCGGCCGCCAGCACGTCCTCGTCGATCGGGTCGGACACCATCGGCAAGATGGCCGTCGCCCGTTTCGCCTTTTCCACGAGCACATCGTGTGGCACGGCCATATCTTCATGGGGCCACATCTCTACTTCAGCGATGGCCAAAAGCGGCGCGACCACGTCCTCGGGCAATTTTCGCGTAATGAATACATACGGCTTCGTCATGGTGCAGCCTCCCGCATCGTTTTTTCTAAATCTTATCACAACTTTGGCCGAAAAAAAACGGGAAGTTGTCCTTAGGGTTTAACGGCAGGGAAGCGGTCGTTTTTTCGTTTGGGCCAAAAAAAGCGGGAAGCTGTCTTCCCTGCGTTACGCCGGCGGCAGCCACTCGACCGCCGGCAGGCGGATGCGGTTCGAGATGCCGGCGATCTTGGCAAACGCGGCCAAAAATCGTTCATATTCATGCGATCGATCGAGCAAGCGCCGCAACTCCCCCTCCCGCCTTGTCCGTTCGCTCTCATCCACAGCGATATAATATGCCTCGACACATTCAAAATAGGAAAGCGGAAACAACAACCTGGCGTAAACGAGTCTCCAAGCAAACGGCGACAGCGGCGCCGCATGTTCATACTCTTGAAAAAACTGCCGCACCGCCCGCTGACAGCCAAGTCCGCTCTTTTCGTACAAATGGCGCACCCATTCCGCCAAATCGCGGGCGCAATGGTCATACACCCAGTCGGTCGGCAGCTTCGCTTCGATCCCCCCAACCCACTTCGCCTCGGGGAGACGCTCATGGCAAAATGCCGCGTAATCGATGCGCCCTAGTTCTTCGTCAATCTCCGTGTCCGCCACGTATTGCACCGCGTTTTCCGCCAATCCTAAATAATACGGGAACGATTCGATAAACAGACGATCAAACAGCGACGACGGCCCGGAAGCGAGCTTGCTCGACCAAAACGCCTCCATTTGATCGATCCGCTTCGCCCACAGCTCCCGCCATTGGCCGATGCGCCGGCAGGCGACGATCGGCCATGGACATGTTCTCCCGCATTCATGCATCACCGCCAATTCCCTTCCGAGCGAACGAAAGCGAGCCGCCGGAAGCGGAGCGCGAACGAGCGCCAACGGCTGTCCATTATAGGAAGCGATATACGTTCCGGACGTCGTTTTGACCAGTTCTCCGACGCCGTCCACTCCTTTTGCCCGCAAATAGCGGCTCATTCGCTGGCGCTCTTCCATTTCCGCTTCGCTTTGCCCATCGGCGGGAACGAGTAAAAAACGCTCCTGCCGATGCCAAAAGGCCGCATGCCGTCCGCTTCGCTCCAACCTCTCGACGCGCATGCCATACTGTTCACGCACCCATTCTTCCATCGCCGCGCCTCCTTTTTGCCGAAACCAGTCAATTCCGCTCGTTCCACACCTTCATCTCATCGCCGCCCCATCAATGAGCCGATTCCGCCTCCGCTCCAGCATGAAACGGCCCCATTCACGCGCCTATGTTGATCAGCCAACGCATGGCCGCGGAAAAAGAGGGCTACTTTTTATATATGACAGCGGGCGCCAAAAAAGCCGATGAGCATTTTTCTTTATATGACGGACTTATTTATGACATGATACATATATATAGAAAACGACTTTCTAAAAGAAACAGGTGAAGTTCATGAGCGAATTCATTATGAACAATCTGGAACAAACCGCCCGCCGATGGCTCGAGGAGCGGGGGGTGACGGTGGAAAAAATTGCGGAGCTTGTTTATTATTTGCAATCGAAATACCATCCGGATTTAACGATGGACGAATGCATTGAAAACGTCAACCGCGTCATCTCGAAACGCGAAGTGCAAAACGCGATTTTGACCGGCATCCAGCTCGACAAGCTCGCCGAGGACGGTCGGCTTGACGAGCCGCTGCAATCCATCATCCGCCGCGATGAAGGGTTGTACGGGGTGGACGAAATTTTGGCCCTTTCGATCGTCAACGTGTACGGATCGATCGGGTTTACGAACTACGGTTATATCGACAAACAAAAACCGGGCATTTTGCAATATTTAAATGACAAATCAACCGGCAAATGCAACACGTTTTTGGACGACATCGTCGGCGCCATCGCCGCAGCGGCGTCAAGCCGCCTGGCGCATCGAGCCGCCAACGCCGAATGAGCGGCGGCGCGAAGCATCCATGCAAAAGACGAAATAGCAGCACCCCTCAAGCCAAACACGATTTGTTGGTTCGCATCGATGGCTTTGTTGCTGCACCCGGTCATGAGAAAGGGTGCCCCGAGCCTTTCGGGACACCCCTCTTGCTTTACAGGCGCTCCATCCATTCGCGGAGCGAATCAGCCGTATAGGTCGGCTGCCGTTCGTAGCGGGCGAGCATCTCTTTCGTCGTGACGCCCGTATGGACGAGCAGCGTATCGATGCCCGCGTTCATGCCGGCTAAAATATCCGTCTCGTAATAGTCGCCGATCATCAACACATCTTCCTTCGGAACTCCAAGCACCTTAAGCGCCTGCTCCATAATGATGTTTTCCGGCTTGCCGATAAACGTTGGCTTCACTTGCGTCGAAACGGCGACGACGGACGTGATGGCGCCGTTGCCCGGCAGCAGCCCGCGCTCGGTCGGCAAGGCGATGTCGCCGTTTGTCGAAATGAACATCGCCCCGTTGCGGACGGCAAGGCACGCGATGGCAAGCTTCTCGTACGTCAGCTGGCGGTCGATGCCGATGACCACCACGTCTGCGTCCTCCCCAGCGAAGCGGAACCCTTTTTCCGCCAACGCGGTGCGGATCCCTTCCTCGCCGATGACATAAACGGACGCGTCCGGCTTTCGCTCAAAAATGTAGTTCGCCGTCGCCTGGCTTGTTGTGAAGACATGCCTCTCTTCCGCCGGCACGCCGAATGAGCGCAATTTTTCCGCCACTTGCGCCGGCGTGCGCGACGAGTTGTTCGTGACAAACAAATACGGGAGGCTGCGGCGGTGCAGCTCGTTCACAAACTCGCGCGCCTCGGCGATGCATTCTGTGCCGCGGTACATTGTCCCGTCCAAGTCAAGCAAATAGCCTTTGTATCGTTTCAACGGTTGTCAGTCTCCTTTCCATCCATCGATTCGCTGCCAAACGCCGACACCGGGCCGAGCTCGCTTTCCAAGTAATGACGCACCGCCTTCGGGTACGCCTCAAGCGCCGGCAGCTGTTCGTTCAAATCCGCGAGCAGTTTCGCGTGATCGACGTTCGTATAGTTTTGGACGAGCGCTTTCCGGTGGGCGATGAACGCTTTCAGCCGCTCGCCGTCCTCAGCCGAAATCACCTGCTCGTCAGTCAAAATGTCAATAATGTCGTTATAGCTCCCCGGGTCGCGCATAATAAAGCCGTCAATCATCGCGTTGCCGACATCGAGCACCGCCTCGATGAGGACATGAGCGATCCGCTCGAGCGCCAGCCGCTCAAGCGCGCCGTCCCAGTGGCGCTGCGCTTTGTAGTGCGCCATCAGTTGCTCCATGCAGCGAAGCCGCTCTTCCAATTTGTTTTGGTCGACAAAATACATGGCTCGTCCTCCTTTTTTCTTCCCCGCCTTCCTCCCTTTTTCGCCGTTCGTCTGCTATGATGGACATAGGCGAAAAATAAAGGGAGGAATGGAGATGAGGGAACGGTTTTACTTATACGATGATACGGTCGAGGCAGCGGTCCGGTTCGTCAGCTTTGTCGGCGAGCGGCAGCGGTTCGATTTGGCGTTAATTGAAACTGACCGCTTTTATGGGAAATATTTGGTGCTGGATTTGCAAAGCAACCGGTTTGCCATTCTTGGCCGCGACGATTTGGAGGAGCCGGGCTATATCGAACGCGCCTATGCACTCAGCGAACAAGACGCCGATGAGCTGCGCGCCTTTTTGGACGAATGCCTTTCATAACCTTCCTCGGTTTTGGACATCTTATGAAACACCCCGACAGCAAGGAAGGTGAGACGAATGGCGGAACGAGAACAATATGCCGACTTTTCCGTCGTCGAAAAACAGCGCAACTTTTTAACCGCCGAAGAATTCCCGGAAGGTCCGTACGGCTCGCCGCGCCGCGATGACGCCCTGGTCGAGAACAAAAGCACGCCGTGGAAGGAAGGGCAGCGCCATTACAGCGCCTTCAACTATGAGTTCAAATCGTTTCACCAAAACATTCCAAGGCGCGATCCGGCCTCCCATCCGCCGCACGACGACCCGCGCCAAAGCGAGCAGTTTCCATACAACGAAGGCGAATGACGTGCGGCCGCCCGGCAGCGGGCGGCTGCCGCCTTTACCGCTTCACCTTGCGCAACACAAAATAGGCGCACCCAAAATTGCAATATTCATACAAATACTCGGACAGCGTGCTGATTTTCGTATCATACGTCGCCTTTTGGTTATGGTCATCGAAAAACCCGCGCAGGCGAAGCTGATTGTATCCCCAATCGCCGACAATGTAGTCGTACTTCCCTAAAATATCGGCGTATCGGGCGCGAAACGCCTCTTCGTTAAACGCGTTTTTGACGTTTTCAACCAGTTCATAACAATGGTTGTTAACGCAAATCACCGCTCTCACCTCGCCTTTCCACTTTCATCATAAACGATGAACCGCACCCAATCAATTACTGTTATCAAACAGCGAACCGCGTGCCACCCTAAAAGCGAGGGGGGGGCTGACGATGAACCGATGTTGGATCGCCGCCGCGTTCGGAACGGCGATCGCCCTAGCCGGCTGCGCGCAGACGGCGCAGGACGAAAACACCGACGTCTACAAACGGAGCGGCAATACGATCAATGTGACCGACCGCAATGAGCTGTACAACGAAAACGGGGTGCCAAACGGCGATGACACGCCGATGAACAACTTCGGCTACGTCCGCCATCAAAAAAGCCCGATCCTCGGCGATGCAAACGGCTATAACGACATGCCGTCGTTCAACCGCGAGCAAGCCGCCGATTTAATCAGCAAACTGTGCACGCAGCTGCCGGGCGTCAACGACGTCGCCACGCTCGTCACCGATGAAGAGGTGCTTGTCGTCTATGACGCCGACACAAAAAATCGGCAGCAAACCGCCGACCAAGTGAAAAAGACAGCGCTGTCCGTCGTTCCCCGCTACTACCATGTGTATATCGCCGACAATCCACAGCTGATGAAAGACATTGAGCGCTTCGGGCTCCTTGATTCGAACGCGCGCAATATCGACCAACTTCTCGATGCCACGATTCAGCGGATGTTGAAATATCCGCAAGGGAAAAAGCTGAGCGACGGGGAAAATGAAAACGGCGAAATGATCAACGAGACAAACGATCACCTCGACCGCGACTTCCGCGACGGCACGCCGCGGCCGACGTCGGCCGGACGGTAGCGAAAGAAAACGGTCTGCCTGCTTCTTAAAGAGGCACGACCGTTTCTTTTTTCCGGCAACAAAAGCCGCCAGTCAAAGTGTTTGCCGCCTAGGCGCGATGCCCGCATCTCCCCTCGCAGGCTGTTTGGCGGCAGCGAGGGGGGCGGACGCCGGCTTTGACTCCGCAAGCCCGGGCGCCTGCCATCTTCACGCCTTCAGCTGCCGCGCTTTCGCCGCTTCGTTCACCTGCTCGTCGGCATGGTACGACGAACGGACGAGCGGACCGGCCTCGCAATGGCTGAACCCTTTGCTCAGCGCGATTTCTTTCAGCTCTTGGAATTCGTCCGGATGGTAATATTTGACGACTTTCAAATGTTTTTTCGTCGGCTGCAAATATTGGCCGATCGTCAAAATGTCGACATGGTTGGCGCGCAAATCGTCCATCGCTTCGATAATTTCCTCTTTCGTTTCCCCAAGGCCGACCATGATGCTCGATTTCGTCGGAATGTCCGGCTGCAGTTCTTTCGCGCGCCGCAAAAACTCAAGCGAGCGTTCATACGTCGCCCGGGCGCGCACTCTCGGCGTCAGACGGCGCACCGTTTCGATGTTATGGTTTAAAATATCGGGACGGGCGTCCATCAGCGTTTTTAAGTTTTCATACACGCCGCCCATATCCGATGGCAGCACTTCAATCGTCGTAAACGGATTTTTCCGGCGGATGGCACGCACCGTTTCCGCAAACACCGCCGCCCCGCCGTCTTTGAGGTCATCGCGGGCGACGGCCGTAACGACGACGTGTTTTAAATTCATGATGCGCACCGACTCGGCGACGCGTTCCGGCTCTTGCCAGTCAAGCTCGGTCGGGAGCCCGGTTTTGACGGCGCAAAAGCGGCAGGCGCGCGTGCAGACGCTGCCCAAAATCATAAACGTCGCCGTCCGCCTTACCGCCCAGCACTCATGAATGTTCGGGCACTTCGCCTCTTCGCACACAGTATGTAAACGGTTTTCTCGCATCAGCTTCTTCAATCCGATATAATGTTCATTCGTGTTCAGTTTAATCTTCAGCCAGTCCGGCTTGCGGACATGTTCTTCGTTTGTTGCCATCGTTCTCACTCCACTTGTCGAGGATTGTTCCATTTTCATTATAAATGAAAAACGCGAAAAAACACAAAAAAATAAGCCGCTTTCCTCTTTTTAACATTTATGAATCGCCTGTTTCTCCCCAAACTAAACATATGAAATGGGCGAAAAGGGGGGATTCCACGTGCACCGATGGTTTGTCGCCCTATGGGTGGCGACGGTGTTGTTCATAGCAGCCAGCGCGGCTTCCGCGGCGGAAAACGACGACGCAGTATACGAACAGCGCATGGAGCTGTATAAAAAAGCGGAGACGGTTTCGCTCATTCCATGGTATTACTTTGCCGCCATCGACCAGTATGAACGGAACATCCGGCAAGCGCGCCGCGACTTGCCAAAACCAACCGGCGTCCTCGGCATTTATATGAAACCGGACGTATGGGCCGGACCGCTGAACAAAAATCCGCACGATACGAACCCGTTTACGATTTCCCAGTTTGGCGGGCTCGGTGTGGACGGAGACGGGGACGGCAAGGCGCGGGCGGATGACGACGACGACGTCATCATGGCCATGGCGCGCTATTTGCAGACATACGGCATCGATCATCGCCATATTAAAATCGCGCTTTGGAACTATTACCAGCGTTCCAAAACGGTGGATTTGATTTTAGGAAAAGTGAAGATTTACAAAAAATACAAGACATTGAAACTGGATGACCATGTCTTTCCGCTCCCGTTGCGGGCGAATTACAGCTACCGCGACACGTGGGGCGATGCGCGCGGCTGGGGCGGGCGCCGCATTCATGAAGGAACCGACATTTTCGCCGGCTACGGCGTGCCGGTCCGCTCGACGTGCTATGGCATTGTCGAACTGAAAGGATGGAATAAATACGGCGGCTGGCGCGTCGGCATCCGCGACATCAACAACACGTACCATTATTTTGCCCATTTGAACGGCTTTGCCGCCGGGCTTCGCGAAGGGCAAATCGTCGAGCCGGGCACGATCATCGGCTCGGTCGGCAGCTCCGGCTACGGACCGCCGGGCACCGCTGGAAAGTTCCCGCCCCACCTCCATTACGGCATGTACAAAGACAACGGCTATACGGAGTGGGCGTTTGACCCGTATCCGCACTTGAAAGCGTGGGAGCGGGCCGAGCGGCAGCAACAGCGGCGCCGCTAGCAGCGGCGGCTGGACAAAAAAGAGGCCGATGTCGGCCTCTTTTCGTCTTTCTGCTTTCGTTAATGCCCGCCCAAATACGCCTGTTTCACTTGCTCGCTCGCCTGCAGCTCGCTCGCCGCCCCCGACAGGACGACGCGCCCGGATTCGATGACGTAGGCGCGGTCGGCGATGGAGAGCGCCATGTGGGCGTTTTGTTCGACAAGCAAAATCGTCGTTCCCGATTCGTTGATTTCCTGAATGATGCGGAAAATCGTCTTCACCAGCAGCGGCGCGAGCCCCATCGACGGTTCGTCAAGCAAGAGCAGCTTCGGGCGCGCCATGAGCGCACGGCCGATGGCGAGCATCTGCTGCTCGCCGCCCGAAAGCGTGCCGGCCAGCTGCTTGCGCCGCTCCTCGAGGCGCGGGAACAGCTGAAAGACTTTGGCAAAGTCTTGTTGAATGCCGTCTTTGTCTTTGCGCAAAAACGCGCCAAGCTCCAAGTTTTCCTCGACCGTCATATTGGCGAACACGCGCCGCCCTTCCGGCACGTGGGAAATGCCTTGCTTGACGATCGTTTGCGCCGCCTTGCCGGCGATCGAAGCCCCTTCGTAGACGATGTCGCCACTTTTCGGCTTCAACAAGCCGGAGATCGTTTTTAGCAGCGTCGTTTTGCCGGCGCCGTTTGCGCCGATCAGCGTGACGATCTCGCCTTTGTTCACCTCAAGCGATACGCCTTTTAAGGCATGAATGTTGCCGTAAAACACATCGATTGCCTCCACTTTCAACACGTCACGACACCTCCTCGCCAAGGTAAGCCTCGATCACTTTCGGGTTGCTGCGCACTTGTTCCGGCGTGCCGTGGGCGATCAATTGGCCGTGGTCCAACACGTAAATGCGCTCGCATATGCCCATCACAAGCGACATATCATGCTCAATCAACAAAATCGTCAACGCAAACCGTTCGCGGATAAACGCGATCAAGTTCATCAATTCTTTCGTTTCTTGCGGGTTCATGCCGGCGGCCGGCTCGTCAAGCAAAAGCACTTTTGGCTGCGCCGCCAGCGCCCGGGCGATCTCAAGCCGGCGCTGCTGGCCGTACGGCAAGTTTTTCGCTTTCTCGTGCATGACGCCGTCAAGCTGAAAAATGTTCAAAAACTCGATCGCCTTTTCTTCTATTTCCTTTTCCCCGCGGAAATGGGACGGGAGGCGGAGAATGGAGCTCGCGATCGAATGGCGGGCATGCGCATGGTAGGCGACTTTCACATTGTCGAGCACCGACAGCTCGCCGAACAGGCGAATGTTTTGAAACGTCCGGCTGATCCCTTTGCGCGTAATTTTATACGGCGGCAGTCCGTTCAACGTCTCGCCGTCAAGCATAATCCGCCCGTCAGTCGGCACATACACGCCCGTCAACAAGTTAAACAGCGTCGTTTTCCCCGCGCCGTTCGGGCCGATGAGCCCGACAAGCTCCCCTTGATATAGCTCCATCGTCACACCGGAGAGCGCCTTCAGCCCGCCAAACTGGATGCCGACGTTTTCTGCTTTAAGCAACGGTGTTTTTGCCGCCATGATTCATTCCTCCCTGCGCTGCCTTCCGCCATTTGAAGAGCGAAGATAGTTCTTTCGTCCCCATCAACCCGGTTGGACGGTACAGCATCACCAAAATCAAGACGATGCTGTAAATGATCATCCGCGTTTCCGGATAGTTTTGCAAGAACGTCGAAACGATCGTCAGCAACACCGCGGCCACCACCGCGCCGGATAGGCTGCCGAGCCCACCGAGGACGACGAAAATCAAAATGTCGAACGATTTCAGGAAGCCAAAGTTCGATGGCTGAATAATGTAAAAGTGGTGCGCATACAGCGCTCCGGCGATGCCGGCGAAAAACGAACCGATCACAAACGCCGCCACTTTGTAATACGTCGTGTTGATCCCCATGGCATCGGCGGCGATTTCATCTTCGCGGATCGAGATGCACGCCCGTCCGTGCGTCGAGTTCGTGAAGTTGGCGATCACCAAAATGGTGGCAAACAGGCAGGCGAACACCCACGGCCATGTCGTCATATGCGTCACCGTCATGCCGCTCGCCCCGCCGACGTAATCGATGTTCAAGAGCGCGATGCGGACAATTTCGCCAAAGCCGAGCGTGGCGATCGCCAAATAATCGCCTTTTAAACGCAAGCTCGGCACGCCGATGATGAGGCCGGCGAGCGCCGCCGCCACCCCGGCAGCCAAAACGCCGGCCGCAAACGGCAGCTGCAGCTTCATCGTCATAATCGCGGAGGCATAGGCGCCAACGGCGAAAAAACCGGCATGGCCAATGGAAAATTGTCCGGTGATCCCGATAATTAAATGAAGGCTGACGGCCAAAATGACATTAATCGCCATAAAAAAGAGGGTATTCACATAAAAGATGTTTAACGTTCCGCTTGCAATCAGCCACTCGACAACAACGAAAAAGGAGAAGGCCAGTATGACGGAAACCCAAAATCCACTCGTCCGCTTCCAAGTTGCCATTGTTCCCTACCATCCTTTACACTTTTTCTCGTACGTTCTTGCCAAACAATCCGGCCGGCCGGAAAATGAGGATGAGAATTAAAATGACAAACGCCACTCCGTCGCGCCAAAGCGAGTAGCCGAGCCCGCTGACGAGCGATTCGATGACGCCAAGCAAAAGCCCCCCGACCATCGCTCCCGGAATGATGCCGATTCCGCCCAACACGGCGGCGACAAACGCTTTTAATCCGGGAAGAATGCCCATCAATGGCTCGATTTTTGTATAATAAATGCCGAAAATAACGCCTGCCGCCCCCGCAAGCGCCGAACCGATGGCGAACGTGGCCGAAATCGTATTGTCGACGTTGATTCCCATTAACCGGGCCGCTTCCGCATCATGAGAGACGGCGCGCATCGCTTTCCCGATTTTTGTCCGGTGAACAATGAACTGAAGAAGGACCATCAAAACGAGGGACGTGCCGAGGATGAACAGCGACTGGCTGCTGATGACAACGCCAAACAGCTCCAAGTTCCGATCTGACAGCAACGTGCTCGGATACGCTTCCGGCTGCGCCCCACGCAAATAAATGATGACGTACTCAATGAGCAGCGATACGCCGATCGCTGTAATGAGCACAGCAATGCGCGTCGCGTTGCGCAGCGGCTTGTACGCAATCCGCTCAATGACTACCCCGAGCACGGCACAGGCGGCCATCGCCAACAACAGCGCTGGGAAAAAACCGACGCCGAGCATCGTCACAGCGTAAAAGCCGACGAATGAACCAATCATAAAGACGTCGCCATGGGCGAAGTTAATGAGCCGGACGATGCCATACACCATCGTATAGCCAAGCGCGATGAGCGCATAAATGCTGCCTAGCGAAATGCCGTTGACCAGCTGTTGAATGAGTTCCATGATTGCACGCTCCTTAACGAAAACTCGTCGTTGGCCAAAAGAAATGCCGGATGGGAGGGCGCCCCTTAGGGGCCTCCCCTGTCCACGCATCCATCCAGCCTTTTATTACGGATTCACTTTTGTTTTAAATTGCTGCTGCCCGTCTTTGTATTCCAAAATAATGGCCGATTTGACAGGATTGTGGTTTTGATCGACCGTAAATGTTCCCGTGACAAGCTGCAAATCTTTCGTTTGCGCCAGCGCGTCTTTAATTTTCACCGGATCGGCGCTGCCAGCCCGTTTGATGGCATCCGCCAAGAAGTATGCCGTATCGTAGCCAAGGGCGTTAAAGGCGTCCGGCGCTTTATTGTATTTCGCTTGGAACGCTTTGACAAATTCTTGAATTTTCGGGTCCGGGTCGCCCGACGAATAATGGTTCGTAATGTACGTGTTGTTCAACGCGTCTTTGCCCGCGATCTCGACCAGCTTCGGCGAATCCCAGCCGTCGCCGCCCATGATCGGCACGTTCAAGCCAAGCTCGCGCGCCTGCTTGACGATGAGGCCGACTTCTTCATAATAGCCCGGCAGGAAAATGAACTCTGGATTCTTTGATTTTATGCGCGTCAGCGTCGCACGGAAATCGGTGTCTTTCGCCACATACGCTTCTTCGGCAACAATTTGGCCGCCGCCGGCTGTAAATGTTTCTTTAAATGACGCCGCCAGCCCTTTCGAATAGTCGCTCGCGCTGTCGATCAAAACAGCCGCCTTTTTTACTTTCAAGTCGTTCAGCGCAAATTTGGCCGCCACCGTTCCCTGGAACGGGTCGATAAAGCACGTCCGGAAGACGAACTCGTTCACTTTGCCATCTTTGACGGTCACCGTTTCGCTCGTCCCAGACGGTGTAATAATCGGAACTTTATTGTCATTGGCAATTTGCACTTGAGCGAGCGTGTTCGTGCTCGTCGCCGAGCCAATGATGGCGACGACTTTATCTTGACTGATCAGCTTGATGGCGCCGTTTGTCGCTTCGGCCGCTTCCGATTTGTTGTCGACTTTCACCAACTCCAGCTTTTTGCCGTTGATTCCTTCTTTGTTGATTTCCTCAATCGCCAAGTCGAGCCCTTCCGCAATCGACTGGCCGTATGACGCGACCCCGCCGGACAGCTCAAGGTTGGCGCCGATTTTAATCACATCGCCGCCCCCGCCTCCGCCGCTGTTTCCGCCTGAAGAACTGCCTCCTTGCTGGTTGCCGCCGCAGCCGGCCAAAAGACCCGCCGTCAGCATCAATGAGAAAAAGACACCTGCTGCTCTTTTTTTCTTCATTTCTTGTTCCCCCCATTGTTCAAAATGTTCTGTCACCAGAGCGCACACCTTTTTCTGCATACTATATCGATAGAGTCCGTCTGCCTTGTGCGCTCGTGCGCCGCGCCGGATGGCGCCGCAAACTGATGCATGCCTTCCGATGCCGGCCGTTCATCCCCTCTCTCAAACTGCTATACAAATAATAAAATTATTTTCAATTTAATATAATATTACAAAATTCGAACCAACTCGTCTAGTTGTTTTCTATTTAAAAAACAAAAAAGCTGTTTCCTCTTGACAAACGCCAGAGAAACAGCCAAAGCCCCTTCGCCGGGAAGAACACTTTTTTTGCATAATATTTCCATGTTTCTGTAAAAAACATTCCCAACGGCTGACGCGGGCACCCGTCAACCTAACGGAACTATATAGATGCAATTTGAAGCTTTGCCATTTGCAGCTTTTACCCGAGTATTTGATCGACTGTCGGGCGACCGAACAACGCCGCTTAAAGACCCATATATGGGTCTGTGAAGCAGGCGGTTGTTCGATCCTCCGTCACGCCTTAGCTTGCCTTCGACAGTCGAACGAGAACGATCGATTTAGGAAGATGACAGTCGCCGGCCTTTTAGAGGCGCACATTGACAGCCTTTCCCACTACCGCTTCGGAAGCTGGATGGACGGGCCGACTTGACCGCCGTTTTTGTTGTAAAATTGCGGCACTTCTCCCGGAATAAAGCGCATCACAACTGGAATATCTGTTGTCACATTGGAAATTTTCGATGCAAAAGGAATGACGACTTGGATGTCGACCGATACATGAATATCAATTTCAATAAAAAAACTGTTAATATCATACGCTCGAATTTCTTTCGTCACTTCCGATTCGACATTGCCAACGATCTGAAACTGCACCGGAATGCGCGGGCCGAGGTTGGCGAGCAGCACGTTGTTCGTCACTTGGCCGAGCGGGATATAGTAAATGATCCCGCGGCTGTCCCCTTGGCCGGATTCGACCTCAGGCAGCACCATCCGTTCGATCCGTCCTTCTGTCGCCGCCTTTAAGCTTTCCATCACATGATCATCCGTCTCCGATAAGATGCGATTGATCACCGCGGTGTCAAAATCGACCGACACAATTTTGCCGCTTTCGTCCTTTTGAACCGTGACCAGCTGCCGAAATTCAGGGTTGTCTTTTTGAAACTGCTGCTCAATGGCGTTATTGATCACCAAGTTGGCAATCCGCTTCGTTTCCGTTTCCGCAATTTCCATCAGCATCGGCTCAATGCCTTTATTCACGATCCAAAGCCCGGCCGCTGTGGAAAACATAAAAAAAACGAATGTCAATAAAAACACGTAGCGGAACGGAAGCGGCCCTCTCCGCACAAATCGGGGGCGCAGCAAAATGAAATCCCTCCTTTACAAGCTATATGTATGCTTGCAAGGAGGGATTTTTTCACCGCATTTTCAACAGCGCGTCTTTTCCTTTCATTCCCCGTTTGATGCCAAGCTCCTCGGCGGCGACTGTCACCGATTCGAGCGGCGCCTCAAGCAACTGCTCGACCGTGCGCACCCCGACCGCCCGTCCGGCGACAATGCCGCGGTCGCGCAGCTTTTCGTTCAATAACGCCACATCGAGCGCCCCGCACATGATGTACCCTTTTTCACTCGCCACCGCCAGCAAGTTCGTTTTCGGCAGCTGGACGGACACCGCGACAAACGGATGTCCCTCAATGATAATCGGCTTGACTTCCACCATCGCCGCAGTCACTCTCCTTTCCATACTCCAATGTATGAAGCATGGAAAAAGAAGTGCCTGCCTATTGGGCCAATTTCCAGGCGAGAAGATCGCGCAAAAACTCCGGCATATAGTACGTTTTCTCCGCTGCCCGCTGAATTTGCGGATAAAAGTGGCCGATCGCAAACATATCGGTCGTCGCCACCTCATACGTGCGCTCGGGATCGAGCGGCTCGCCGTTGATTCGAATGGCGCGGATATGCCAGGCGCCGTCTTCTTCCAGCTCCGTTTCGATCTCGACTCCGTCGTACACCATTTCCCCCATCACTTCGCCGCGGAAGCCAAACCCTTTAAACTGCCAATGCTTCATCCGTTCCGTATTGGCCTCAAGGATAATCTCTTTGAGCTCCGCGCCGCGCAGCTTCACCTTGCACGGGTTGAGCGGATGCGGGCAAATGCGATGCAAATCTTTTTTCGTCACCGGTCCTCTCGCAAGCGGTTCAAGCAGCACCCCGGCGTTCACCATCCCGATGTCCGCCTGGCACCATTCGCGCAGCGCAGACGCAAGCAAACGGGCAAGCGGCGACGGAGCGAACCAGTCAAGCGGCAAGTCATCATGGAGCACGGCGACTTGTTCCGCTTCAAGCCGCGCCAAACTTTCCTGCTCAAGACAAACAAGATGGCGCTCGACCGCCTCGGAGCGGGGCAATGGTTCGACATCCACGACCGTCGCGGATGCCCTGGACAGCCGGTTTTGGTCAATCTCCAGCTTGACCACCCCAACATATTTTCCGTATTTCCCCGCCGCGCAAAGCAGTGTTTGATTCAATGTTTTTCCTTCTGGAAACACATGGTGGGTGTGAGCGCCTAAAATAATGTCCACGCCCGGAATCGTTGCAGCGATTTTTTCATCCTCATTCACCCCAAGATGAGACAGCACAACGACGCAATCGGCCTTTTGCCTCACTTCCTCCACCGCCGCTGCCAACATGTCAAACGGCGGAACGATCTTCCAGCCGAGCAGCTCGTAAAAGTGAGAAAACGGAGCGGTGGCGCCAACCACCCCAATGCGAAACGTCTCCGTCGCCGGGATGACGACATACGGCAACGCCCAATGCGGCCGCACGCCATCGCGGCGAAACAAATTGGCGACCACGACCGGAAACCGAGCCTGTTCGTACAACGTATCCAGTTCATCATGATCAAGGGTGATCCCTTCGTTGTTGCCGATCGTCACCGCATCATAGCCAAGATCGTTCAATAAGTCCACATTCGCTTTTCCACGCGTCGCCTCGGTAATCGGGTGCACGCGATCGAGAAAATCGCCGACATCAAACAAAAGCATCGCCTCGTTGCGCGCGCGATGCTCCCTTCTCCGTTCTGACAAAAAGCGGGCGATTTGCGGCCAATGTTCAAAATGGCTGTGCACGTCGTTCGTATGATAAATGTAGATAGTTTGCTTCAAAACGCGCGCCCCTCCTTCCATTACGCCAAACTTTCCCATACAAGCCGGGCCCCGAGCAGTACAAGCACTAGCCGCAGCACGACGACAAGCGTCCGGCTTGGCATCCGCTTATTGATCCACGCCCCGGTTTTCGCGCCGATCCATACGCCGGGAATGAGGGCAAGGGCAAACGACCATTGCACATTTCCCATCGCGACATGGGTGAGCGAACCGACGAGCGAGGACAAAAAAATCATCAACATCGACGTCGCCACCGCCACATGGGGCGGAAAGCGAAACAGCACGATCATCGCCGGCACCATGAGCGAGCCGCCGCCAATGCCAAACAACCCGCCGAAAAAGCCGACCACAAACGCGATGGCGACCGCCATGAGCGGTTGATAGCCGTATGTGAACACCTCGCCGTTTCGGTCCGTGTACATTCGCACAACACGCCGTCGCCACCATGGCGCCGGCCGCGCCTGCTCCGCCGCTGTTCGTTCGGCCCCGTTTTCTTTCGCCGCCGCCGTCTCGTCAGCCGAACGCTTCGTTTTCTTTTGACTCAGCGACAAAAAGAGCGACATGGCGATTAAAAACAGCCCAAAATACAATGAAAAATGAGCGGCGCTCAGCGTATTGTTCACCCAAGCGCCGATGACCGCCCCGGGAACGCTGCCAAGGCAAAAGAGCAAGCCGCTTTGATAGTCGACCATTTTGTCTTTCATATACGACAATGTGGACGATAAGCCATTGAAAATAATGACGACAAGCGACGTGCCGACCGCCACTTGCGGCGTCACCGCCGACAGCCAGCCGAGCGCGCCGAAAAACAAAAGCGACGGCACGATGATCACCCCGCCGCCAAGGCCGGCCAAACTGCCGACCGTCCCCGCGATAAAGCCGATCAAGACAAGCAACGCATACGCCATCCTCCATCCTCCTCTTCCCCGCTTCAAAACAAACCAAGCTGCCGCGGCGCAAGGCCCGTGTACTCAATGCCAAGCAAATCGATCAATTGTTTGGCGTTGTCGGCGGCATCGCCGCCGGAGTTGTTGTTAAACAGCACGTAAATTTGTTTCGTTTTTTTCTTTAATGCCTCTATATGGCGCACCCACTCGCGCAGCTCACGCTCATTGTACCGGTATAAATAGCGGACCGCCCTCCAGTTCTCGCCGGCCGTCGCCTTGTTCCAGCCGTGGACATTCCGTCCGTGCAGGCGGATGAGCGTCTTTTCCCGGTCGGTCGGATGCAAAACGGTCGGCACCGACCCTTCCCCCGCCTGCGGCTCGTCGCAAATCGCGTGAATCCACCCTTCCTCTTCCATAAAGCGAAGCGTTTTGTCATAAAAGCGCGGCGAAAACCATGATTGGTGCCGAAATTCGAGCGCCGCCGGCACCTCCCCCATCCGCGCTTTCACCCAGCGCAAGTACGCCACATGCTCGCGCCGACAGTCAAACCACGGCGGAAACTGAAACAGCACCATCGCCAATTTCCCCGCTTCCTGAAACGGCGCGATCGATTCCAGGAACGCGGCAAACATCGCTTCCTTGCTTTCATACGGAATCGGGCCGCGCTCATGCCCGGTCATTCCTTGGTATGCCTTCACAATAAACTGAAACGACGGTGGCGTCTCGCGAATCCATTTTTCCACATTCGCCCGCGGTTGAATGGCGTAAAAGTACGAATCGACCTCGACTGTCGGAAAATGAGCCGCATATTCCGGCAGTTTGTCCTTCGCAGCAAGGCCCGGCGGATACAAACTGTCATGATCGCCCCAGCCGGTCAGTCCAATATAAATCATGGCCATCACCAGTTTATTCAGCTTTCAGATATTTTAACTATACCATAAGCAGATCGGCCATGAAATCAAAACGACTATTGGCACGTTGCTCTAAGGGGAAATGGCCTGCGACGCGGCAAGCAACGTTATTCTTGCGTCAAGTAATTGAAATGTTTATCCGTGATATAGGTGAGATCAATATCAAAATTCATCTTATCTAAGATCGGTTGAATGTACTCGATTAAATGTGTGCCAACCCCAAAATAATCAGGGAACTTCGTAATATAAAACGAATGATTATTATCACAATCGGGCTTATGTTCAACTAACCCTTCGATGACCTCAACGATTCGGTCCACCATATGTTGTTCTAATGTTTTCTCTGAAATGATGACCGTGTGGATATAATTCTCCGCGCCTTCAAATGAATCCTCATCCTCGATTCCCTTTAAAATGGGAAAATCATCGAAAACACTAGGTCTCCTGTAATCCAAAATCAATAACATACAAACCGTTTCACCATCTTGGTCATCTAAACGAAACAACTCCAGATCTCGCAACTTCAACATTCTGATCAATTTCCACATTCCTATCATCTCTTTCACGTTCCACTCTCTTTTTCATCGTTATATTTTCAAAATAATGAAACATCACCAATCCGATTATAGATCATAACAAAATATTCATAAATAACCATTCCTTCACAAATCTGAAATGGACGATCATCGTTATGGACGCTTTTAGCACGGATAGAGCATGCCAGCATAACAATGACCGCTGACACCCACTCCATGTGACTCAAAAAGATGAGACACTGAAGTGGGATCAGCGGCACTTGAAAAAAATGATGGGTGCAGCGCTTCGTTTGAACGCTGCACCCTTGATATGATCAAGATTATCCAATGCTTCCTTCCATCTCGAACTTGATCAAGCGGTTCATCTCGACCGCGTATTCCATCGGCAGCTCTCTTGTAAACGGCTCAATGAAGCCCATGACGATCATTTCCGTCGCTTCCTGCTCGGAAATGCCGCGGCTCATCAAGTAGAACAGCTGCTCTTCCGACACTTTCGACACTTTTGCTTCGTGCTCAAGCGAGATGTTGTCGTTTAAAATTTCGTTGTACGGAATCGTGTCCGATGTCGACTGGTTGTCGAGAATGAGCGTATCGCATTCGATGTTCGAGCGCGAGCCGGACGCTTTGCGGCCGAAATGGACCATGCCGCGGTACGTGACTTTTCCGCCTTGCTTGGAGATCGACTTCGAGACGATCGTCGATGACGTGTTTGGCGCCAAATGGATCATTTTCGCCCCAGCGTCTTGGTGCTGCCCTTTGCCTGCGATGGCGATCGACAGCGTCAAGCCGCGCGCCCCTTCGCCTTTTAAGATGACGGCCGGGTATTTCATCGTCAGCTTCGAGCCGATGTTGCCGTCGATCCATTCCATCGTCGCGTTTTCTTCGCAGACGGCGCGCTTCGTCACCAAGTTGAAGACGTTGTTCGCCCAGTTTTGGATCGTCGTGTAGCGGCAGTAGGCGCCTTTTTTGACGATGATCTCAACAACCGCGCTATGAAGCGAGTTCGTCGTGTAAATCGGCGCCGTGCAGCCTTCGACGTAATGGACGTGCGCCCCTTCGTCCACGATGATGAGCGTCCGTTCAAACTGCCCCATGTTTTCCGAGTTGATGCGGAAGTACGCCTGAAGCGGCGTATCGACTTTGACGCCTTTCGGGACGTAGATGAACGAACCGCCCGACCAGACGGCCGAGTTCAAGGCCGCAAATTTGTTGTCTGTCGGCGGCACGACTTTGGCGAAATACTCGCGGAACAAGTCTTCGTTCTCCTTCAGCGCCGAGTCGGTGTCTTTAAAGATGACACCGAGTTTTTCGAGGTCTTCTTTCATGTTGTGGTAGACGACTTCCGATTCGTATTGCGCCGAGACGCCGGCCAAATATTTTTGTTCCGCCTCTGGAATCCCTAATTTATCGAACGTCGCTTTGATCTCCGCCGGCACCTCATCCCACGAACGGCCCGATTTTTCCGTCGGTTTGACGTAGTACGTAATTTCATCGAAATCGAGGCTTGATAAGTCGCCGCCCCATTGCGGCATCGGTTTGCTGTAGAAGATGTCGAGCGCTTTTAAGCGGAACTCGAGCATCCATTGCGGCTCGTTTTTCATCCGCGAAATTTCTTCGACGACTTCACGCGTCAGGCCGCGCTGGGCGCGGAAGACGGAGACGTCTTTATCGACGAAGCCGTACTTGTATTCACCAATTTCCGGGGCTTTTTTCGCCATCTCGGTTCACCTTCCTTTAGACTTAGTGGTGATGCAGTCCTTTTTCGAGCGCTTTCCACGCGAGCGTCGCACATTTGATGCGGGCCGGAAACTTGGAAACGCCTTGGAGCGCCTCGATGTCGCCAAGGTCGACGGAATCGTCGTACTCTTTCCCTTGGATCATATCGGAAAAAATGTGGGCGAGCCGAAGCGCTTCCTCCACCGTTTTTCCTTTGATCGCCTGCGTCATCATCGACGCCGACGACATTGAAATCGAACAGCCTTCGCCTTCAAATTTGACGTCGGCGACTTTTCCGTCTTCGACTTTCATCGTCAAGTGGATGCGGTCGCCGCACGTCGGGTTGTTCATGTTGACATCGACGTTCGTTCCTTCAAGCACCCCGCGGTTTCGCGGGTTTTTATAATGATCCATAATGACTTGGCGGTAAAGCTGATCCAACGGATGGTTAGAAGACATGGCTGAAGTACTCCTTCGCTTTCTGTAATGCGGCGATGAACCGGTCGATTTCCTCTTTCGTATTGTAAAGGTAAAAGCTCGCCCGGGCGGTCGCCGTCACGCCGAGCCATTTCATGAGCGGCTGGGCGCAATGGTGGCCGGCGCGGATGGCGATCCCTTCGGCGTCAAGAACCGTCGCCACATCGTGCGGATGCACCCCGTCGATGTTAAACGTCACAAGCCCCGCCCGTTCTTTCGGGCCATATACCGTGACGCCGTCGATGCCAGCCAGCCGTTCGAGTGCGTATTGCGCCAGCTCGTGCTCATGGGCGGCGATGGCGTCCAAGCCGACTTGTTCAAGGAAATCGATCGCCGCCCCAAGGCCAATCGCCCCGGCGATGATCGGCGTGCCTCCTTCAAACTTCCACGGCAGCTCTTTCCACGTCGAGTCGTACAGCTCAACAAAATCGATCATTTCGCCGCCGAACTCGACCGGCTCCATCTGCTCAAGCCATTTCTTTTTGCCATATAATACGCCGATTCCCGTCGGCCCGCACATTTTATGGCCGGAAAGGGCGAGAAAATCGCAATCAAGTTCCTGAACATCGACCTTCATATGCGGAGCGCTTTGCGCCGCATCGACGACGACGACCGCGCCGCGCTTATGGGCGATGCGGGCGATCTCCCGCACCGGGTTGATCGTCCCAAGCACGTTCGATACATGAGCAATGGCGACAATCTTCGCTGCTTCGGTGACGGTCGCCTCGACATCGCGCAGATCGATCGTGCCGTCTTCCTGCATTGGAATGTATTTTAACGTCGCCCCCGTTTGCTTCGCCAGCTGCTGCCACGGAATCAAGTTGCTGTGATGCTCCATGTACGTGATGACGATCTCATCGCCTTCTTTGACGTTGGCGCGCCCGTAGCTGGAGGCGACCAAATTAAGCGATGCCGTCGTGCCACGCGTAAAGATGATTTCCTGCGCCGATTGGGCGTTTAAAAACCGCCGCACTTTTTCGCGCGCGCCTTCGTACGCATCGGTCGCCTTCGTCCCGAGCGTATGGACGCCGCGGTGGACGTTCGAGTTGTACTCGCGGTAATAGCGGTCAAGCGCCTCAATCACCGGCAGCGGCTTTTGCGATGTCGCCGCGCTGTCGAAATAAACGAGCGGATGGCCGTTCACTTGCTGATGCAAAATCGGAAACAACGCGCGAATGTCGTTCACATTCATGATTGAACTTTCCTTTCAATCACTTCAATTAATTGGTTTTTCACGCCTTCAAGGGGAATCGCCTCGACAACCGGCGCCAAAAAGCCGTGGATGATGAGCCGTTCCGCGTCGCGTCTCGGAATGCCGCGGCTCATTAAGTAATACAATTGGATCGGGTCAACGCGCCCGACAGAAGCGGCGTGGCCGGCCATGACGTCGTCCTCGTCAATCAACAAAATCGGGTTCGCATCGCCGCGCGCTTTTTCGCTCAACATCAAGACGCGCGACTCCTGCTCGGCGTTTGATTTTGACGCACCGTGCTCAATTTTCCCGATGCCGTTGAAAATCGAGGTCGCGCTGTCGCGGACGACGCCGTGTTTTAAAATGTGGCCTTCTGTATGCTTTCCGTAATGAATGACGCTCGTCGTAAAGTTTTGCACTTGCTCGCCGCGGCTGACCGCGACCGTTTTCGTATCGCCGAACGAGCCGTCGCCGACAAGGCGGGTGATGTTCTCGGAGACCGTATTGCCGTCATTCATCAGCCCGAGCGCCCATTCGATCCGTCCATCGCGCCCGGCGATGCCGCGCCGATTGACATACGTCGTGGTGCCTTTGGCCAAATGGTCGACAGCGGCGAAAAAGACGCTTGCGTTCGCTTGAGCAAACACCTCGGCGACCACATTAACGACCGCGTTTCCTTCGCGGCTTGTTGATATATAATTTTCGACAAACACGACGCGGCTGTTGTCTTCCGCCACGACGATGACATGGTTAAACAAGGCGATGTCGTCTTCGTCTTGAATATAGACCGCCTGAAGCGGCGTTTCAATCTCCACATTTTTCGGGACATAGACAAACACACCGCCGTTGAGCAGCGCCGCATGGAGCGCGGCAAGGCGGTGCTCATCCGGCTTGACCGCCGTCATCAAATAGTTTTTCAGCAAGTCGCCATGCTCGCGCGCTGCGGTGAAGATGTCGGTGAAAATGACGCCCTTCTCCTTCAACTCATCGGACAGCGACACATACGCCGGCGTATGGTTGCGCTGCACGTACAAATTTTTCGTTCCTTCGCCGGCTTGCATGAGCGCCTTGACCGCTTCAGGCAAGTCATCGAGGCCGGCATATGGCGCACTGTCAACGGCATGGCGTGAGAAGCCAGTGAAGTTCCAATTGTCGATTTTCGTTTTCTCCGGTTTCGGAAGCGGCAGCCGCTCCGCCAACCGAAGCGCCTCAAGGCGCCGCTCGGTCAGCCAGCCCGGTTCGCCGCGTCCGCTTGAGAACGTGCGGATGTAGGTTTCATCGAATGGGATTTTCGTTTCTGTCGCCATAGTCCTCCTCCTAACGCTTACGCTTCTTGTCCGACCGTTTCGTCTTCGATGCCGAGTTCTTTTTTGATCCAGTCGTACCCTTCCGCCTCAAGCCGCTGCGCCAGCTCCGGACCGCCGGACTTGACGATGCGCCCTTGCATCATGACATGCACATAATCCGGGGTGATGTAGTTGAGCAGCCGCTGGTAGTGGGTGATGATCAAACAGCCGAACTCGCTGCTGCGCATTTCGTTGACACCTTTGGCGACGATTTTGAGCGCGTCGATATCGAGGCCGGAGTCGATCTCGTCTAAAATGGCGATTTTCGGCTCAAGCATCATCAGCTGCAAAATTTCATTTCGCTTTTTCTCCCCGCCCGAGAATCCTTCGTTCAAGTAACGGTGCGCCATATCCGGGTTCATTTCGAGAAACGCCATTTTTTCATCGAGCTTGCGGATGAATTTCATGAGCGAAATTTCGTTGCCTTCGCCAAGCCGGGCGTTGATCGCCGCGCGCAAAAAGTCGGCGTTCGTCACTCCACTGATTTCGCTTGGGTATTGCATCGCCAAAAACAGGCCGGCGCGCGCCCGTTCGTCGACTTCCATCTCAAGGACATCCTGGCCGTCGAGCGTCACCGATCCTTCTGTCACTTCATATTTTGGATGGCCCATAATGGCCGATGCCAGCGTCGACTTCCCCGTTCCGTTCGGACCCATGATGGCGTGGATTTCCCCGCCTTTGACTTCCAAGTCCACTCCTTTTAAAATTTCTTTTCCCTCCACGGCGACGTGGAGATTGCGAATCGTCAATACCGCCATGCAGCATACCTCCAATTCTCAATTGAAAGTCAATTCACTCGCTTGTCTTCTAGCGATCGTTCATTCTCATTTTATTCTCATTATCATTTTATAACAAATGAAAACTACGTGCAACTTTCCCGCTCTGTTTTCACTGTGACCGTGTGAAAAAACAGCGCCTTTTACTATTTTACACGAAAACCGCAAGCTTGTACGAGTTTTTGCAAAAAAAGACCCCGTTTTTTCCGGAGTCTAGTGAGCCGCCCGCAGCTCGCGGAGGCATTCTTGCACAAGCGTCACCGCTTGGCTCATCGCCGCCCCGCCGCCAAACGCGGCCGCCACCGCGCATACTTCCAAAATTTCCTGTTCCGACGCTCCTTCATCAAGGCAGCCTTTCGCATGGTAAATCGTGCAATACTCATCTTGCGTCGCCAAGCTGATGCCAAGGGCGATCAATTGTTTTTCTTTTTTCGACAGCGCTCCCTCGGCAAAGCACGCTTCCGTAAACGCGTTAAACCGCTCGGCTACGTTCGGAAGTTTTTTGGGTGAACGCCCCTATCCCTTCTTTGTAGCGGTGAAGGGAGGATTCGACCGATGCATAAACGAATGGTATTGAAAGGGTGTGGAAACACCACCGTTTCGCCAACATCGACGGAATGTCATGATGAAAACGAATGGTTCTGTTCCACTTCCATCATCATAGGAAAGGGGAGAATACCATTGATTCGTTGGGTTGTCTTTGCCTTAACCGCCGCTTTCGCTTCGTTTCTGGCATGGATCATCATCGGCAGCATTCTCGGTGAACACGGGGACGTCATCTTCAGTTTAACGACAGTGGTCGCCCTGCAAAACTGCGTCATCATCGTCATGCTCGCCGCCGTACTGGCGCGTTTGAACAACCGATGAAGCGCGGGAAACAGACCGGCCGCGGCGTCTCTCCATCCAAAACGGTTTTGAACTTTCGGGCGGCTCTTTTTTGTGCAAAAAATAACGGAAGCGATTCGCTTCCGTTATTGATTGTTTGTCGCCGCTGGAATGACGGCGCCGTGGTATTTTTCTTTGATGAAATCTTGAATTTCTTTCGATTGCAGCACTTCGACAAGCGTTTTGATTTCTTTTCGGTTTTCATCGCCTTTGCGCACCGCCACAATGTTCACATACGGATTGTTTTTCGGCGACTCCACGGCGATCGGGTCTTTCGCCGGGTCCAAACCGGCGTCAAGCGCATAGTTGGCGTTGATCAAAACCGCATCGCCTTCGCCGTTTTTGTAAATTTGCGGCAGAAGTCCAGCATCGACGTCCGCTTTAAATTTCAAATGTTTCGGGTTTTCGACGATGTCGTTGACCGTCGCTTTCGTTTTATCGATGCCCGGTTTCAGCTTAATGAGCCCCTTTTCTTGCAGCATCGACAAAATGCGGCCATGGTCGGCGACCGAGTTGCTCATGATGATCGTCGCGCCGTCCGGCAGTTCTTCAATGCTTTTGTATTTTTTCGAGTATAAGCCGATCGGCTCGATATGAATGCCGCCGGCGTTGACGAAATCATAGCCGTACTCTTTCTTTTGCGATTCCAAATACGGAATGTGTTGGAAATAGTTGGCGTCGATTTGCTTCTCAGCCAGCGCTTTGTTCGGCAAGATGTAATCTTGGAACGTAATGATCTCCAAGTCGATGCCTTTTTCTTTCAAAATCGGTTTCGCTTTTTCCAAAATTTCCGCATGCGGCACGTTCGACGCACCGACTTTCAACTTCACCAATTTGCCGTCTTTGCCGCCTTCCGCGCTGTCGTTATTGTTGCCGCCGCATGCCGCCAAAGCGAGCACGAGAATGGCGGCGAGCAACACACCCAACCATTTCTTCATCAGTTGTTTCCCCCTTTATCGTTTATCGATTTTCGAAGTGACAAAGTCACCGATCAGCTGAATGATAAATACAATGACCAACACCAATACGGTTGCGACAAATGTCACATCGTTATGGTTGCGCTGGAACCCTTCCAAATACGCCAAGTTCCCAAGCCCGCCGGCGCCGATGGCTCCAGCCATCGCTGTATAGCTGACGAGCGACACCGCCGTCACCGTAATGCCGGAGACAAGCGCCGGCAATGACTCCGGCAGCAGCACTTTCCAAATGATCGTCCACGTTGAGGCGCCCATCGCTTGGGCTGCTTCGATGACGCCTTTATCAATTTCGCGAAGGGCAATCTCCACCATGCGGGCGTAAAACGGCGCGGCCCCAATGACCAAAGCCGGCAGCGCCGCATTGGCGCCAAGCATCGTCCCGACGAGCCAGGTGGTAAACGGAATGAGCAAAATGATCAAAATAATAAACGGAATGGAGCGGAAAATGTTCACAAACGCCGCAATCACGGTATTGACAAACCGGTTTTCCCATAGGTTGCCCTTCGCTGTCAAAAATAGAAGCAAGCCAAGAACGATTCCGAGAACGAAAGTGGCCGCCACCGCCACTCCCGTCATATACAGCGTCTCGACCGTCGCCGCCCACATTGTCTCCCATTGGACGTTCGGCAGGAGGTTAGCGAGCATCGTGAATCACCTCCACCGCCACCTGCTGGCGTTGAATGTAGTCAAGCGCCCGGTCAATTTCATCCGCCGCCCCATTGATGTGCACAAACAGCACCCCATAAGCGCCTTGATGGGTTTGCGAAATTTTCCCTTGCAAAATATTCATATCGACGGCAAATTGCCGCACGACCTGGCTGATGAGCGGCTGGCCGGCCGCCGCGCCGACAAACGTCAGCTGCGCGATCAGCCCGTTCGGGTATTGGCCAAACAAATGGGAAATCGCCTCTTCCGTCTCCTCCGGCTCGACGAGCTGCTTGACGAACCGCTTCGTGATCGGCTGCTGCGGGTTGCGGAACACGTGCAACACGTCGCCTTGCTCAACGATTTTGCCGTTTTCCATCACGGCGACGCGGTCGCAAATTTTGCGGATGACGTGCATTTCATGGGTGATCAGCACGATCGTCAGCCCGAGCCGCTTGTTGATGTCAACGAGCAAGTCCAAAATCGCATCGGTCGTCTGCGGGTCCAACGCCGATGTCGCCTCGTCGCAAAGCAGCACTTTCGGGTTGTTGGCGAGCGCCCGGGCAATGCCGACACGCTGCTTTTGCCCGCCGCTCAACTGCGACGGATACGCCTCTTCCCGCCCCGTGAGCCCGACGAGCTCGATCAATTCATCGACCCGTTTTTGCCGCTCCGCTTTCGGAACACCCGCAATCTCGAGCGGAAACGCAATGTTTTCCCGCACTGTGCGCGACCAAAGCAAGTTGAAATGTTGGAAAATCATCCCGATCTCTTGACGCGCCTTGCGCAGCTCCCGCCCTTTGATGCGCCCCATGTCGCGGCCGGCGACGACCACCCGGCCGCCCGTCGGCTTCTCGAGCCCATTGAGCAAGCGGATGAGCGTACTTTTCCCCGCGCCGCTGTAGCCGATAATGCCGAAAATTTCCCCTTCGCGAATCTCAAGCGACACATTGTCGACGGCCGTGACCGAGCCGTTAGCCGCTTGATAGATCTTTGTCACATGTTCGAGTGTAATCATCGTTTCACCTTCCTCCCCAAGGCGGCGGAGCGCAAAAAGAAAACCTTTCTGCCCGCAGAGAACAGAAAGGTATTGTGCACCATTCCGTCTCTTATCTCTCAAAGCAGGCCGCTTTGTGTGAATTGGCACCTTTTCAGCGCACGCGCTGACGGTTGCCGGGCTTCATTGGGCACATCCCTCCACCTCTCTTGATAAGAGCGCAACAATCGCCTATTCGATTGACTACAACTGTGATTGTATCACCTTGTGTCGAACATTGTCAATAAAAATTTCACCCAAGAGTCAGTCAAGACTTTGTGGAGAACATTTTTTCGGTTCACTACGGGTGTTGTCAATCACTAGTTAGCGAACCATTTTCAGGAATTCATATCGTAAGCGCTTTCGGACTCTCATCCCTCATCTTGAGGCGATGATACGATATTCCATTTTTTTACACCCAACCACCATCCCGGAGCGCCGACAACGCTTGATGGATCGGCGTCCCGGATGACCGCTGCAGACACGGTAGATTCTGACGCACCACATCTGCCCATAACCGTCCGGCCTTCCGTTTGGCCTGTTCGATCCGCTTGGACTTTGTTGAGGCCGAGGCCGCCGTTCGGGTCTCTTCTTCCTCCACCAACTGCCCATTTCTCCGCCAAATCCCGTCGATTCGGGCCGCCATCGCCCTCAGAAACGCCCGAAGCCCTTGGTCTTTCCAGCTGCGGCGGGATTTCACCCGATGCGCAAACCGGCTCATCACGCTCTCGGCGTGGCCCATCGGACGCATGCCGGTCGTCTCCACCCCTTGCTCCGACAGCCACTCCCGATAGTCCCGGATGCATCCCGGCATCGACTCGATCCGRCGGATCATGGCAGCCATCTGCTTCTCTTTCGCTTCGTCCTCCAACGTGCCGACCGCGCTGTTCAGCTCCACSAGAAGYCCCTCTTCGTCTTGTTTCGCCAGCTTCTTCCGCACCTCCCGCCAACGCGGATGGCCGGACAGACACTGACGCAGCTCCCGCGCCACATGAAATCGATCCAGCTGAAAGCASGCYCGCTTYCCAAAATACTCCCGGCAGGCCGTGATCCACGACGCCGCGTCGCCGTTGATGATCAAMAGGTCCCGGCACGGRTCATAGGCATATTCGTTCATCAGCCACTCTTCGAACCGTTCCCACACGTCTCCCTCCCCTTCATGGAGGTAGTGGCGCCGGTTCACGAGCTCGAGCTGCGAACCGTTTCGTTTCCATCCYTCGTGAACCGCCAGGATTTTCTCTTCTTTCGCCCGTTTCCCTTTCCCCTGGCGGGAAATRAACAGYCCATCCGCCTCCACAAACAGCACYCGGCCGTGCCGTTGGGAAACAGGGTGGTGCAGCGAGACAGGGGCCTCCAGCACCAGTTGGCGAATCGCCTCGTGGCTTAGGACCGCATACCCCACGATCGACTCCAACGTACGGGCCGCTTTGCGGTAGGAAGAGCACTCTACGGCCAACTCGACCGCCGTTTCCTCGAGGCAAGGGCTGATCGACTGCGCTCCATCAAAGCCCAGTTCGGCATCCAGCAAGAAGGTATACGCCCCCGCCTGCCGATCATAGTAGTAGTTCCGTCGAAACGTCACTTCTCCAAACAGCGTTTGGATCGTGGTCGGCCGTTTGTCTTTCAGCTGATACCGGCGCTTGTCCCGCGCTTCCGCCAGTTGTTGATCAATCTCCTCCAAAAGGGCCGCCAACAAGACAGCGAACACCTTTTGAAGAGTTCTGACTAATTGTTCCTCCAGCTCTTTTAATAAAGGCCATTCTGTGGTAAGATGTTTCATGGACTCTCTCCCTCCTGTTTTATGGATGTTGGTCATCACCATCATAGCAGGGAGAGAGTCCTTTTTGCATGACATTTGCTTTTTTCTACCGCGCTTCGCTTGGTGGCCCCGACGAGCGTCGCGAACAAAAGTTCGCAACCCTCGTCGGGGAATCATTCCTGAATGTCACCCACAAATATTTTACTCACACGTCAACATAGGTCATAGTTCCCCTGAGATTATCGCTGTGGTATAATTATCAAGCCGGATAAGCGTACAGGTGTTGTGTCATAGTTCCCCTGAGATTATCGCTGTGGTATAATCGAGTGTGGCGATGCGCTCGTAGTCTTTTTGTCATAGTTCCCCTGAGATTATCGCTGTGGTATAATTTGGTGCTGTTGCTGGAGCAACACCAGCCGGTCATAGTTCCCCTGAGATTATCGCTGTGGTATAATACACTTTTGACAATACCGCCGGCCAGGTAGTCATAGTTCCCCTGAGATTATCGCTGTGGTATAATCTTTTGGCTGTTCACGATCAAGAGGCATTTGTCATAGTTCCCCTGAGATTATCGCTGTGGTATAATGGTAGTGTAAAATTTTCAAACGTCAAAGGAGTCATAGTTCCCCTGAGATTATCGCTGTGGTATAATCAACCGTTAGCATGATTATCAAGCGATACAGTCATAGTTCCCCTGAGATTATCGCTGTGGTATAATTAATACTATCATCAAAGTGTAATAATGCGAGTCATAGTTCCCCTGAGATTATCGCTGTGGTATAATTCACGCTCCTGCTCAATCGGTGTCCACGGCGTCATAGTTCCCCTGAGATTATCGCTGTGGTATAATCAGAAAACGGACTGATCGCCGTATGTACCGGTCATAGTTCCCCTGAGATTATCGCTGTGGTATAATATTGAGTATTTAGAATCCCGTAAGCAAACAGTCATAGTTCCCCTGAGATTATCGCTGTGGTATAATGCACGCCCGCGGCGACGAGCCGCTGTTTCGGTCATAGTTCCCCTGAGATTATCGCTGTGGTATAATTCGCACTCTATGCACAAGGTCGGAGCAAACGTCATAGTTCCCCTGAGATTATCGCTGTGGTATAATTCTAGGCAAGTATGGGATTCTGCTTCCCAGGTCATAGTTCCCCTGAGATTATCGCTGTGGTATAATTATGAAGAAGCAACAAACAAGGCGATCACAGTCATAGTTCCCCTGAGATTATCGCTGTGGTATAATACAAGCGGGGTGACCAATATGGAAATGAAAGTCATAGTTCCCCTGAGATTATCGCTGTGGTATAATTCAAGGGATTGCTTCTGTACAAAGCTATGCGTCATAGTTCCCCTGAGATTATCGCTGTGGTATAATGAACAGAGGGTAGAAGCCGAAAAGCGGTTGGTCATAGTTCCCCTGAGATTATCGCTGTGGTATAATTCCAAGAATCAAGGACGAGTTGCTCGTATGTCATAGTTCCCCTGAGATTATCGCTGTGGTATAATCGAAGCGCTCGCCTAAATCTTCCTCAATCAGTCATAGTTCCCCTGAGATTATCGCTGTGGTATAATTGTTTTTGCGAATCGAATCTGGCACAACGGTCATAGTTCCCCTGAGATTATCGCTGTGGTATAATCGAGCGGAGCCCAGGTACAACGCGAAGACGGTCATAGTTCCCCTGAGATTATCGCTGTGGTATAATTAAAAAAGTGACCGATTGCGCGCTACCGGTGTCATAGTTCCCCTGAGATTATCGCTGTGGTATAATTTTCCTCTCACATCAATCAATTGTTGTAGTGTCATAGTTCCCCTGAGATTATCGCTGTGGTATAATGCATTTTGGAGGATATAGTCAACCTTATGGGTCATAGTTCCCCTGAGATTATCGCTGTGGTATAATCATCGCCGCCGTATTGATCGACGACGATGCGTCATAGTTCCCCTGAGATTATCGCTGTGGTATAATTACGCAAAGAAAAGATTTTGGGCCGCATTGTCATAGTTCCCCTGAGATTATCGCTGTGGTATAATACGTATCCAAAAAAGCCTGCAATCTCAAGGATCGCAGGCTTTTTTGCTTTCAAAAAATGCAAAGGCGCTTATGCAAAAAGAGGAACCATTTCTGTTTTTTTTTAAAAAAGCGTCAGCTGGGTGGATGTCACTTTCTTTTCTTGCGCCGTTGGTTCCCCAAGAAGCAGCTGCATTTTTGCGTACTGCTTTTCCGTTACGACCATCGCCCGAATCGATCCTCGAGGAGGTAAGTTGCGTTTTAATCTTGCCAAATGTTTGTCCGTTGCTTCATGTCCGTGGCAGACGCGGCTGTAGACCGAAAATTGCAACATATCGTACCCTTCGTTCAGCAGGAATGTGCGAAATCGCCGGTATTCGCGCTTCTCCCGGTTGGTCACGACGGGAAGATCGAAAAAGACGAGCAACCGCATAAACTTACTCATACACGTGCAGTTGCAACGGGAGAAGTTCCGGCAATTTCAACAACGAAGGGTCTTGGCTTCGGCTTGCCGTGACGAAGCTTTTTATCATTTCTTCCACCGCGTTCACGACGGTCAGTTTTTCTCCATTCACTAGTATGTCCATGTTGGCTAAATTATATAAGTCTGCCCGAATGGATGGAGAAAATTCATCATCCGGTTGAATATGTTGAGCCACGTATAGGTCAACGAGCGGACGCAATACTTCCATAAAGTCGTCGGCGAGATTAAATTTGTTCAACTCGTTATCATGGTAAATTCCTAAGCATGGGAAAAAACCATACCCAACGAGAGAGCGGGCGACGAGTCCCCGCATAATGGCGTATCCGTAATTTAAAGAAGCGTTCACCACGGAGTCGCTTCGTCGGGTAAATTCACTGCCAAATAAATACTGGAAATACTTTTTGGCTCCATACGCTTCACGGTTATTGCTGTCTCCAGAGTCGACGGTTTTGCTGATGCGGTATAGCTCGTCGGCTCCTTCTTTGTTCAGGAACTCCAAACACTTTCCTTGATTGATGAGTTTTTGGATCACGACCCGCTGCCAAATTCGCTTTTTAAAAGGCTTGGAGTAGGCGTACTGCATGTGCAGCACGCCCACTTGGCGGGAATGTTTTTGGAACGGCTGCAGCACCCCATTGGGAAGCCGTTTTTGGTCACAGGTGAATAATGCAATGTTATGTTCGGCCATTTTGCTTAAAGCGGCTACTGTCACGCTGACAGCTTGTTCCTCGATGATAATGGAACAAATATCCTCGAGCGGGATCGAAACTTTTTCTTCCTGTTCAATCACGAGTTGATTGTAACGGACGGATAGTTTTCCCGGGTTTCGAATGAGCAGATGACGCCAACCCAACTCTCTTTTCCCCTCTCACTTTGTAGATGTTGCCGAGCACATCTACTTGATATTTCTCGAATCGTTTGAGGGTTCTTGAACCGACGCCGCGGAGCGAGAAACGGTGGTCATGGCTGATCAACTCTAATCCTCCGTTGGCTGAGTCAATCGTTTTGTAGTAGACAAATACATCCTTAACGTTGATCTCTTCGCCTGCGGCTGTTTTCACTGTTTTTTCCCGCGGAAGCTCAATGCGAATGAGATCATTCGGGTACAGGCTAAATCGGAACGTATAGTCCTCCGTCATTTCCTTCCACTCAGAGTACGGCTTGTTCGGCTCGATGGCTTTGTTTGGCAAAATCCCTTTCATGATGTCCATGGTGTAGACAGGGACACAATAATATTTCCCATCTTTTTCAAATACGTCAACCCGAACGATGTTGCTGTTGTAGGCGACGGTTTTGCCGTCATTGAGCGGGATGACCTGGTTTTTTGTGTCGATGATTTTTACGGTCCGAATGACAGGCCCGGGTTCGCCGTTCTTTTTCGGCTTGTACAAAGGTTCTTGGAATGCCTTTTTCGGGTCATTGTTATGTTCAAGCAGACGCTGGCGGATCGCTTCGTATGTCCTTGGGTCGCTTTCTTTGCCGTACATCGGAAAATGCCCGCTCGCATCCAACTTGATTTCGGACAGTTTCGTTTTGACAACAGTTTGGATTTTCCCGCTCCGTTCATCGATACCGACGTAGCGCCGTAATGTTTCTTGATGAGCCGCCCCTGTAACGCTCCGCTTCGGCATTCGGGATACAAAAACCGGCTGTAGCGATTCGAGTTTCTGATCATCATAATTTCCAAGATTGAGAGCTTTTATACTCTCTTTTGGATGTTTGGATAAACGCGCCCGCAGTTCGTCGGCGAAGTGCGGCCAAGGCTGCGGGAAGTGCGGTTCTTTCTTTTTGGCCAGTTCTTTGTTTTGTTCGCGCCGTTGGTAAAAGGCGGTGACTTTGGCGATATCGCTTGGCGTTGTGCAAGCGACGATCACGGCATCGACGGCATGATGCAAATCCGATTCTTCACGGTTTTTGTTAAACTCCCAGCGGCTTCGTAAATGGGCGGTAACGCGGCCGTTGACCGTATAGACTTTTTGCTTGTCATCACTTTCGGCGAATTTCAGATGTTCGCGAATAAAGTTGGCGAAAAAGCGTGAAATATACCGGGTGTCATTTAAATTTCGATTTTTAAATTCTGTTTCTTCATTTTCATCATAATGGAGTCGGAGCAGCCGATCCCGTTTCTTTTTGGAAAACTGCTTGTTCGTTAACACAAACGTTTCAAACTGTTGCCAGCGTTCGGTTCCGACGCCTAAATATTCGGCAGGAATGCGGTTGCCTTTTTCGCGGTTTTCTCTTGTCAATACCAACACTTTATTGGTATAACTGTCGTCCAAGCTTCGGCTATACGGGATGACGTGATCCACTTCTACATACCCCGGTTCAAGCAGCCGCTCGATTTCGATCGGTTGAAGCGAGTAGGCGCACCTCCCATTTTGCTCACTCCAAAGTTTGAACTTGACAATGTCATGGCCGGTTGGGTTTAGCGTCAATCCATACTCCATGAGTTGGCGGATGGCGGTTTCGTTTTTCTTCCGGTTTTCGTCTTGTTCTTTTTTTGTTTTCCGCCGTTCGTCAAACGTTTGTGATAAATCGCGGGCCAACTCGATATGAATGGATACCGGCGAACCGTACTTTTTAATAATAGCATTCACCACTTTCCGCGCCTGTGTCAATGCACGCATGACGACCGGATTGGCGATCGGCGGAATATTTGGTAGCAACATTGTTTTTTGTTTCTTCTTTGGCCCTGTAAATGTGTATCCCGCCCGCTCACAAGCCGAAGAGTAGACTTCTCCTTGTTCCATGTACGGGAGAATGCTGCGAAGCGCCTTTAGCGACAAATGGCCGAATTTGGTGAATGACAAGTTCAATAGTTCCTCAATTAGCTCGTTGTCATATACCTTGTTCGCTAAATTTGGCATCCGTTTTCCGTTTTGTTCATATTCGTTTCGCAAGTAGCTGTGAATGTCGGCATCATCTTTAAACAATGTCAGGGCGTAACCGAATGTATCAAAATCGATTGGGAGAAATGAACTTGACTTCCCTTTTCCATACACTTTATCGACGGCTTTCCGAATTTGATGATAGGCGTCGAGTTCAAGGAATCGGATGTTTTCATTTTGCTTTCGTGATTCGCCTCGATCATACACAATGCCTTTAAAGTAAGTGTCATCAGGCAAATGGAGCAACGTCCGTATATCATGGTAGGTGATTTTGTTTTTTTGGAATGCCTGTTCATACAAAAGGCGTCGTTCCTCATCGGTGAGCCCTCGTGCGCCTGATGGGGAGATGAGCCGCAATTTATTGATGTGCTCCCAGGCGATGAACGATTGGAATGTATAAGTTGCTTTTGGAGCCCGTTTTTCTTTCGGTTCAAAGGTACAAAAGCCGACCTTTTTCTCGATGTCATCTTTGGAAGCGACAGGACGCTGGGAAGCCCAAATGGTGATATATTCATTCTCAAACTCTTCCGTGCAACTCATGTTTCCAAACTCACGCTGTTTGGAGAAAATGAGTCGGATCTCGCGTTCTAAGTCATCGCGGGCGATTGTGTTTGTATAATTTTCTCCTTTATTGCGCTTATGGAGCGCAAACTTTGGATCTTTCACAATCATTTCGCCGACGGTCCGGTAGCTTGAGAGAATGGCCCGGTTTTCTTCGATATGTTTGAGCATCGTGCTGTTTTCTTTGTTGCTGCGCTCGCTTTTGCGGTTGGATTTGAAGCCGCGCCGCTTGGCTAGATGAAGGAGGACGCGAGCCAGCTCGTCGTTGTTTAATTTTCGATCCAATGCCTCAACACGCAGCTGCCAGACGTCGATTTCGTGTTTTTCCTCGAATAGTTTGTCCAGTTCCTCTTTCGTTAAAATTCCTTCGCGAATGACCAGACGGCGAATGCGCTCCAGCCGATGCTTGCGGCGGCGCAATCGACGCCGGGCGGAGCGGGCGAGGCGTCGGGGAAGAGCTAGGGATTCTCCCGTCTGCGGATTTTCGGCTCTGTCAAAAATGCGGACGCCCAAATCTTCGATGCGGGGAATATCCAAGTTCATGACTGCCCAACCTACAGAGGTAATGCCGATATCAAGGCCGATTTTGTATCTCATGTCGATCCCCTCCCGTTAATAGAGATATGTAGTAAAAAAGACCTTAGCGTTTTCCGCCAAGGTCTGAGTTTGCGCAAGGATGGGGAATGCCCGCCAAAAGCGGGCGACAGGCGATCCCCAACGCCGCGGGTCAGTCTGCCTTAGGCAGAAAGCCCTTATCATAGTAACCCTGAGATCATTGCTGTGGTATGATCCTATTACTATAATAATGGGGAATTTTAGAAAACGCAAGCATTTTTTTCAAAAGTTAGATCATTTTGAGTGGAGGGAAACCCACTCGTATGGGTCTGCCCTAGCGCTGCATCCACCAAATAATTCGGTTGCCACCATCTTGCTAAGCAAAATGGGGTATAATGAAGAGGAGAAAGTCGACGTGAAAAAGGAATTTTTGCGCATGCTCATCCGTCTCGAGCTGGATGAAGCGAAATAGCGGCTATTGTTCGGTTTTTTTCGAGACGTATTTGCGGCGATCCGAAGAGGAGGAAGCAAAACGGCGACACGAGGGGAGCCAAATGGAAACGAAGGAAGCAAAGCGTGTGATGGAGCTCATCGTCTCATACGAACAGCGGGGGATGGAAAAGGGAATCCAACAAGGAATCGAACAGGGGTTAAAGCAAGGGATGAAGCAAGGACGCCAAGAAGGGATCGAGGAAGGGAAGCTCGACGTGGTGAAGAGAATGCTGGCGAAAGGATACGATGTCGACACGATCCACGAACTGACCGGACTGCCGATGGAGAAGATTGAAAGGATGAAGGGGTGAGACGGCCCTTCGCCGTCAAGCCCCACATTGTCGTCGACCTCCAATCGTGCCAAAACCCCGGGGGATCGACGACAATGTTCTTTTGCGCCAAAATCCTACAGCCAACACGGCTGAACGATATTGACAGAATATTTGAAACGTGATATTCTGAAAACAGCCAAAAGGGGGAAAATATTCAGCTCACTTTATGA
The DNA here is from genome assembly GCF_001414205.1 of Geobacillus sp. Sah69. NCBI lineage: Bacteria > Bacillati > Bacillota > Bacilli > Caryophanales > Anoxybacillaceae > Geobacillus > Geobacillus sp. Sah69. Next base: position 5,153 of record NZ_LLKS01000054.1, on the reverse strand, counting down.
TGTGGCTGAATAGTTACGTCCATGGAACTTTTCCGTGAAAATGCAGCGCCTTGAGCAGTCATTTTCATGCCGGGTGGAGGGCAAAGCGCGCTGCCCATGGATCTTTTCCGTGAAAATGCGCGCCTTTGGAGTGGCCATTTTCATCCCGGGTGGAGAGCAAAAATTGCTCATGGAACTTTTTCCATGAAAAAAATCCTTTCTAACGTGGAGTGTTCGTTAGAAAGGATACCATGTTTTTGACGATGCACAAAGACCAAAATTCTTAACTTGATGGGTATGGACAAATTCCCCCTTTTTCTTTTTAGATAGATTTTTACAAATAATTCAATTTACAAAAAACGTTAAGGTTAATTGTTGCGATAAAGGGATGTATATTTCACTAGAGCTAGTTCTGGCGAACAGTGCCTGGCACTGTTCGCCAGTTGATTTGCCCAGTCTACATTCGGTATACTTTTAGACATAGGTAGGGTTCTCCTTTCTCTGGAATGTGTTTTTGTCCAAATCAGAGAATACCCCACCTTTTTTCTTTTGGTCTAGCAAAATGCTTTACACAAAATTTTATACATCATCCAAGACAAGAAGAAACTCATTTTTCTAATGAAAAATGAGCTCAAATTATAGAATATAATGTATTAATTATTTATATTTTTAAAGCAGCAGATAAAGCAGCCCATGCAGCTACATCATCAACAGCACCAGTAAAAATATTTGCAGCTGCAATTACCACCCCTACAGCTGCACCAGCAACTATTAATGGTTTTACTTTCTTTAAAACATTACTGGAAAACATACTAGGATTATATTTTTTTAATGCAGATTGAACTTTTGAATGCTTCATTACTTCTTTTTTAACACTATTCGGCACTTTATTTTCATTTTTCCCTGTACTATCACACGCTTCTAAATTATCCAATCTCAAACAATAAATGTGTTTTTTACTCTTATAAAAATGTAAATGTGGATAAGTTTTTGCATTATCTGGACTATCATAATAAACAGTCCACTCCCCTTTGTCATAAATCTTAGATCTACTGGCTGCATCTACTTGCTCAAATGTATTTAAAAACTGTAGATGAGCAAAATCACTAACATAAATTTACATCGAAACAAAAAAGGAGACATGAACCCGATTCCTTGGTTAGAATAGATGTGCTACCAAACCATTCACAAGGAGGTTCATGTCTCATGAATAGATTAGCACATCATCAAGGAATTCACAAGTTTTTCACGATGTTGGGGTTGGCCCTTTATTTTTCAAAACCTGTTATGAAGCATCTTGTTCATATCGTGGATGCGATGATCACGAAGGGCTTTTCGGGAACATTGACCGATCTTCATCATGGGAGCTTTCATCCGAACCACCGCACGACACTCAGCCATTTTTTCACGAAAAGTCCGTGGGAGGAAGAGACACTGCTTCGCAAACTCCAGCAGTGGATCCTTCGTCGTGTCGAACGCATCACCAAACAGGAGAATCAACCCTTGTTTGTTTCGATCGATGATACGATTTGCCAAAAAACCAAGCCTTCGTCACGGGCAACACACGCGATTCAGGGATGTGATTGGCACTACTCTCACTCAGAGAAAAAATCGATTTGGGGCCATTCTCTTGTTTGGTTCATGGTTCATACTGCAACCCAGGCGTTTCCCTTTTCCTTCCGCCTCTACGACAAGACGGCGGGAAAAAGCAAAGGGGAACTCGCGATCGAGATGCTTTCTTCGTTGGATGTACGGCTTGTCTGAAAAAAGGATTCCACGTCATCGTGATGCTCAAGACGAACCGGATTCTCTATCCGAACGGCGTTGCCGTCCAAGCGAAGCAGTTGGCCCGCTCCATCGAACCGAATGACACTCACCTCGTCACGGTGGGAGAAGAGCATTATCGCGTCTATCGTTACGAAGGAGCGCTCAACGGTCTCGACCATGCGGTGGTGCTGCTCGCTTGGAAAGCCAATCAGCCGATGACATCGGAACATCTTCACTGCGTCTTGAGCACCGACCGGGAGCTAAGCGATGAAGACATCTTGCGCCACTATGCCCAACGCTGGTCGATCGAATGCTTTTTTCGACAAGCGAAAGACCAGCTGAAGCTCGATGGGTACCGTGTTCGTCAGGTTCGGGCGGTGAAACGCTACTGGATCTTGGTGCAGCTTGCTTACGTGTACAGCCTATTCGAGTCGAACAGCGATTTTTCTGATGGGCTCGATCTCTTGCGCAAGAGAAAAGGACATAGCCTCGTGGAGTTCATTTACTGTGCAGCGAAACAAAATATTCCCATTGATACCGTGAAAAAACAGCTCCATGTGGCATAAGGGGTACCCTGTTTGTTTCTTTTTACATGGTAATTATTGTTATGAAAATTGCTCATCTACAGTTAAAAATATAATAAATATTAAAACAAACGAAAATAATACTTTTAAAATTTTAAACATTATGTTCCTCCTTGATTTCTTCAATTAAAACATCTACTTCTTTTGAATAAATATCTTCAACTTTTTTGAAAATACATTCAAAATTCTCAGAAACATCATGTATTAAATTAATAATCTTTTCTAAATGTTTTTGATCTTCAAAATTCGATTCATTCTCAGAGAAAATATATAATTTATAATTCATTTCTGTATTTTTAATAATAAGAACTAAATCATCAAAATCATTTTCTCCATTGCTTAAATTGATATGTGGATACAACCATAATTCAAAATTAACACCTACTTCAATTCTTCTTGGAAATAATCCAGTTAAATCTTCAAAATCACATAAAATTTTAATATCCATATTCACAAATTCCTCCTTTTATTGAATATTATAAAGTATTTAATAATATGATGCTAGTATATTTTTATGGACACATCTTAGTTAAGTTTTTGGGGTCTTCACCATTTTCTGTGGTTTTCACTCAATCCCAGAAACATGTTAGCTGGATGAAATAGGTTCGTCAGTCAGGATCCTTCTTCCGCATACAGACCACGAAGTTGGTAGAATGGAAACAGTCAAGTGCTTTCCTTGACGGGTTCCATTCTACCAACTATCATACCGATAGCGGAAGAAGGGAGTGCTTAGGCAGCCTGACTACCTGTAGTGTTCCCTGTACACTCCAGAAATACACGCAAACGAAACCGTTCTAAATTTCGATAGCCGTATGCCCGGCGTTTGATGTTTTTGATCTTGTGGTTCGTCCCCTCGATTCGGGCATTCGTATATGGGCACAAAAAGTAGGAAAGAATCGGCTCCTTCCACCTTTCAAGCGTGTTGGCTGCTTGCTGAAAAGAAGCAAAAGGGCTCTGTTTAGCTAACTGAATCCATTCTTCCAAGCGTTCCTTTGCTTCGTTATATCCATCGGTTCGGTAAAAATCCCGAAACAACTCTTTCAGATAATAAGCAATGGAGAGTACCGGATACTCCTCCAAGATATCGTCTAATCGACGCCGTTGGTCCTTACGAAGCTTTTCACAGCCTTTTAAGAGAAGATATCGAGCCTTTTTCAATGGAGAAAATTCCTTTCTTGCTTGATCCAAGGCTTGGGTCACTTTTTGAACCACATGGTACTTATCGATAACAATCGAAGCAGATGGAAACAGGGCGCGAACCGCCTTATGATAAGGTTCCCACATGTCAAGAATCACCGTTTGGACCATTTCTTTCGACAGGATATTTTGGCTCAACAAGTTGATGGCGGAGTCACATTGGCGATCGGCATGCATTCCCATGACCGATCCAGCTTTGGCATCCATCAATACGGTTTCATACTGATGTCCCTTTTTTACCGCGATTTCATCTAAACTAAGCACCATTCCTTCTTGAGAAGATGCTTCTATCGCTGTTTGACGCTCTTTTGCTTTTTTCGATGCGATGGAGTAATAAATGCGTTCCAATGTTGTATATGGGATGCGCTGCTTTCGGCTAACCTCTTGAATGGTGGAGCCTTCGCAAAGTTCATACAAGTACTCACAAAATCGATTGGTGTAGTGTTGATTGGGTGGAATCGATTCCAAAGAGGCGGAAAACACTTGGGAACAATTCCAGCACCGATAGCGCTTTACCTTTACGAACAAGTACACCGGTTGATGGAAAATCGCCAAATCCCGTACTTTTCTTGTCCGTCTGTCGTGGACAGAGGAAGTGGCAAACCCACAATGAGGGCAACGTTCCTGTGTCTCTGTTTTCTCTACATGAATCGCATAACCATAGGAAAGAAGTTCTTGTTTAATCACTTTAAATTCTGGCAATCCTAGTGGTATAGAAAGCACTTACGAGACCTCCTTAATGTTTATTTCACCGCTAACATTATGGCCAGGATCTCGTCAGTGCTTTCTCTTTTTTGTCACTAAATCACAAAATTTGGTGATGAACCCATATTTGATTTTTAATGGGCAAAAACTCTATTTGTCCGCCATTAAAGACCTATACAATAATGAAATTGTGGCCTACCATATTGTAAACTAGCACATTATTTCAGAATCCCTTTTTCAAATTATTTCAGGCGGATTCGGAAATAATGTGCAAAATTTTTGCGGATTGTTCCGGATTTTGCACATTCTTTCGGAACGTTTGCACGCTCTTTCAGATGAAGATTTCCAGCGCGCCTGATGGACCTATGGAAAAGAGAAAGCACAAAAGAGGCCGATTCGGCCCCTTTCGTGCTAATACCCCATTTCCTCTGCGGCCATGCGCACCATTTCTTCGTCAATGGCGTCCTTTTTCAGCTGATACCCGTATAACAGGCACGTCGTGGCCAACGTGTTGATCACCCGAGGCCATCCCCGCGACTGCAGGGCAATCGCCTCTAACGCCGATGGGGTGAAGATCGGATGCTTCGCCCCGGCCTGTTTCATCCGATGTTCGATGTAGCCCGCCACCTCTTCCTTCTCCAGMGGCCCCATCCGGTATCGCATGATGATCCGCTGGTCGAGAGGGCGGTGCTGATTGAGCCGCAGCTTCCCCTGTAAATGGGGCAGCCCGGCCAAAATCAAGACAAATGGGTTGGTCGAATCCATCTCAAAGTTGAACAAGATCGCGATGTCCTGTAAAAATGCATCCTTCGCTAAATGCATCTCATCCAAAATGAACACCGGCGTGATCCGCCGTTCATGATACAATCGCTCGATCGCCTGCTGGATTTGGCGGAAGAGGTCTACCTTGCGGTACTTCGG